>JBJXGP010000353.1:0-12551 GCA_046160425.1 Planctomycetaceae bacterium
AAAAGTGGGACGGCATGAGCCGCGTACGCTCCTGCCGTCCCCATTGAATGATCCATGCGTACACGTCGCTCATGGAATACAGGCCAGCCGTATCCCGGTCATTTCTTCGCGGTCAATTCGGCTTCGCACGACTGGATGGCCATCACGGCGAAGGCCGTACCGCAGTGGGTGATGAAATGCTTGCTGTCCTTGAACAGCGAGCGGGTGTACCAGCGACCGCTGGCGCGTTGATTCGACTTGAGCCAGGCAATTCCCTTCTGGATCCGGGCGTCATCGGCGGGAACTCCTGCGGTTCGCAGAATGAAGATCGAGAATCCCGTGCCGTACCCGTCGCTCGTCGTCGTATCTTGTGGAGTTTTATCGGCACGCTCCCACGGATAGATCGATGCCAAACCCCACCCGCCGTCTTCGTGCTGTGCGGCGAGCAGTTTGTCGACGACCGCTTTCTGTTCGTCATCGGTCAGCAAACCGTCAGAATAGGTGGATGCCCACAAGACCATCGCATCGTGATGCAGCGTCGGCGCGGGATTGGCCTTCAAATATTTGCGGATTCCTTCAAGACCCTTTTGCGCCTGCTCGGTCTGCTTGTAGTCGTCCGGAGCGACACCCGCCGCGATCGCCGCCAAGGTGGCACCATAATGGACATCGTTTTCCATCGGAGGCCACCCGCAGAGGAGCCACTTGAATCCGCCGTCTTCTTGTTGGACGGTCCACATCCGATCGAGGGCGATCTTCGTCGTCTCGTGTAGTTTGTTGGTCGTGACGGAATCGTTGTAGGCCAGTGCCGCGGCGGTTGCGACGACTTCGGCATCCCAGCGCGGGCCGCTTTCTTTCCAGCGGACGTTGACCAGATTCTCGGCAAACGTGCGGACCTCTTTATGTGCCGGGGCCTCGGCATCGACGGTTGGCCGCGCATACAGGAACGCATAGTTGGTATGGCAGGTCATGCATCCTTTACTTTTCTGCCAGTCGAGCGCGGCGGAGTCGAGAAAGTTCAGCGCCTTCTCCATCGAGAATGCGTCAGCCAACGGCTCGTCTTTCTGATTCGCTTCGGGAGCAACCAGGTTCTCGAGCGTCACCGGCTCGGCGGCGAATACGGGCGACAGGCCGCAGAAGACCAGACTCCACAACACGGCACGATTGATCTGGAGACTCATCGTTTGACCCTTCCTCTAAAGTAATCCGTTCGAATTCGGCATATCGAGATGATTTAACCGCGCACGACGCGTGTGATGCCGTCCATTATTTGGGACTCGACGTTCATGATTCTAACCGTTCGACAAACGATTACGCAACTTGCCGCTGCTTCGAGCGAAGATTCGGTCGATCCGCTCTTCGCCCCGCAAATCGATGCGAGTCTTTCTTGATGCGGATTTTTTCCATTCCCTCTCCTGACGTCGGACATTCGAATTGCATTCTCTGCTGAATTCGATGAAAATAACAGGGCCACGCACGCGTTAAGATCCCACCTGAAATCCCTCCATCCCAATCAGGTAAACATGACCACAGCAATGACCATCTTACGGGAATGGTTTCTCAGAGGGAGAACGTTGTTGTTCACACCCAATGTCTGGTTTCTGTGTGCGGGATTGATCTGGCTGTCCGCCGGATCGGCGCTCGTCAGTGTCGTTGTCGCCGCCGATGAGGTCGAACTCTATCTGAAACAGATCAAGCCGATTCTTAAAGAGCGTTGTTACTCGTGTCACGGTCCGCTCAAGCAGGAAGCGGGATTACGTCTCGACACCGTGGCGGCGATGCAGCAGGGGGGCGAGAGCGGCCCCGCGTTCGTGACGACCGATCTCGACGCGAGTCTCATTCTTCAGAAAATCAGCGCGGCCGATGACACGGTGCGGATGCCCCCCGAGGGGAAACCGCTGACGGCCGAACAGATCGATGCGATCCGTCAGTGGATCGCATCGGGGGGAGTTCCTCCTGAGGGAGAAACGCCGGAGGCCGACCCCCGCGAGCACTGGTCGTTCCAACCGCCGATGCGTCCTCCGCTGCCGCAAATCAAGAGCGCCACGTGGGCACGGAATCCCATCGACCTGTTCATCGCCCGCGAACACGATCGGCTCGGCCTGACGCCGGGGCCAGAGGCCGATCCCGCTGTGCTCATGCGCCGGGTATACATCGATCTGGTGGGGATTCCGCCGACGCGCGAGGAACTTGGTGTCTTCCTGAATCAATATGCGGAAACCGGCGACCAGGCCTACGATCGACTCGTCGATCGACTGCTCGACAGCCCGCAATATGGCGAACGCTGGGGACGGCATTGGATGGATGTCTGGCGTTACAGCGACTGGTACGGTCGGCGTTCGGTGAACGATGTCCGCAACAGCGCCCCCCACGTCTGGCGTTGGCGCGACTGGATCGTCCGCTCTCTCAATGACGACCGCAGTTATGCCGACATGCTCTCGATGATGCTCGCCGCCGATGAACTCAAGCCGGGTGACGATTCCGAGGTTGTCGCAACGGGGTTCATCGTGCGAAACTGGTATTCGCTGAACTACGATACCTGGATGAGGGATATGGTGGAACACACCGGCAAAGCATTTCTCGGCGTCCGCATGAACTGCAACTTGTGCCATGATCACAAATACGATCCGATCGCGCAGGAAGATCATTTTCGGTTCCGCGCCTTCTTCGAACCGCTCGAGTTTCGACACGACCGCGTTCCCGGCGGACCGCCGCTGGATAAATACATTCGCTACAATCCCAAGTCGGGTTCGTCGCTGGCTCCCACTCCTGCGGGACTGGCGCGAATTTATGAAGAGAATCTCAAAGCCGAGACGTTCGTGTATCGCGGCGGCGACGCCCGCGAAATCATCAAGAACAAGCCCCCCGTGCAACCGGGTGTCCCCGCCGTCTTTCGCGGGACACTTCCACCGGTTACACCCGTCACATTGCCGCCGCAGGCTTTCTATCCCGGCGTGAAACCGTTTGTCCGCGAACAGGAAACCGCAACCGCCCGCTCGGCACTCGCAACCGCCGAGAAGGAACTCGCCGCGATCCAGACCGAGTATGATGCCCAGATCCCGGCGATGCAGCAACAACTCGACGCCGCGCAACAGAAATTGACCGACGCTGAAAAAGCGATTCCCCCTGACGAAAAGCCAAACTCTCAAATCGCCGACGTCGATAAACATCTGATTGGACATTGGCGATTCGAAGGGGAAGGAGATGAACTCTTTCTGAGCGATCACAGCGGTCGTCATCACAAGTTGCAGCGCGTCGCCGGTAGCGATCCCCCCGTTTCGCCGTTCGTGCTCCCCTTGACGACCAAGGGGATGGGTGCGACGTTTCCGCCGCCGCCTGTCATCAATGCGACTACGGAATCCACCAGAGGTGCATCCAACCGGCAAGCGGCGCAGTTTCATCAACATCAGAATTTTGCATTCCTCGCCGCTGATCCGCATGTCGATTTTGCTGCGGAGCAGTTCACGTTTGAAACGCTGCTGCATGTGGCGGCATCTTCACCGAACATGAATCGCACGATGTCCGAGCTTCCCGGCAGTTGGCTGTTCATGCATCGCGGGTTGAATGACAAATCGAGCGAACTCCGTCTCCTGTATTTCAATCCCGCGGGGGAAACTCGCGAGGTCGTCACCGCCGGAGGCGACCAGCCGCTACTGCTCGCAACGGGACGCGATTATTACGTCGCACTAATTATGGGGAGAGATCAGGTCACACTTGCCATTCGCGATTTGACATCGCACGGCGACTTGCAGACGCACAGCGTCCCGCGGAATCCCGACAATCAGGATTTCAGCACTCTCGCGAGATCCAAACCGGCCGGACCGCTGCGGATCGGAAATTCCGACGGAACGGGACGCCACGTCGGCCTCATGGATGAAGTCCGATTGTGGAATCGCGAGTTGAACATTACCGAACTGGAATTATTATCGGCTCAGCCGCAAGAGAATCCGATTATCACCGCAGCCCGGAAGGACGTGCTGTCGGCCCAAATGAGTCTGGATGCACTCACCGCAAAACTGGAAGCAGCGCGAGCCAAAGTCGCTCAAACGCAGGCACAGATCGCATCGATCGAAGCCCGCATCGCGGCCGATGACGTTCGATTCCTCGGCGCGGCTGGGGACGTGCGCGAAGCGTCGAAACAGGCCTTCCGCGCCGAAAAAGCAGCGGCTCTGGCGACAGCCCAACTCCAACTTGCACAAGCAAAAAACGACCTGCTGCAACAGCAGCTCAACTTGACCGTAATATCCGCAATGAAAGATCCCGCTGCAGATGAAACCGCAATGAAAGAGGCGGCATCCAAAGAGGCCGCCGCGAATGACGCACTCGTTAAAGCCGAGAAGGCAATTCAAGCCGCGCAGACTTCCGTGCAGAATGCGGTGGCTGAGACGATGAAAGAGGGAGAATCATACACGCCGTTCAGTCCCGAGTATCCAGCGACATCGACCGGCAGGCGGGCGGCACTCGCGCATTGGCTCGCCGACCCCGGACACCCGCGCACGAGCCGGGTTGCCGTCAATCACATCTGGCTGCGGCATTTTGGCCGCGCGCTTGTCGAACCGGTGTACGACATCGGCCCGAGTGCGAAAGAGCCGACGCATCGCGATCTCATCGACTGGCTCTCCGTCGAATTCACCGAGCACAACTGGAGCATGAAGCGGCTGCATCGGCTGATCGTCACCAGCAGCACGTACCGGCTGGCCTCTTCTGTTTCGAGTAACGACGCGATCCTCAAAGCGGAAATTCAGCGCTGCCAGGGGATCGATAAAGACAACCGATATTACTGGATGTCAAATTCCCGGCGACTCGAAGCCGAAGTCGTTCGCGACAGCTTACTCCATCTCAGCGGAGAACTCGACAATACCATAGGCGGACCGGAACTCGACAACGTGCAGGACATCGCCTCGAAACGCCGTTCGCTCTATTTCCTGCTGCATCCCGAAGACGGCGGCGCGATGCCCTTCCTGAGCCTGTTCGATCCCCCCGATCCCACCGATTGTTATCGACGCTCCGAAACTCTGATCCCTCAGCAGGCACTGGCAATGGTCAACGGCGAATTGACGCAGCAATGCAGCCGGCGATTGACGAAACGGCTGCTTTCCGCAATCGCCGCCGAAGGGGAGACCTCGACCGATGCGTTCATTTCTGCGGCGTTCGCACACATACTCAGCCGCCCCCCCACGTCGGCTGAACTGGACATCTGCCGGGACTTCCTCGCACAGCAGATCAACGGCGTGAAGACGGCGAATTCCGCAGGGGAGTTGCCCGCCGCCGATGCTGCGTCCGGTCCCTCTCCCGATCCGGAAATTCGCGCGAAGGAGAGCCTGATTCGCACATTGTTCAATCATCACGAGTTCATTACGATTCATTGAGAGAATCAAATCCGCAAGCCAATCGATGAAGTAAATCATGACGAAATCATTTTTGCAACCCCCGACCGCTCATTCGAAATGTACATGTGAGACTCATGCGCGCCGAACATTTTTAAGCGATCTCGGAATGGGCTTCACCGGCCTGGCTCTGGGATCGATGCTGATGGAAGATGGCATCACTCGCGCCGCCGAGGATGCCGCGTGGTCTCCGCCCGACGGCCGGCCGATGCATTCTCCCCGTGCCAAGAGCGTGATCTGGGTATTTCTTTCCGGCGGTTACAGTCACCTGGAAACATTTGACCCGAAGCCCGCTCTCAACAAATACGCCGGCAAGACGTTCGCCGATACGCCATATCCGAATCCGTTCGATTCGACCGTCGACGAAAAGCGTTCTCGCTCGGTCATCGAGTTGGTCCGCGAACGGTATTCGAAGATCTATCCCTTGCAAATCGGCTTTAAGAAGCGGGGACAAAGCGGAATCGAAATGAGCGACTGGTGGCCGCATCTGGCCGAGTGCGTGGATGATATTTCTTTTGTCCGCAACATGTGGACGTCGGACAACGATCACGCCGCCGAAAACCAGATACATCACGGGCGACACAAACTCGATGAACGCCAGCCGAGCATCGGCTCGTGGATGTCGTACGGATTGGGAACGCTCAACGAAAATCTTCCCAAATTCGTCGTCCTGGGAGGGCCGACCCGCCCCGACACCCGCGAATCGATCGAAGCCAATTACCTCGGCCCGCAGTACGCGGGCGTGCCGTTGAAACTCGACCCGAAAGAACCGCTGCTGTACGGTCGCAGAAACGATCAGTTGCTCGCCGAAGAACAACGGCGGGAATTCGAACTGCTCAATCGCCTCAATCAGCTTTCGAACGTCACTTATCCGGAAGACCCGTCGATTCTGGCGCGGATCCGCGCGTATGAACTCGCCTATCGCATGCAGACCGCCGTTCCCGAAGCGGTTGACTTCTCACAGGAAACGCAGGCGACACAGCAACTTTATGGCATCGATAAAGAGACCACTCGGATCGCGGGGCAGCGTTGTCTCACCGCTCGCCGACTGGTAGAGCGGGGTGTCCGCTTCGTGCAGCTTTATGCGTCGCCTTACGGCGTCTGGGATTCGCACCGCGATCTGAAGAACCTGCATGCGGCCCGCAGTGCAGAAGTCGATCTGCCGGTGGCCGCGCTGCTGAAAGACTTGAAACAGCGCGGACTATGGGACGATGTCACCGTCGTCTTCTGTACCGAATTCGGCCGGACTCCGGCTGTCGAAGAACGCGCGGGGGGAACCGACGGCCGCGATCACCATCCACATGGGTTTACGATCTGGTTCGCCGGAGCCGGTATCAAACGCGGCTTCGTGCATGGTGAGACCGATGAACTCGGTTATCACGCGATCGAGCCGGGGCATTACATCACCGACATGCATGCCACCGTGCTGCATCTGATGGGACTGGACGGCCGCCGGCTCGAAGTCCCCGGACGAAAACGACTCGACATCGATCACGGTCAGGTGATCCAGGAAATCCTGGCATGAGTCGTATTCCTGCCGAACTTGTTCGACGGGAGAACGCTCCGATTGGATTTATTCATCGGGACCGCGTATATTAAAACAACGCAGGGAGAGCCGGATTTTTCGGTTTGGGCCATTCGCTCCCATCACGATCGACCACTCTGTTCAACAAAAGGAAGCATGCACCGATGCCTCAGTTCCTCGATCGAAAATCATTCGTAAGCCAACTGTCGTTGGTTGCACTCGTGGCAAGTGCGTTATCATTTTCCGGCGTCGCCTCTGCCGATGAACCGAAATTGATCGGACATTGGAAATTGCAGGACTCCGCCGCCGACAGCTCCGGGAACCTGCATACCGGCAAGGTTCACGGCGTGAAATTCGTCGCCGACGGGCCGACGGTCGGGCTTTCGAAGTCGGCTGAATTCGACGGGCGGGACAACCTGATCGAGGTGGATTCATCGGAGAAACTGAATCTCGGACGCGATCCATTCAGTGTATCCATGTGGGTCCATACCGACGAAATGCTCGACGACGTGCTGGGGGATTTGATCAGCCGCTACGATCCCGCGAATCGGCAGGGATTCTCGTTGACGCTAATGCATAACGTCGGCCAGACTACGGGAACCGCGAACGAGCGCCAGTTGCAATTCGGGATCGACAACGGCCATATCGACGAAAACTGGACCGATAACGGCCGGCTGGGGAATGCCGTGCTTGTGTTCTCGATGCTGGTTCATGACGGGGTACTCTATGGCAGCACTTGCGAAGCCGAAGAATCGGGTCGCGGACATATCTTTCGATACGCAGGTGGAGACACATGGGAAGACATCGGCAGTCCCGATCCGAGCAATTCGATTTCCGCGTTGGCGAGTTATGAAGGGGAGATTTACGCCGCCTCCTCTAAATATCGGCTGAGAGGTTCTGCTCTTTCGGAGTCGGAGAACCCGAATCTGGGAGGCAAGATCTACAAGTACAAGGCCGACAACGACTGGGAACTGGTGGGAGAGTTGCCCGAAGTGGAAGCCGTTGCGGGACTGACCGTCTATAAAGGCAAACTCTATGTGTCGTCGCTTTACAAACCGGCGTCGTTGTTCCGGTACGACGGCGGCACAACGTGGACTTCAGTCGGCACCCCCGATGGTAAACGCGTCGAAGCACTGACCGTCTGGAACGGCGAGATCTGGGCAAGCTGCTATGACGAAGGTTCCGTCTTCCGTTTCGATGGAGAAAAATGGACACATACGGGAAAGCTCGGCGAAACCACTCAAACCTATGCGTTCGTCGTTTACGAGTCCCAGTTGTATTGCGGGTGCTGGCCGGGTGGGGACGTTTTCCGCTACGATGGCGATCAAAACTGGGTGAACACCGGCCGCCTGGGGGAAGAACTGGAAGTCATGGGAATGGCGGTCTACAACGGCAAGATGTACGGCGGGACTTTGCCCCTCGCGCAGGTCTATCGCTACGACGGTCCCGATCAGTGGACGCTGACGGGGCGCATCGATCTGACCCCCGACGTCAAATATCGGCGCGCGTGGACGATGGCCGTGTACCAGGGACGCTTATTCACGGGGACGCTCCCCTCGGGTCGCGTCTGGTCGATTGAAGCGGGGCGAGTCGCGTCGGCCGATCGCAGGTTTCCGGCGGGCTGGCATCACGTGACGGCCGTGAAAGAGACCGAATCGCTCAAGCTGTACGTCGACGGAAAACAGATCGCAGAGTCGTCGAAATTATCATCCGACGATTACGAGCTGAATCCCGATGTTTCGCTTCGCATCGGTGCCGGCCCGCACGATCATTTCCGCGGGAAGTTGTGCGACGTGCGGCTGTATCGCGGAGCGCTCTCAGCGGAAGCCGTTGCCAAGCTCGCCAAATGAAACGGTATCTCGCGGGAAGCTGGCGTCGCCCGGACTTTCAGGCTTTCACGGAGTCTTGGACATTGACGGCAGGCGTCCGGGCCGGCGCTTCGCAATAGGGGCAGGGTTGTTGATAGATAATCTTCCCGCAGCGCACGCATTCATGGGCGCCCAAATAGACGCGCGCCGGCGTGCTGACGCGCTGATACGCGACGTAGCCAAAGACCAGAAGCACGATTCCCGATAAGATCCAGCCGTTTGTGCCGAAACCGGAATGCATGATGGCAAAAACTGTTGCTCCGCAACAAAGGACGTAAATGGTGATATCGCGCCATTTCTTTTGTGTGTCTTCGGTTTTGCGGGCGGCTGCTTCAGCTTCGATGCTGAATTCCTCTCGCAGGAGTTGCCGCTTTTCATCCGCGACAATTTCTGCGACGGTCGAATCGATCGCCGCAAGGATGCGCTGAACGCTGTCGAGGATGCGATAGGTATCGTCGAAGTTAAAGTCTTCTTGATGAGCCCAGCGGTTGCGAAAGTCTCGCAATTCGCTGACCAGGCTGCGGTCGGGCTGTCCCAGGTTCTGGCGAAAAACGCGGTTCCACTGATCCCACATGATCGTGAGCAACGAGTGCGCATCCCGCCGAAGGACATCTTCCCGGTGCGCGAAATTGCCGCGATCTTCACGGAAACTCTCCTGAGCCGCTATGACCCAGGTGTCACCGTAGATGACCTTCAATTCGCGTTCGATATAAGGAGCCAACCCTTGGGCCAATAAGTCCAAAGCCCGGGTCACTCGATCACGTTCACCACGCACGGCAGTCTTTCAAGGGTGCATCAACAGATAGGAATATCAGTTCACCTTCCCCGCTGCACTATTCTAGCTCGAATTCCAACTATTTCCAGTAAGAATTATAACTTACTGATAGCACGAGACTTGCGCGAGAGATACGATCGGCTCCACCCCGAAGATGTAATAGAAACCTACACCACATCGACAACCGCGGACTCAATGCCCAACTGATCCCGCTATGCCAAAAGGGTGTCAATGTTTATTCTCCCGGAGGCGGCGATGGCGACTTTTCGGGATCGACCCCATCAGAATTCAACGCCTCGGGCGCAGCGTTATCGGCGGCGGGTAGAAACGTTTGCACGCGCTCGAATGGCTTGCCGCTGACGGCTGATGTCGCGTCTTGCGCCGTTTGTTGCGCCGCCATTTCGCGATCCAGAGTTCTCTTCAGATCGCGAACGGCTTCAAACGATTGCAAGCTGCCGATCATTTCCAGTTCCTCCATACCCGCACCGCGGCGATCGTGACCACGAGCAGTCAAGTCCTGAAGTCGATCGAGATCGGCCCGCTGCTGTTCGCTCCAGTCCTGCGGGACGTCTTTTTGAGATTGCTCCCAACTCTGACGCGCCGCTTGACCCGCCATCCAGGCCTGTGTCACGTCGCCCAGCGATGCATTTCCATTCTGGTAGAGTTCCAATTCCGTTTGAAAGGCCTTGTCGGCGACTTCAAAACTTCGCGTATAAGCATCTTGGGCCGCCGACTTATCGCCGTTCAATTCGGCGATCTGTGCTGTCACGAAGAGCACTTCGGCCTGCGTCTGTTGCACGTGATCAGTTCGCCCGGCTCCGCCGTCGACGCCGGTTTGGTCGAACTCGCTCGGAAAGATTTCACCATGCTCCAAGGGCGAAGGACGCGTCGCCGATCGCAAAATCAACTCATCGTAAGCGTGCAGACCGGGGAAAGCATCGTCGGAGGCCAAACCGGTGCCATCCGGCCCCAGGGGAGACAAGGGGGTCAACCCTCCGTCGTTGCGGATGATCGACATCAACTGATCCGTCCCCATGTTGGCTTTGCTGCGATTCCAGAGTTCCACTCGGGACTCGGCCTGGAGCAACACCTGTTGATATTCGGAAATCGCTTCCGCCAGTGCCGCTTGCTGTTCGGAGTTCATATCCTTCGTGGCCGGAGGAATCAGGAATCGCGCCGCCTGCGTGACTTCTCCCAATTCGGCCCAGCCGATCCGGTAATCTCCAAGGCGTTGTTCGAACAAGCGCTGAGCAGCCTCCATGCGGGCCGCCGCTGACGATTCGATTTGTTCGTTGTTCTGCTCTTTTTGCAACGATGCAAGTTTGAACATCGTATCGGCGATCAGCACATCCGCCAGCATTCTCTCGGAATTCCAGCGTCCGCCGTTCGGTTGATTCAGATCGTTCAATTGTTGTGATGCCTCGCGCAGCAGCGCCCCTTGCGATTCGAGGGCCGCTCGCTCGAGTTCCGGTCGAACGAGAATCTCGGCTGTTACGGAGTTCATCTTCGACGCGACATCGAGAGATTGGGCATACCGCGTGAGCGAAGTCTGCCCTTCACGAAACGCACCTTCGCTGACAACCATCAGTCGCTCGGAACGACGAAGCGTATCGTTGACGATCCGTTGTTCGTTGCGAGTCAGTTCCCGCCGGACGATCGGCGCGCCAGGCGATTTTTTCGTGAAGTCGGCGACGCCGTTTCTACCGCTCGCCCGTGGTCCCACAGGGGCGGGACCGTCGTTCGTTGCCGGCGCCGGTTTACTTGATTCCGACGTGTCGGTATTCTTGCCGATGTCATTTGCTGCATCACCGGGTCCGTTATTGGGAGGAGAAAAAACATCCAGCAGGTCGTCGGATCCGGGAGCATCTCCTTCGGGCAAAGGGGGAGAGGGAGGATCTTCCAAGACCAGGGGATCCTCGTCGGGGAAGGAAAAGGGAGTCTCAACCGCTTCCAATGCCGAACGAGGCTCGTTTCCGAAATCGTCCTGCGCGACGACGATGTGGCCCAGACTTGCCCCCGTCGTCAGTACAGCGGCACCAAAAAATGATGCCCACCATTGTCCGTACCCGCCGACTCGTTCGTGCTTCAATTCCGTCATGATCGATCCTCCATGCATGCCCGCTGTTCACGGACCTTGGGCGCAACTTTTGACACTTCCTACCATAATCATTCATCGGAAGTTGACGCTGCTCACCCGCAAATAAAGCACGCCAGACGATCAGATGCCGTCAAATTATATACGCGAGCCTGCCGGAAGGTGGGTACGGAATGCCTATTTTCGCCGAAATGCGAGCACGTTTCTCGCGTTTCACAGCCACCATCGATTGCGACTGCGGCCTCAGAAGTCGTTTTCTCGCTTGATCTTCGCCAACTTGTCGGCCCGGCGTTCCGCCGCCAATCTTGAATGAATGTCCATCATGAGTTTGGCATACCGCAAGCCGAGTTCGCGTGCGGATTCAGCATTGAAGGTATCCAAATCACCGCGACGCAGAGTTTCGGTATGCACGCATTCCGTGTAGTCGATTTCCTGCGGGATGTTCTCGAGACCTTCGTTGACATAATTTGCGTAAGGGACTCGATTGAGACGAAGAAATGTTCCCAGTTTCCCTACCACCACGGGCAAATGAGGCATCTTGAGATCGCTGCGAAGATCGCGAATCACGTCCCCCAATCGTAGTCCGTACGTGGATGCCTTTTTTCGTTGTCGGCCATCCCACTCGCCTTGATGCCAGATGACCCCTTTCAGCGTGCCGAATTTCATACCTTCCTTCGCACGCTCGATGGCATTCTGATAACAATCTCCACCTTTCTCCCAGCGATGGAGTCCGGAACCCGCGACAGCGCAAGGTATCAGGCCGACGGTGATCGTTTCGTCGTCGGCGGCGAGATGCTTACCGAAACTCAAACCGGGTCCGACGCCATCCCGCTTGACGTTCTCCCGATGCAGAGGGTCGACGGCGGGAAGCCACATGTTATCTTGATTGAGCGTGATGACGCGCGGATGAGGTATCTGATCCTCC
>JBJXGP010000354.1:0-2803 GCA_046160425.1 Planctomycetaceae bacterium
CACGTCTTCCGCCTGAACGAGGTCGAGGTTGCCATCGACAACCAGCACGCCCGCCTGGGCCGCTTGCGGAATGGAGTCATCAAAGAACTCCGCCTGCTGCGTAACGCTCAGGTCGTCGACTTCATCGAGAGTAACGGTGTCTTCAATTCCAGTCTCTTCATACAGGTGGTCGTACGCTTCTTCGACACGGGTCACCAGCGCGACCGGGCTGATCGGAAGCTCTTCCAGCGGAATGTTCTTGCTGTTGATGTATTCCTGCAGCTTTGCAAGGATCAAGGTCGACAGCGGTGTCACTTGCACGTCAGTCGTGTTGCCTGAATCATCCGTCGAGTTTTGCGGGATGTTGGTGCAGGTGTTCAGGTCGCACGTGCCGTCGGTGGCAATGTCGCAGCAGACCGTAAAGTCAACGCCCACCGGAAGGCCGGTGACCGTGAATGTCCCATCAGCTGCAAGCTGGGCGTCAGGAATGACGACGCCGCTCTCATCCACCAGCGCGTTTCCGGCCAGATCGTAGAATCGCAGCGTTGTGGTCGAGTAATCGAACGACAACGGGGCAGCCTGTGCGGAAGCGCCGCCGTCCGCGGACTCGCGCGTCGAATTGGATTCAACGACGGTGCCCGTCAGAATGCCATCGAAGCTGAGCGGATCGCTGGTCAGTTCGTTTCCGTCATCGCCACCGTTGTTGCCGCCGTTATTTCCGCCGTTGTTCCCCCCGTTGTTTCCTCCGGTGTTGGGTCGATTGTTGCAGGCGGTCAGGCAGACCAGCATCACAATGCCTATTACCCACCCCCGCTGCAGGGCGTGTAAGGTACTCCGAATGGTTTCGTACACGAGCCTTTCTCCTTTCAAGATAGATTCGATACCGGGAACACACGGTTATTAACGGACGTGATCGCGCCAAGCGCGTATACCGTCGAATAACACTAACGCGATTTCTGCATCGGGCGCTTTACGATGTGACTTTGATTGCTTTGGCGCCATTTCCACCGGGGTGCGATAACGTCTGATAATCAACAGGGATAGCCGGAGTGGCGACAATCCCGTTTTTTATTGCGGGAGTCAGAGCGCAAAAATGTCAGGTCCGAAAAAGAAACGGCTCAACGCGGTGCATCGCTTGTGACTATGGACGAATCAGGTATGCCTCGCATCACGAGGGTTAAGGCTTGAAAGGTGGGTGCTCTGTATCCACCTGCTTACTCACGTTCGAAGGAGCGTTATTGATTGCCAAACGCCGACTGCATGGCTACGAAGTCCGCCAGGTCCACATCGTCGTCGCTGTCGAAGTCGAACGGGAAACAGGGATCGGCGTTGACGTGAATGGACCCCATCATCCCGAAACCGAAATGCGGTTCGCAATAGAACGGATAGTTACTGTTGTTCATGGGATGAGAGTTCACGAATTCCTCTGTAAACACGACATCCATGAAGTTGCTCGTGTTGCCGGTGGCTGGGCCGGAATAGAAATTCCCATCATGGATTCCGCCGCTTCCGCTGGAGACATTGTGCGTGCCGCCGACCCAATCCCATCGAACAGTGTCCCCGACTTCGATCGTGGTGTTCGCAGGTGAAAAGGAGAAGCCGGGACCGACGTTGACCGTTTTCATCGTCACGCCGTCAATATCATAGGGAGCCTCCGGACCGTGGAGGCAGTTGTTCATCTCGTCATAATCAACGAGATTGACCAGCCCGTCGTCGTTGTAATCTCCGTTGGGCATGGGAGGGGCGGGCAACATGCGAACGACACGAAACCCGATTTCACTGCTCGTAAAGTCGGTGGCTGCATAGAGACGGTACGTGGCCGCCAGAAATGTCGTCATCTGGCCCCACGAGCCGCCGCGAATGGGGTGGTTGGCGGTCGACAACGCCTGATCCTGCATCCACTCCGCCACGTTGCCGCTCAGGTCGTGAATCTGATACGGGTTGCTCGTGTTGATGGTGTTCCCGTTGCTGCCGTTGTAATAACCAGTGGGAGTGGTTCCGCCGAATTCGAACGGATCGCCGCTCATCAGATAGTTGGCGCCGTTACCAGTGATCGTGTCTCTGCCGAATCCGTAGAACCAATGATCAGCGGAGACGGTCTCGTCGGCAGGGCCGCTGCGATCCGTGTTCGGTGCGTTCGGATCGTAGGCCGCCATCTGGTACCACTCGTTGTACGGATTCTCCTGTTGGCCAACCCAGCCGAATGACTCGCCGACGTTGTCCATCGGGAGGCGGTACCCGAGATAGTTGTCGATCAAATCCTGCCGCTCCGCGTCGTTCAGATCGCGCACTGCCCAGTCTTCGGTGGAGATGACAGCCGGGTGCCAATCCGCGGCGGTCGGACCCTCAGTGTACACGCGCTGGTCCTCGCCAATTTCCTGATCGATCGTGAGCCAGTTGCAGAACTTGAGCGCTCCGATCCATGAGACGTGCATGATCGGGTGCGTGCTGTAGCCGGCTTCGGGGGTGTATTTCATTCCGACCGGCGACGAACTGACGAAGACAATTCGCGACGACGAAAAGGGCTTGAACATCAGCGTGCCGTCGGTGGTCGTTACCTGTCCGTTGGCCTGGAAGACGAGGTTGCTGCCGCGACCCGATACTCCCGCGTCGACCTGAGCGTTGTTCAAGAAGTAAGCGAACTGCTGATTGGTGATCTCGAACTTTCCGACCTTAAATACGTGTGCGGGGCCAGAACCGCCGGCTGGGACCGTTGATTGAGGCAGCACAAACAACTGAGCGTGCGACGCTGCCGTGCTGAAGAGCAGACCGACTGTTATTACGGCACAAATAAGTCTGTTCAATCGTCGCGATGTTCTCATGA
>JBJXGP010000355.1:0-41780 GCA_046160425.1 Planctomycetaceae bacterium
AAGGCGACCCCCGGATACGAGGCATCGCGATGAAACGGCTCGACCGAGCGGATCATGTCGTCGACCCACGCGCTGTTGTCGATGCAGTCGGTCCGATTTTGATAGCGTCCGGTGGGAAGGGCATCGAACACGAAGACTTCATGCACGCCGACCTGCTTCGCGAGGTGGATGATCTTATTGAGTTCCCCCGCCTCCCACGATTCGGGAGTCATCGTGACCGAAAAGCCGGTCGAAAAGCCGAGTTTTTTCGCCTCACGGATCCCGGCGAGGGCGCGGTCGAACATTCCGGGAGTCTGACGGAAATGATCGTGCGGTCCCGCTTCCGAAAAATCGATGCTGACGTACACGCTGTCGAGTCCCGCCGACTTGAGTTCCCTGGCCCGCTCGGCGAGCAGCCAGCCGTTGGTAAAGAGCAGCGACGTCGAGCGGCTTTTGTCGATCGAGGCGACGATCTGCGCGAGGTCTTTTCGCAGCAGCGGTTCCCCGCCGACGAAGTTGATGACCGAGACGCCGAGTTCCTGTGCATCGGCGATCAGTTTTTTGGCCTGCGTGAGACTCAACGTCGCCCGTCCCGGTTGATCGACGCCGTCGTAAAAGCTGCAATGTTGGCACGCGGCGTTGCACTCGTCGTTAACGGCGAAGCTCAGCAGGTTCGGCAGATTGCGATTCTGGAGCGTGCGGTAGAACGTCCGCGCGAGAAAATTGGCCATCGGCTTGCTAAAGAGCGCGGGGGTCGTCAGCGAATAGACCGGATACCCGTCGCGATAATGAATCACCTTGTTGTGATTCAGATAGATGCGGTAAATGCTGTCGATCACATCCCGGCTGTAAGATAGCGACTTGGTCGCCAGGCAATACTGAAAGCGTAACCAGCGCAGAAATGACATCCTGTTCCTTTCCGCAAGGCGATGGCCGAGATGAACCACGAGACGTGGCGGATTATACGCATCGCCTCATCGGGAAATAAAGCAAAGTCCAATCAAAATGGTGAGCACCCCTGTGGAAAACGATCGAATGCCGAGTTTCCCGAGCCGGGTGGTTTATCCACCCGGTCTTTGTCCTACGTTCATCAACCTCACTACTGGCAGGCCATGAGTGTCACCCATTTTTCAACGGCCTGTTATCCGCGCCGGCTCACGAGAAGGTTGATCTTTCCAGCGAAACAGGCCATATTAATATTCATAGATCCATACTCGGCTGAAATAGTGCAGTAAAGTTTTACCGCACTTCGGCGGTCGAATAGCTGTTCGCGGTAGTTTAAACGGCAAGGGTTGCGTCCAATTGTCACATCTTAGATGAGATCTGTGTGTACCGACTTCTGATTGACACTTGCGTTTGGCTCGACCTCGCAAAGGACCATCGACTGCACTCATTGATCGGTGTCCTCCAACGGCTGCTTGAATCCAACACCATCTCCCTGCTAGTGCCGCAGACTGTGGTGGATGAGTTTCAACGTAACAAGGCGCGCGTTGCTGAAGACTGTTGTCGCAGTCTCTCAAGCGTCTTCAAGCGGGTGAAGGCTGCCGTTAGGGAATTCGGCGATCCTGATGACAAGGATGCCGTCTTAGCACATTTGGACAACGTCGACCATCAGATTCCACTTCTCGGTGAAGGTGCCATTCATTCAATTGGCCGCATTGAACAATTAATGAATGCTGCATCTACAATTCATACGAGTGATTCCACAAAGCTCCTCGCCGCGGAGCGGGCGATCGAAGCCAAAGCACCGTTTCATCGAAATAGGAATGGAATGGGAGACGCCATAATATTCGAGACGTATACTGCTTGCTTGGCAAAACGGCAGCCCACTGAGGATTACGCGTTTGTCACGCACAATACTGAAGATTTCAGTGATCCACACGGAGACAAGCGGCTACCACATCCTGATTTGCAGCTTGCTTTTGCAAACGACTATTCTTTCTACTTTATTAGTCTTCGTGAAGCACTCAGCCGCGTCGATACCGAATTGCTTGCAGAGATCATCGAAGAAGAGGAATGGACACAAGAACCTCGTAGACTCACGGAGATCCTTGAAGCACTTGACGAACTACTTGACAAGATCTGGTACGGACGTCACGGCGCACGAGCCTACGCTGTGGAGACAGGTAAGATTCGTATCGTTGATGAGAACGACTATCCCACCGGGCAATACGACCCCAATGTGATAAGGAAGGATATTTGGGATGGCGCACTGAAAGCAGCTGCCCGTTTCGAAGAGGAGTACGGCATCGAGAATCTCGGTCCGTGGAGTGACTTCGAGTGGGGCATGCTTAGCGGCAAATTGTCCGCACTTCGGTGGATGCTCGGTGACGACTGGGACATGCTTGACACGTAACTAAAAGCCGTCGAACAATTGCGTGAACCGGAGCGGCGAATTCGGCGGAAATTGAAATCAACGCGTAACGTCGCCGCCCGGTTACGGTGGTCGTTAGGCTTCAAAGAACGGCTCGCGGAGAAACTACGATGACTTTTTTTGAACGGTTGCCGTTCATGTTGTTCGGCATCTTGGTCTTGCTCATCCTCATCGCTTTCCCTCTGTATCTACTTTTCGGCGGTCTGAGGACTTTTGCTCTCCGACCAATGCGCCGTTGCTATGATGGCATTGAGACGCATGATACCCCGTTGCGCGGCGACGCGGTATTCGTTTACCACACCTACCGGGGCTTGCTGCTCTGGTTCACCCAGGATGAGCATCGGGTCGCTGCCCCGCCAGCGGAAGCCGAACGGCTCTTGGGCCGCTTGCTTCGCTTTAACTTGACCTGGGGAATGTTGAGCTATGGCATGTTCTTCATCCCGTGGCTTGCGGTAGGGAGCTATTTTTCCCAACGTCAGGCGATTCGTCGTCAAGCCGTCGTCGGGTCCGCAAGCAAGTCCAGCTTGAGACGACGAACCAATCGCCACACTTGAACAGGCTCATATGCCGTCTTTATCAATGGTGCGCTCAAATCAGGTGGAGTGAACCCTGCTGCGACCGGGGCAGGGCGTAAGCAAAGCGTCGCCCCGAAAGAAATCCCTCGTGTCGCTGCGCGACTCCGGTTGACGAGCAACCGGGGCTACCCGATTTAAGGTGCGTCTCGACGCACCCTACGGAAATCAGGCGATGACTTCATGCACCGGTTCGCCGCCGCGGGCGATGGGCCAGGGGCGGCCGGTGCGGTCTTCGACGGTCATGTGGGGGTCGATCCCCAGCAGGTGGTAGATCGTCGCCACCAGATCGGCGGGATGGACGAGACCGCTGACCGGATACGCCGCCTGGTTGTCAGTCACGCCGTGGATGTTTCCCGGCTTGACGCCGCCGCCGGTGAGCAGGCTGAAGCCGCAGCGCGGCCAGTGGTCGCGGCCTGCTCGTCCGTTGACGCGCGGCGAACGTCCCATTTCACCCATCACGATCACCAGCGTCGAGTCGAGCAATCCGCGCTCGTCGAGATCCTGAATGAGCGCGGGATAGACCTGATCGAGGATCGGCAGGTTGTGATTTTTGAGCATGCCGAAGTTGTTTTCGTGCATGTCGTAGGAGTGGCCGTAATGCTTGAAGATTTCCTGATGGACGCTGATGAACGGCACGCCGATCTCGACCAGCCGCCGGGCGACGAGCATGCTCGAACCGTACAAGTGCCGGCCGTACCGGTCGCGGGTTTCAGCGGTTTCTTGCGAGAGATCGAAGGCATCGCGCGTCTTGCTCGTCGTCAGCATGTCGAACGCGCGGCGTTGATAGTGATTCAAGCGATCCTGCGCGGGGGATCGACTCGTCCGCTCGAATTCTTCATCGATCCGGCTGAGCAGCGAACGTCGGCCGTCGAAGCGGTCGACCGTCATCCCCGGTTGGCTGTCGAAGCCCGAGAGATACGGTTCGCCGATCGGCATCACGGGTTCGTAGTTCGCGCGTTTGGGCTCGTTGGCGAATTTCGGGTCGCACATCGAGAACATGGCATCGTACTGACTTCCCAGAAAGCCGCCGTATGGTCCGCCGCGGCGTCCCCCTTCTCCCCAACCGGGATAACAGGGGAGACAAACGGCACCAGGAATGTCTTGCGGTCCCACGCCGAGATACTGACAGACCGCGCCGATATCGGGGGGATAGGTCGGCTGCGTCGGTAACTGGGCATTCGCCTCGGTGAAGCCGGTCATGATGACGAGCGGATCGTGCGAATCGTATGAGTGCGAGATCGTGCGGATCAAACTCGCCTTGTGCATCCATTTGGCGGTATTGGGGAGATGCTCGCAGATTTGTAAACCGGGGAGCGATGAGTCGATCGACTGAAACTCGCCGCGGATTTCCGCCGGAGCGAGCGGCTTCATGTCGAACATGTCCATGTGGCTCGGCCCGCCGAGCAGATTGAACAGCACGACCGACTTCGCGGCTCCGCGTGGATGATTCGACGAACGATTTTCCTGAGCCGCGAGCAAACGGGGGACGGTCATCCCGCCGAAGAGCGACAACCCGCCGACGCGCAGCAACTCGCGACGGTTGATACCGTCACAGAGCGTCGAATTTCCGCCGAGAAGATGCAGCATCGGAAACTCCGATGAAAAGGTGGGAACGTCAGGCAAGTTACAGATATAAGTATATCACTTAAAGCAAGTCGGGTCAACGAAATCCGATGGGTGAGCGGTTAGATATCGGGTCCAAAGTTGGCATCTGTGGATCGGGTGGCACGTCCCGGAGTCTTCGACGGGCGTGGCGGTTGCAGGAAAACCAAGCCCTTCGCCAAGCCTCAGGGACGTGCCACCCCAAATAGAACATCATTTGATCAGAGTACGCAATCTAGCCAGCGATTCGTTATTATGCACATGTCGAATCTGTATGCTGGTCTCCGTTCCGAAACGAACAACTTCGTTGCCCGATCATTCCATATCGGCCATCAATGGCGCTGAGCCAACACGAGAATTCCATGAAATACCGTCCTTTAGGAAAAACGGGGATCGAGGTCTCGGCCGTTTCGTTCGGGGCTGGGCCGGTGTCGGGGTGGGTGGCGCTCGACGATACGGCTCGGCAGATTCAGGTCGTGCGGAAAGCGATCGACGCCGGCATCAACTGGTTCGATACCGCGGCGACCTACGGCGACGGTCGGTCCGAACAATCGCTGGGCATCGCACTGGAAGAACTCGGTGCGAGCGAGCGCGTTCATGTCGCTACCAAAGTACGGCTTTCCGATGAAGCGTTTCGGGATATCCGCAGCTTTGTGTTGCGGTCGTTCGAGGGGAGTCTCGAACGCTTGCGGATGCCGGGGGTCACGCTGCTCCAGTTGCACAATTCGATGACCGCCGGTCGAGGCGATCAACCGACGTCGGTCACTCCGCAGGATGTCCTGGGACCGCAAGGGGTACTCGCCGCGTTCGAAGAATTGCGAAGCGCAGGACTCGTGAAGCATCTCGGACTGACGGGACTGGGGGATGCGACCTCGATGAAAACCGTGATCAACTCCGGGCGGTTTGCGACGGTACAGACGCCGTACAATTTGCTCAACCCCAGCGCCGGTCGCGATATGCCGGCCGATTACGCCGAGACGAATTACGGGAACATCTTCGCGGACTGCGCGCGGCAGGAGATGGGAGTGTTCGCGATCCGCGTATTTTGTGGAGGCGCTCTCGCCGATCGCGAACCGAGCGCGCATACCAAAGTGACGAAGTTTTTCCCGCTCGATTTATACGAACGGGATCGCCGTCAAGCGGCGGAGATCGCGAAAGGCCTCCCCGTGGGAACATCGCTTCCGCAAGCCGCGGTACAATTCGCGCTCGGGCATCCGACGGTATCATCCGCATTGATCGGATTCGCCGCGGAGCAGGAAATCGACGATGTACTCAGTTATGCGTCTTGCTGATCGCACAGCCGAACGATTGCCGGCAACTCACGCCCTGAAAGGAAAACTCTCATCGTGAAATCGATTGACCTGATCATGCTCGTAGCCGTCCTCTCTCAGCCGGCCACTCTGTGGTCGCAGCATGCCGCCATTCAAGGCTCATCGACGACATCGGAGTTTGCGTTTGACATGCAAGAGGATCGACTTTCGATCACCAGTTCCGGAGAACCCGTCGCCGAATTCGTGTTTCGCGACGAACGAATACGGCGTCCCTACTTCGCGAATCTGTTCGCGCCGGATGGAATCAAAGTGACGAGAAATCATCCTCCTCGCGTCGGGACCGATGCCGACGACCACGCCGAAATGCATCCCGGGATCTGGCTCGGATTCGGCGATATCAGCGGCTCGGATTTCTGGCGCAACAAAGGAGACATCGAACATCAACGTTTCAGCGAAGGCCCGGCGATTCAGGAGGGTCAATTGACCTTTGTCACGGAATGCCGTCTACTGACCGAAGACAAACAGCCGCTCTGCGTGATGACGAATCGCGTGAAGATCTCTTCTCGATCGGGAGGCTGGCTGATCGTCTGGAGAGCGGAGTTTCAGTCCGATGATCGCGACATCTCATTCGGAGATCAGGAGGAAATGGGTTTTGGAGCCCGTGTTGCCGGCGCTCTGACGGAAAAAAACGGAGGGACCATTCTCAACAGCAGCGGACTCAAGTCGGCGGGTCGGACGTGGGGTCAGCCGGCCGACTGGTGCGATTATGCAGGGTCGATCGACGGTCGCCGATACGGTATCACCTTGATGGCATCCCCCGACAACTTTCGCAAATCGTGGTGGCACAATCGCGACTACGGTGTGTTCGTGGCCAATCCGTTCGGAAGAGAGGCGATGAAACAGGGGGAGAAAAGCTCCGTCACCATCAAACGCGGCGAGAATTTTGCGATCGAATTCGGTGCGAGGATTCACGCAGGGGAACAATATGACCCGCTTCGAGAGTACGAAAACTTTCTGGATGTCATAAAATGACAGAGAGTCAACATCCGGCAAGATTTGTCTCTAGCTCGACCGAGCCCATCGGCCTGATCGGCATCGGCCTGATGGGGACCGTCATCGCCGAACGCTTGCTGCGGGCCAACTACCATATCATCGGCTGGGATCTCGCCCCCGAACGCTGCCGAGCACTGACTGACGCCGGTGGGGAAGCGGCTTCCGGTATCGCCGAGATCATAACTTCGTGTCGCCGCATCGTGCTGAGTCTCCCCACGCATGAAACCGTCGCGGAAATACTGCAAAATGTGCGCGAGTTGCTCCGCCCGGGACATGTCATTATCGATACTTCGACGGGAGATCCTCTCGCCGCGGGCGCGCGGGCTGACGAACTATCCGCTGGCGGGATCGAGTATCTCGATGCGACCGTCTCGGGCAGCAGCGCGCAGTTGCGCGACGGCACTGCCGTGCTGCTGGTCGGTGCGACGGATGCAGCGTTCCTCGACAATCGTGAACTCCTTTCGTCTCTCGGTGAAAAAATATTTCATACGGGACCGCCCGGCAGCGGTGCGCGCATGAAGCTCGTCACGAATCTGGTGTTGGGCCTCAATCGCGCGGCGCTGGCGGAAGGGCTTTGTTTCGCCCGCGGCCTCGGTCTCGACCTGGACCAGGTGCTCATGCTCTTGCGCGAGAGCATCGCCTACTCGAGGATCATGGATACCAAGGGTGAAAAAATGCTGCGGGGCGATTTCTCACCCCAGGCAAAATTATCTCAGCATTTGAAAGACGTGCGGTTGATTCAATCGGCGGCGCGTGAAGCCGAGATGATGTTGCCCTTGACGGAAACTCATCGCCGGTTGCTCGAACATGCCGAGCAAATGGGGTTGGGAGATCTCGACAACAGCGCCATCCTGAATGCGATCGCCGCGCAGCGCCTGCCGAGCGATTAACGTCGAATATTGATTATACAAGGACTATCTCATGTCATTTCCTCGCGTGGCGTCTCTGAAAACATCTCTGGATTTTCAAGACCATCTGCGGACTCTGAGCATCCCCCTGCCATTCGACGAACGACTCGAAACGGGGACGACGGCTCCCTTGGCGCAGCCATTCGTGCGCGGTCGCGGGACGATCGGCAACCGGTTCTGCATTCTGCCGATGGAGGGCTGGGACGGGACCGACGACGGGCGTCCCACCGAACTGACGCGGCGTCGCTGGAAAAATTTCGGCTTGAGCGGAGCGAAGTTGATCTGGGGAGGCGAAGCGGTCGCGGTTCGTCGCGAGGGCCGGGCCAATCCGAATCAGCTTCTCATTAACGATGCGACGCTCTCCGACATCGAGGGACTGCGCACGCTGCTGCTCGATACACATCGCGAGCATTTCGAGCGGACCGACGATCTGCTCGTCGGCTTGCAGTTGACGCACTCCGGTCGCTTCTGCCGTCCGAGCGACAAACGACGAATGGAACCGCGAATTCTGTATCGGCATCCGCTTCTCGATTCCCGATTCGGCGTCCGCGACGACTCGGCATTGCTGACCGACGACGAGATCGGCAGGTTGATCGGCGACTTCGTCAACGCCGCCAAGCGGGCAGCGAAGATCGGCTTTACATTCGTCGACATCAAACATTGCCACGGATATCTCGGCCACGAATTTCTCTCGGCGTTCGATCGACCGGGACGTTACGGCGGGAGCTTCGAAAACCGGACGCGATTTCTCCGTGAGATCGTCGCCGGTATCAACTCCGAAGCACCGGGACTGGAGATCGGCGTGCGCGTCAGCGTCTACGATTTCTGTCCGTTCCAACCCGGCCCCGACGGCGTTGGCGTCCCCACGGCGACCGGACCGTACCATTATGCCTTCGGCGGCGACGGGACGGGACTCGGCATCGATCTCGCCGAACCGACAAAGTTTCTCGACCTCTTGCGCAAACTTTCGATCGAACTGGTTTGCGTATCGGCGGGAAGCCCGTATTACAACCCGCACATGCAGCGCCCCGCTGCTTTCCCTCCGTCGGACGGTTATCAGCCGCCGGAAGATCCGCTGCTCGGCGTCGCGCGGCAGATCGATGCGACGGCGAAATTGAAGCGGATGCATCCCGACCTGATCATCGTCGGTTCGGGGTATTCGTACTTGCAGGAATGGTTGCCGCACGTCGGTCAGAACGTCGTGCGCGACGGCGGGGCCGATTTTGTCGGACTGGGGCGGATGGTTCTGTCGTATCCCGATCTTCCGGCAGACGTGCTCGCCGGCAAGCCGTTGTCGAGGAAGCGCATCTGTCGCACGTTCAGCGACTGCACGACCGCGCCGCGCAACGGCATGGTGTCGGGGTGCTATCCGCTCGACCCGTATTACAAGGAACGCCCCGAGCGCGCCGAGTTGTCGGCGATTAAAGGCCGACTCGATGAAGCACCGGGAGATTGAAGATGAGGGGGAGAGGGCTGGTTCGGGTAGCCGGAACAGCTTTGTGTCCCGGTCGCGCAGCGACAAGAGGTCTTGTTATGGCTGAGGTCTATGACCTCGGTCCGGCCTCGCAGAGGCCAGCTACAAATGCACCCGCGGGAATCGAGATCATCGCTCGGCTTTGCTTTGTCCCACTTGTTTTGCGATGATTTGTGTTGCGTTGTTTCCGGCGCTTGCCATCCGTCGAATGAAAAACAGGGAGAATCGCGATCATGCCACAGAACAATTCTTCACGCGGGTTTCGTCAGGTGTGGAATCGCCGACGGTTTATGGGGATCATGTCCGTCGTATGGACAACTATGTTTACGGGAATGAACGCACAACTCTCGGCGGCGGATGACAAACCGCTGCGCGTTTGCCTCTTGTCGGGTTGCCAGACGTATCATTCTGAGAAGTCGCTGCCGCCGTTTCAGGAATGGCTGGAGAAAAACTACAACGTCGAATGCACGCGCATCGCCCGCGATGGCGATAACCTCCCCGGACTCGAAAAAATCGATGACTGCGACGTCATCTTCGTCTTCTTCAAACGCACAAGCCTGAAAGGGGACCAACTCGAACGGTTCCAGAACTATGTTCGCGCCGGCAAACCGATCGTCGCCGTCCGCACGGCGAGTCATGCCGTGCAAACGTGGCTCGAATTCGACCGCGAGATTCTCGGCGGGAATTATCAGGGACATTACGAAAAGGAACCGGTCACAGAGATCGAAGTCACCGACGAAGGAAAATCGCATCCGATATTGAAGGATGTCGAATTGAAGACGGCCCCCGGCCCCCTCTACAAAAACACCGGACACGCCGACGATATCACGATTCTCCTGACGGGAGCCAACCCCGGCCACGTCGAACCGCTCGCCTGGACGCGCGAGTACAAGGGAGGCCGCATCTTCTATACGTCGCTGGGAAATGTCGAGACGTTCGAGGATAAGAACTTCCGCCGCCTGCTGGCGAATGCGCTGTTTTGGACGACGCAGCGCGAACCGGGAAAATAGACAGGGAGACTAGGAGAACGGGAGGCAAAGAGTCGGGTGGCACGACCCGGAGTCTTCGACGGGCGTGGTTATTAACGGGTATCCGGGACAGCTTTGTGTCCCGGTCGCGCAGCGACAAGAGGTCTTTTTGTAGCCGAGGTCTGCGACCTCGGTCCGGCCTCACAGAGGCCAGCTACAAATGCATCACCAGGGGTACAACCATTTGGTGGATGCACTCAGCATCGACCATCGATTCGCGGCGGCTTCAATTACTTGAGTTCCGTCAGTACAATTTCGGTTCGTTTGATCTAGAGCCATGAGTTTCAATCGGAGAAGCGCGAGCGATGTCGGATGCGAAGTCCACGGAAACACATCTGAAGTGGGGCTTGCGCATCCTCGGCATGATCGATCTTCTGGCGCTCGTCGCGGTGCTCATGCCCCGGACACTGATGGCGGAGATTCACGGATTGACTGGCTTGGGGCCGTTTCCGGAGGGGGCCATCGTGACGTATCTGGCCCGGTCCGCCTCGGCGATGTATGCCTTGCATGGGGCGCTGATCATCTGGCTGTCGCTCGACGTCAAGCGGTATGCCCCGATGATCCGCTTTTTAGCTTTGGCAGCGGTTGTTCATGGAGGAGTGATCCTCGCGATCGACGTCGCAGAACAGATGCCCTTCTGGTGGCGCATCGCGGAAGGCCCCTGCTTCGCCGGGACCGGCCTGATCATCCTCTGGCTGCAACGGCGTTTTGAACGAAGTCTCGCCACATCGCCCGCGTGATCGTCGATAGTTGTAGGGTGGCGTCGAGCGGCATTCAGCCGCGCTGACCCACCGGTGGCACAGACATTCGTGTCTGTGTGAATTCACGCAATGCCTCTTGTCGCTGCGCGACACCGGTTGACGAGCAACCGGTGCTACCCGCTTCATGACCTTTTACCACGCCACAGGATGTCAGTATTCATCCAGCGGCAACGTCGTCTCTTCTTCTTCGGGACTCGATATGTGATCATCGGGGACGATCTTTCGCCGGGGGTCGACGAACAGCCAAAGGATGGCATCGACGGTGAGCACGACGATGAAGATCGACATCCCGGGATCCCATTGATCGCGTCCGGAAAGCCCTTGCTTCTGGTAATGCTCCGAAAGGGCACCGAGACAATATTGCGAGCCGAATGCGCCGGGGATGCCGAGCATGTTCATCATGCCGAACATGGCTCCCACGTGATGGCCGCTGATGTGCGTTACGACGTTCCACCATGTGGGAACCGTCAGTTGCAGACAGACGTTCGTGAATGAAGTGCAGGCCGACATGACGTAAGGCGAATCGCTGTTGAGTCCGTATGCCAGCGAACCGGCACCGGTCAGCAACATGGCACAGGTGAAGAGCGTGCGGTTCCAGCGTTCGTTGGTAAAATGTCGAACGAGTTGATCGACGACGAAACCTCCCGCGAGCGAGCCGACTGCTCCTCCGGCGAGGACGAGGCTTGTGAGATTCGCGCTGACGTTTTTGTCGACTCCCCAGCCTTTCTGCAGGTATGTGGGATACCACGAAAAAATCGCATAATACACCCCCGCGCTGCACGTCATGATCCCACCCATCAACCAGACGTTGGGACAGGTCAATACCGCGCCCCAGGGAATCGACAAATGCTCGTCAGCTTTCCCGGATTCCTTTCGCCCGGCGAGGATCAAATTTCGCTCGGCCTCATTGGTCCCCGCGTGATCTTTGGGATTATCGCGAAAATACCAGTAAAACAGGCTCGACCAGACGACACCCAGCGCGCCGAGAATGACGAACGTCATCCGCCAGCCGAAAGCGTCGATGAGTTTCAGAGTGACGATGGGGGCGAGGGTTCCCCCGACCATCATCGAAGTGGCGATGATCCCCTGGGCCTTCCCGCGGGCTTTGTCGGGAAACCAAAGCCTGAGCACGCGCGCCGTGTTGGGGAGTGCTCCCGCTTCCCCCGCACCGAACAAAAACCGGACCGCCACCATCGAACTCATGTTCCACGCGAAACCGGTGAGCGATGTGAACGCCGACCACCAGATCACAATGCGGGTGATCACGCCGCGCGATCCGAAGCGATCACCCCAGTGCCCCGTCGGGATTTCGAAAATTCCATACGCGATGGTGAATGCGCCGAAGACGAGCCCCATCTGTTTGTCGCTCAGCTTCAACTCTTCCTGAATCGAAGGGGCCGCCTGACCGATGCAGACCCGGTCGAGATACAAAATGAATGCCATCGATGCCAACAGCAAGAGAATCGCATAACGAATCATCGTCGGCTTTTCGGCATCGGCCTTCGATAGATTCGCTTGAAGATGTGTTTCGCTCACGTATAAAACTCCCCTCGATCGATCAACGCCAAGATTCATGTCATTGACGAACTAGCGTAAGCAGATCGCTCCCCGCACGCCAGTCGCAACGGAGGAATTCTTAGCATCCAACGCGCGATCTTCAGCGCGGGATCGGGCATCGTTCGCCGCTCGCCCGCAAACAGCCCGTTTGCAAGAAGCGGACGGCTTGCGCGCAGACCTCCTCATTCGAGGGCATCAGCGAGTGCAGACACGGGATGAGGCTGAAGTCCGACGCTCCCGGCAAGCGCGCGCTTTCGACGGCGACGACGCCGTCGTCGTCGCCATCGATCAACGGGTTGTATCCTTTCGCATGCCCGCGTCCGCCGGCGATGATCGCGAATTCAATATTCGGAATCGGTAAGTCGGCGATGTAGCCATTCATGTCGGTCACCAGTTGCTGGCCTGCCGGTCCGTAGATCAACTTGAACAGCCCCAATTGTTTCAGTCGATCGGCGAGTTGGGCGCCGGTGTTCGGCACGCCGATCATCACCAGCCGGGAAAAACGCGGATCGTCGACGGTCTTGAGCAGCGTGCGCACGATCAGGCCACCCATGGAATGCACGACGAAATGAATCGTGTCCACCCCGGACAATGAGGCGATCGTTTGCCGAAGGTAGTCGGCTGACGTTTCGATGTTCACGCGCGTGCTGGGGTATTCGAAATTGACGAACGTGCATCCGACGCGTTTCAACGCGGTCTTCAGCCGCGAAAAATAGCTCGTCGAACGGGTGATGCCGTGTACCAGAACGACGGCGGTGCCGGACATCGGCGAGAACTCGTGTTGTTGCTTGATCTGCTCGAGAGTCTCAAGACAGGCGGCGAGCGCACCCGATTCAAAGCGGTAATTCTGCGGATCGAGCAGGCGATAATGCCGCGTGTAGATGTTCTGCTGAATCTTCCACCCGCGGAAGAAATGGACGTCTCCCCAGAATTGCGATCCACCCCACGTCTTGTTGAATATCGGCGGCATGATCGGTTGAAGGTTCCTCGATGGCGCATTCAGTTTTGCAGAGTGGAATCGAGCGATGGTTTGTCGCTCACGACTCGAGTCGCACGAACTTTCTGAGCGACGGCGTGTCGGCGGGGACGAGGCCTTTGTAGCCGCCGGCGGACATCGTGACTTCGGCGACGTAGATGTCTCCCCAGGGGTCGACGCAGATGTCGTGCGGGGCGAAAAAATCGTCCGGGGCCTGCGGGTTTTCTCCGCCTCCGAATCTCGACAGCAAATTCCCCTCGAGATCGAAAATGCTCACGCGGCCTCCGGACGCCTGCGGCGGGGCGGAGGTTCCCGGCCACATGCCCGCCTTATAGCCGACTTCGGCGATGTAAGCGCGATCCTGATTGTCGATGAAAATCTGACACGGGCGGGCGATCTCGGTCCATTCGCCAACATATTTCCCTTCGAGATTGAAGAGTTGGATGCGGCTGTTCTCGCGATCGGCGATGTAGATGATCCCACGGCGATCGATGGCGATGCCGTGCGGCAGATGGAACTCTCCCGAACCGCTTCCCGGTTCGCCCCACGAAAACAGAAATTCGCCCGACGGAGAAAATTTGTGGACGCGCGCGTTGCCGTATCCGTCGGCGATGTACATCTCGCCGCTCGCCGAGAGCGCGAGATTGCAGGGGTGATTGAACGGTCCCGCGGCGCGTTGAATCGTGCGGTAATCGAAACCGATGGCCCCGGTGTCGGACGGTTGTCCCGTGCCGAGCGTCATCAGGACTTTTCCTTCGGGAGTACACTTCGTGATCTTATGGCCGATGTCATCCACGAGGTACAACAGGTCGTCGGGACCGATCGTGATGCCGTGCGGCCGGGTGAATTGCCCTTCCCCGAACGCGCGGAGAAAACCACCGCTGCGATCGAACACGATGACGGGATGCTCGCCGCGGTTGAAGACGTAGACGTTGCCTTGCGAGTCGGCGGCGACCGAGGTCGCTTCCACAAAACTCCACCCGGAGGGCAAATCACCCCAGCCAGGCGCGGCGACGTAACGATGTTCCCCCTGACCGACCTGTTTCAGCGGATTCCGCGAGGATGGACTTTGTGTCGGCATGAATGTGTTCCTTTGAATGTCGAAATGATTTCAAAAAAATCAGAATGAATTCTCACAAAGACACGAAGGCACAAAGAAAGTCAAGAAATTAGCGATGTACCAATCTCTAGAGAACGAACGATTCATTCCTTCGTGACTTTGTGTCTTCGTGTGAGATTCATTTCTTGCCGCTATTCTTAACCGGCGTTTATTCGTGTGAGCCATGACATTAAGGCGAATCGGTCGACGTCGATTCTTCAGTTTCGGCATCGGTCTCGGCGTAAATTGCGGCGTGGCGCAGCGGGGTCTCCAGAATGAGCAGGCACATGGCGGTCACGTACAAGCGCCCGGCTTTGTCGCCGTATTCCCACGGGGATCCCGTCGGCGATGTCGGATGCCAGCTTCCGAAAGTGTCGCGCCCCTTGGCGCGGCCGCCGACGGAATTCTGATGTTTGGCGATCACCTGCTTGACGTCTCTGAACCACGTCGACCAGGTTTCTCCGCCGACATTATGCAGCAACTGGGCGGTGTAATACCATTGATAGACGTTGCGCGATCCCGCCGACCATTCGGGCGCATGAGCGGGATCGAGCAGATACTGGACTCCTTCCTGCATCGCGGGGTGATCCCGTTCCCAGCCGAGCCATTGCCGACAGAGTAACCCCTCGGCGGTCATCGCGGGGGAGACGTTTTCCAGCGGATCGATCTCCATGTATTTGTAGCGAAAGCCGTCATCGACCTGCACGCGGTCAAGAAATTGCGACGCCCTCTCGAACGCCGAGGAAGGGACATCAAGCCCGGCGGCGCGCGCGGTATGCAGCGCCATCAGCGCCCAGCCGGTCACCGAGAGATCCCCGGTCGTCAATCCCGATTGCGGTTGATATTTCCATCCGCCGTCGGAGAGATATTGCGAATCGAGCAGAAACTGAACCGCCCGTTGTGCCGGTTCGCGCAAGGTTTCGTCTCCGGTCAAGGCGAGCGCTTCGCAAAGCACGATCGTCGCTTGCGAGTGGGCATAGAACGCCGTCTGCCGTCCGAGTTCTTCCCAGTCGTGCAAGTCGCCGTTGGGTTTTTGCATGCGGAGCAGCCAGTCGATCCCCTTTTTGATGTCTTCCTGATATTTTCCTTCGAGATGCGTTTCGCCGACTCCGAGAAACGACAAGAGCGCGAGCGCGGTTGCTCCGGTGTCGGTTTTCAAGCTGGGAGAACCGGCGTCGGGATAGTTGGCGAATCCGCGCGATTTGCTGCCGGTATCGAGCTGCCAACTTCCGTCGGCGCGCTGTTGTCTCGCCATCCACGCGAGGCCGAGCGCAAGAGCTTTCGTCGAGCCTTCCGCGTCTCCCGACGACATGTTGAGTTCGATTCGTTTGCGGCGATGCTCGAACATCTTCTTCACGGCGGCCGGTTTCACGCTCCGCGATTGCCCCGGTTCGGGAGACGCCTGCACCGTCGGGTTCTTGAGCGGTTCGACTTTGCGCGGAGCCGACGTGAACGTTCCCGAGGGGATCGCGGCGATCCTGACGGGGACGACCTTTTGCGAGCGGGCCTTTTCGATGGAGGGGTCGATCCAGCCGATCACAATTTCGTCGAGGATTTCGCGTTCCTGCATCTGATGAACAATCGTCGCCAGAATCACCAGGACGCAGATGTGCAATCCCAGGCTGACCGACAGGCCGCTGAACCCCGAAAACTTCTGCCGTTCGAGATCCTGCAGGAAGGTGGTCGGTTTCAGTTCGAGATCTGCCTGCGGCACGTTGAGCGAAATGATCTTCGGCGCAACCCGACGACGTTTGGGTTGCGGCGATTTCGGCGTCGGAGAGGGTGGAGGTGAACTGGTCGACATCCCGTAGAGTTTAGGCAGATACCATCCGGAAAATAAAGCGGAGAAGTCGCCGGTTGGGAAATATCGCAACATTTATGGACGCGGGTGCAATTCCCGAGCCGGGTGGTTTATCCACCCGGTCTTTTCCAACTGTGATAAACTCCACTGCTGGGCAAGCCAGCAGTGGCACACTTTTCGAACGGCCCGGCACACACACCGCCACATGGCCCGACGCACAGCAGTCGATGTGAGCCGGTGTATGTGGCATAACGTCAAAAGCTCAGCGACCCGGCCCGCGGGACGCGTGGATTGCAACCGGATCGCGATGGCCGGGTTCGCTGCAGCGCATGGTTAGGCGCATCAGCCCCAATCCAGACTCGATAGAAGTGCGTCTGCTTTTTCATGTGAACGTAAGAAATCGCCGATGCGCTTCCGCGCCGCCTCTCGGTAGCGCGGCAGAATCAGCGAATCGTCGTCGGTCAGCGCTCGGCCAGCCGACGCAACGATGTCGCCGATGATGGCGAAAGTAGTAACCATATCCACCAAACTATCGAACATCTGGGCCGGCTCCCAAACGCCCGCGCCGTGGTAGGCGTGAAGAATGACACTGGATGCCCGCGAGAAGATGAACGCGTCCCCGCCCTGATCGGCTATCACCAGCCAATCGTCGTCCCACCCGGTGAATCGCTCGTGAGTCTCGGGGTGGTAGCGGTAGCCAGTTTGGAAAGTCCAGAGCTGTGAAAGACTCGGCAAGAAGTAGGGATTGCCGTAAGCCCGAATCCAAACGTCCACTGGACCAAGCTCTGTGAAATACTCGGCCACCTCAGAGGGCAGAGGGAACTCACCACGCCAATCGGTCGTCGGCTGTGGGCGGAACACGTCAGCCGGGTCCGTCCTCTTCAGAAACTCTTTTGCGGTGTCGTATGCGGACATGCGTTTCGATGCGTCTAACGTGTATTTATTCAGAATCATTCCGAATAACGTGCGCACGTTATTCGGAACCCCAAATGTTGAAATCAGCCGGGCTGTTGACGCCTTGGCCGTTTATCATACAGTTAACAGACCGTTGGGAAAAGACCGGGTGGATAAACCACCCGGCTCATGAATCTTCGCATTTGATCATTTTTCAACGGGCTGCTACCCTTCGTCGCCTTCGCCCGATTGCATCTTCTCCAGCCGGTCGCGGGCGTCTTTGTATTCGTAATCGACGGCCAGAATTTCGTTGAAATGGAGTTCGGCCCCTTGCTTGTCCTTGGCTTCTTCGCAAATGCGCGCCAGGTAATAATGCGTCTTCTTGAAGGCGTCGGGTTTTTCTTCGTGGCTGATTTTGGGCATCGCCTTCTCGAACTGATGCTTGGCCAGCGGAAGTTTCTTCTCTTGAATGAAACACTCGCCGAGGGCCACGAAGACGTCGGCCTCGATGCGGGTATCGGCTGACGCTTTTTGCAGCAGGGGAATCGCCTTGGAATAGTATTTTTCGCTCATGTAGCGCTGCGCCAACTGGTACTTCAACCGCATGTCGGCGGGATAGCGGGCCGTGCGACGCTCGATGATTTCGATTTCGCGTTGCCGATATTCCTTCTTGAGGGCCTGCGCGTTTTCGGCGGTCTGTTTGTCCTCAGGATTTTTAGCGGCTCGCGTGCGGGCGATTTCGACGTTGTGCTTCATCTGTTCGAGCTGAACGTCTTCGAGAAGTTCCCGAATGTTCGGATCACCCCCCGACATTTCGAATGCCTTCTGAAACGTCTCGGCGGCGGCGGGAAGATTTCCGTCCCGGCGATAAAAATCGGCGAGCTTGAGGTAGTTGTCTTTGTTGGTGGGGTTCCGGCGGATTTCCCGCTGCAAGTCGGCTTCGAGCGACATGCCGGGACCATCAGCCCCGGCTTTTTCTTCTTTGCTGCGCATGCGTTCTTCGAGATCGACGTCGTATGCACTTTTGATGTCGATGACCTGCCGCGTTGATTCCGCTCCGCCGTAACCGCCGCGATCGATCACTTCGCTCGCCCGGAGTTGCGTGATCTTCGAGCGGGCTTCGCTGTCGTACGGGTCGAGCTTGAGAATCTTGTTCCAATGTTCGAGGGCGGCGGCGTATTCGCCTCGCTCTTCGAGCAGTTCGCCCAGCGTGCGGAGAAAATCTCGATTCTCCGGCGCGCTCAATACCGCTCGCTTGTAGCTGTCGACGGCGATTTCCAGATTGCTGCTGCCGCGGGCGGCGTCCCCTAGGTCGGCGAGCAACTGGGCATCCCACGGGTACAAGACAAGCCCTTCCTCGGCGGCCTTGTCGCATTCGTTCCAGTCCGAATTGGCTTTGGCTTTTTTGATTCGGCTGCGGATCGACATAATCTTCATCTTGCCCCCGAGTCCCGCGCCGTTTTTGTTCTCGCCGTATTTGCGGTACTCGCAGCCGCGCAGCGATTGGCGATAGAGGAGATTATGAGGTTCGAGCCTGGCGGCCATCAGGAACATCTCGATGGAGTAGTCCCAATTCTCCTTGGACATCGCCTCGGTCCCTTTTTTGAAGCAATCGTTCGCCAGTTTTTTCTTGTCGCTTGACATTTCAATTTCCATTCAGCGTTTCGACGTAGTGCGGCGGATGTCTCGGCGAAATCCGAGAGAATTCGATCAACCCATTATAGCAGGATTTTGCGTCGACAAGAGGTGAGCATGCCCATCGAAGCGGGAAAAAATGGCGATCCCGTCTTCCGCCTTACGCGATCGACATTGGTATTACGATTTGTGACGGGGATTCATTTGAATCGTCGATTTGATTCTGACGCCCCGTCAAACAAAAAAACGTTTCCGAAGCAGGCCGGTGCTTCGGAAACGTCGTGAGATTTGGATTTTGCAATGGCATCCAGGGGAGTGGATCGATCGCTATTCAGGCAGGATCAGAACTGGTGGGAGGTGGGAACCGATGTTCTCAATTCAAGCGATTCCGTCTCTGTCGTCGTGCATTGAGAAATCGAGTTTACTGGGGAGTCGCCGGCCCGGCACAGCGGATGAGGTGATCGTGGTCGATGTAGACCACTTCTTGCGTCTGATCGCTGTGCGTGAAGGGAACAGGCCAATCGGATCGAATGACCTTTTCGAAGTAGATCGTGCATTTGTAGTGGCATTTGTGAAGGCGAGCCGGGCCGACCAGCGGATAGAAACGGCATTCTTCGAGTTTGTCGACGAGCGGCTCGACCACAATGCGGACGTTGTTGCGAGACGTTTCCGCGAGGAAGGCGAACCCCCCCGCCGTATCATCCGGCAAGGTACGCATCACTTCATCGGCGGTCGGTGAATCCATGCAGAAGATCGGAGCGTTTTCTCCTTCGATGGGATCGAGAACCGGCACGCCGTTGTAGCGTTCGTCTTCGTGATAGGCATCTTCAACCTTCTGGCTGAAGTAGGCGCTCACGGGGATGAGCGGAGTCGTTTCCCAGAATAATGAGAACGTGTACAAGTCCTGGAGAAACCCGCCTGCCAGGGTGCATCCGCTGTTAGAGAGCATGACGGCTCCGATACAGCAAATCCATGCCATCCGTTTGCTGAGATTGATGAACTTCATGTACTGATTCCTCATTCACGGCGAAGCGAGTTGATGTGACTCGTGTCATCCACTTTCACACCGGAACATCATCCGGCGATAACGATTCCATGTTATGTATCGTTTGGCAGGCCAGTGGAACTTGTGAAAATATTCCGATTTTGCGGCTTATTCCGAAGATTCGCTCTGCAACGGCTTTTCTCTCCTCGTCCGCTTGCGGGAAAGGGGAGTCGTTTTGAGATCGCGTACCACCGGAAACGACAGCGTCTCCATCAAGGAAGTCCTTAATGGAGACGCAGCAGGGTTGTTGTCGCAGGTACTGAATCGAAGCGGACGGGATTACCAGTTCTTCGGATTCACGAACCACCACCAACGATCGGTTCGCGAATTGAAGTCGAGGTTCCAGTGGCCGTCATCCCATTCCAATGAGACTTTACGCCATCCCAGTGGGACTTGCGGATACGGATAGAACGGACCGATATATGGCCAGGCGCTGGCACTGTATTCTTTCGGATACGTCACTTGAGCGGAGTTCGGATAGCTGGCGTAGGACGGCCAGGCATATTCCGGCAGATTCGGATTATTGTACATCATATGCGAGGCATTACCCACGCCGGGATGGCCGTAGCTCGGCGGCGGTCCCATCATGGCATTGGGATCGCCCCCCTGGTACATCGCCGGGTGGATCGGTCCCTGCTGGGGAGGAAACGCATTCGATGCCTGTGCCTGTTGTTCTCCGGGAACTCGCAATTGATTGTCGACGCCTTGTACTCCGGGAACACGACTGGCAACGCGGTAGGCCCGTTCTCGCGCCTCATCATTGTCGACTGAACCCCTGAGAATCGCGGTGCCGCTTTGCACGCGGACTTCGATGTCGTAGCCCGAGAATTTCGCGGCACTGAGGGCTTTGGCGACACCCTCGGCAATTTGCTGATTCGAACCCGATGCAGCGAACTGCTGCTGAGCGGTCAATTGGATGTTGCGCCCGTCCGCGCCCGAATGTGATTCGTAGCCGGCTTGTTGCAGTCCACCCACCGGGCGCGAGTCTTTGACTTCGAGCCGGTTGTCGATCATCTGGACGCCGGGCACACCCGAAACGACCTGAGACACCTTCATTTTTTGTTTTTCATCGGAGATCTTTCCACTCAGAGTCGCAACGCCCTGCTTGTAAGAAATGTCGATGTTAAAACCGGCGAGACGAGCCTTTCGCAACGCCTTGGCAATTCTTTCGGCGGTTTTCTGATTCTCTGCTTTTTCGTCCGCGCTGACATCTTCGGAACCCGCCTGGGCCGAAGGTTGTTCGTCTACGTCCGGAGACGAAGGGGGGTCGGCGAACGTCAGTCCCGGGGTGGCTGCCATCAATCCTAAAGACAGAAACCACTTACGATATTTAACCATGAATAACTTCTCCTTCCTGATTCCGTACGTCGGTGATAAGGTGTCCGGGCGGATGCCCTGGCACATCCCCGACAACAACATTCCCTTTTCTATAAATCGGTAGGATTGTTCCAAATATGCAGGTTATTCGGATTATTTCGATTCTTCCCAGTAGAGAAGATCGGCATAGTCGTCGCAAATAAAAATCATAACACATTACAAATTATTGACTTGCGGCGTATTTTTCACTCTCTGTCCCCCGTCATATCAATCGGGCCAGGATTTCACAATTTTCATCAAGCTCACGGTGGAGTCGCAGTACACCGGCCCGAAGGCGCTGGTCATCATCGTCAGCGACGTCTCCCTGCGATTCGATTTCCAAGAGATGACTTCTCGCAATTCAGCGGTTCATGTGTTAATATGACGTCAGGATATTCATTCCCATCAGCCCGTCTCGTGTCGGAGGAGCGATCTTGATTCGCCTTCTGGGTACACCCAAAGTTCTCTGCAACGGCATCACTCGCCGCGACATGCTTCACGTGGGCGGGCTCAGTATGCTGGGCTTAAGCTACGAGCAGGCACTTCGCTTGCAAGCCGCGCAAGAAGCGACCGCAGCGGCTCCGCAGTTCGGCAAAGCAAAGTCGTGCATTCTGATTCATCTGTTCGGTGCGCCGCCGCAACACGAGACTTTCGACCCGAAGCCTGAAGCCCCGAAAGAAATACAAGGGGATCTCGGCGCGATCTCGACCTCCGTCCCCGACTACTTTATCGGTGAAGGTTTCCCGAATACGGCTCGCATCGCCGATCGACTGACGTTTGTCCGCTCGACGACGCACGAGTGGCCGTTTCATGCGGTCACGTATGCGGTTTCGGGGATCCCGGTGATCAGTCCCACCGTCGAGGCCGACCCCAACGATCGCACGCTGTGGCCGTTTCTCGGTTCGGTCGTCGATTACCTCGCTCAGCAGCAATCGTCGGCGAGGCCGGAAGTTCCCCGCAATATCGCGCTCCCTTTCCCTGTATATAGGCACGCCAATTTTCGGCTGTTGGGAGGGCCGTATGCCGGCTTTCTCGGCCAGCAGTATGACCCGCTGTGGACCGAATTCTCCACGCCGGGTACGCATAAGGTTCCCACGCTCTCCGAAGCGCAGGAAGTCTTCGACCCCTACGCGGGTATAAAACCCGAAGACCGTTTCGAACTCGGCGGGGCGGCCGCAAAAAGCGGATCGGACATATTGCAGCGCCTCGGCCTCCGCCGCTCGTTGCTCGAACAATTCGACCAGACCCGCCGCGATCTCGATCGATCGCAGCGCGTGCAGAATTACGACCGCTATCAACAATCGGCGTATGAAGTGCTCACATCCTCAAAACTCTCGGAAGCGCTGGATATCGGTCGCGAACCCGAAGCGGTCCGCAATGCTTATGGCATGAATCTGTTCGGACAATCTCTGCTGGCATCGCGCCGTCTGATCGAAGCGGGCGGAAAATTTGTGACTGTGATCTGGGACGCTTACGGACATGCCTCCGCCGGCTGGGATACGCACTCCCGGCATTATCCCCGGCTGAAAGAATTTTTGATGCCCAATTTCGATCATTCGTTCCCAGCGTTCATTCTCGATCTCGAGCAGCGGGGATTGCTCGATGAGACGCTGGTGCTTTGCCTCAGCGAACATGGGAGAACACCCAAATTGAATAATTCGCGGGACGGAGGACGCGATCACTGGTCCGGGACGTATTGCTCGCTTCTCGCGGGAGGAGGCATGGGCAAAGGAAATGTCGTCGGCAAGTCCGACCGCATCGGCGGCGAAGTTGCCAGCAACCCCATTTCCCCGAAAGACATTCTCGCCTCGGCGTTCCATCTGCTGGGGATCGACCCGCACACCACGGTCCCCGATCAACTCCAGCGCCCCGTCCCCGTCGCCGGCGCGGGAGTCATCCGTCACGAACTGTTTGGGTGATCGTCACTGGTGCGGAGAAACGGCTGATGCTCGAACGAGTTTCCCACGATCGCCAGGATGAAAGTCTCGAAGCGAAAGCTCGCTGGTTCCAATCGCTTTCGCTGGAAGATCGCATGGAACTCTTGTGCGAATTCACCGATCTCATCCTGGAAATCAACCCTCGCGTGGCGGAGACAGGCCGTGCTCAATCGTCTGCGGGACGTATTTGCGTCCTTACAATCCCATGATGTTCGCTATGTGGTCATCGGTGGGATTGCCGCCGTATTGCATGGTGTGCCTCGTGCCACGTTCGATCTCGATATCCTGATCGACCCCACGATTCCCAACGCCGAACGATTACTGCAGGCACTGCACGCCACCGGATTTGGCACCGCCGATCTGATCGATGCACATCGCTTGCTGAAAAATGAAATCACTGTATTCAACGACAGAGTGCGTATCGACGTATTAACTTCGACGCCGGGACTCCTGTTTTCTGATGCCTGGGATCGACGTCAGACAATGGAATTTCAACAACAACAGTTTTTCGTGGCATCGCGACAAGATGTCATTGATTCCAAAAAGGCCGCTGGAAGATCAAGAGATCTGGAAGACGTTCGCGTCCTGGAGCAAGGAACTGAAAACCTCCCTCAATAGCCACAAATGTTCAGACGCGTACTGAGACGCAAGCAACGACAGGCAAATTCCGTCGGCTTGGCTGACGCCGATGATCCATCCATTTGAACCTCTGCGGATTCAGCAAGTCCATCATATCGAGAATCGGCCTGCTTCACTTCGGAACGACCGGCGGTGAGGACGTTGGGGTTCCGCGCGGGTCCGGCAATTTTGACAGCGGGAAATTGCGCTTCCAGGCGCGGTAGGCGGCATCAATTTTTAGACGAGGTTCCTGTGATCCCATCAGGATTTGCAGGTAGTGATAGTACAGACCTTCTTCGGATTTGATGCCGGTCCGCAATCCTTGCTCAAACGCGAGACGGATTTCGCGTCTCAGGTCTTTAGACTCGTATTGTTCGCAGGCCGCCGGCGTGGGTTGTTGCAAAGTCTGCGATTGCAGACAGAGGAGGGCTTGGAGGGCCCTCTCGATTTTTGCCTCGCCGCGTTGCGGATAGAGGTCGTAAAGTGTATCCGTAAAATTCGCCTGGGGATCAAGATACATGTCCACTTTCTGTCGACAAAACACGATCTCCCAACACGCCACGGCGCTTGCCAATCCGTAAACCAACAGCAGGAAGCGATACGACTGGAGCTTGCGAAGGAGACTGCCGCGATCGGCGTTCTGGGATGTCGAGGAATCGGTCATCATAGCCCTTCCCGCGTTTTGGCATCGCTCACTTTCCAAATGAACGAATCCAGGTAGAAGTGCGTCAGAGACGCCGATTCGATGACGGCGGCGGCAAAGAGATCGTAGGCCATTTTCCCGCTCATCGTACCGGCCGCAAGATTTCGCACGGGGGTGTTGTACTGATTCTGTAGTTGCCAATATCCGAACCCGAAAATATCGAGAGGCTGCCCCACGATCAACTGATAGACAAAGGCGTAGAACAGTCCCAAAGACAAAAAGGCCAGGATGTTCCCGGGCCGCACCAGGCTCGCTACCCACCCGGTCTGACAGCCGGAACGAGCCATTCGTTGGCGCGTGTACCAATACGAAATGACGATGTATTGGATGCCGTGCAGCAACCCGCTGGCAATGGTAAAGACCAGCACGGCAGCGGTGTGCCAGGCGAGGAAATACCACATGAAATAACTGGACCCGAGGAAGAAGTATTTGACTGGATTCAACCGGTAGCCGCGGCGGAGGATCCACACAACATGCCCGGCATATGCCAGCAAGATGACCGCGGTGAACGTCCAACTGACGCGATGCAGATTGCGAACCACCTCGGCCGACATCGGCAGATGCAGCCGGTAAAGTTCTATGAGCCAGATCGGCGTAAACAACGGCGACGTCAGGAACAAATTGACGAACAGCGTCCAGTTCAACAGGAGATCGAAACGTGATGTCGCAGGCGTTCCCGCTTGAGCTTTGAAGTCGTATATGCGAGCGAAGCCATGCTGCTGCATCAAGACGTGCTGCTTATCCCAGAGGAGGGCCAGCAGAAACACCGTAATCGGCGCCCACTTCAAACCGACCAGCGCCATGCCGAAAATGACGATCGGTCCGAGGATCAGCCGCCCCTTCCAGCGGTTTCTGTCCTCAGCGATGCCGTAAGCGCGAATCCACGTGGCAAAATGATGGGGGATGGTGATCCACAGCACGACGGAGGCAATGGCCACCGCCGGCAACCACTGCTGACACGCCAACGCCGCGGCCAGCGCCAGATAGGGCAGACCGAGAAACCAGATCAAGTCGGCATTTCGTCCGAGTATGTATCCCGTTTTCAGCATTCACAGCCCCCAACTTGAGTATATGGGGGCATATGCCTCATTGCAACAGAGGGTTGGGAGTGGTGATTACAGCCATTCAATGAGGTCTTTCGCCGTTTTCCTTCCGTGTCAGGTCGATCGTGGCTGTCGTTCATTCGAATGCCGTGTCTCGGTTTCGGATCGCTGAGCTGAAATGAGCGAATGAAAAAAGCGCCACAGAGACATGATCTTCGAGGATTCTCCAATTACTGTGATTGCATCTGGCGGACGAGTTGGAGTCGGTCGCTGGCTTGCGGATGATTGGGGTTGAGGCGGATCGCTTCCGAAAGCTCTTGAATGGCCGGCTCGAATCGGCGCATGGACATTAAGTACGTCCCGTAGTTGAAGTGCGTCTCGGCATTATCGGGTGCTAATTCAACCGCCTTGGCGAAATGCTCTCCGGCTTCTTCCAGCTTTTGCTGACCCGCCAGCAAGACTGCCAGATTGGAATGAGCCTCAACCGCCTTGGCATCGTACGATAAAGCAATTCGGTAATGCTCCATGGCGTCATCCGGGCGCTGCTGCATTGCCAAGGCCAAACCCAGAGCAATGTGCGCGTTAACATAAGCCGGGTCCAGCACAATCGCTTTTTCGTAACATTGCCGCGCAAGTTGTAATTGCCCCAGTTGCGACAACGTCAGCCCCAGATTGTAGAGTGCGCCGATGGCATCGGGCTTAATTTCCAGCGCCTTGCGAAAGTGCTTGACGGCCTCTTCTCGCCGATTCTCAGCCAACTCGATCAGCCCCAACTGAAAATAAGCATCTTCTTCCTCGGGATCGTGCTGGATGACGCTCTCTAAAAGTTCTCGGCTTTCCGACAGTTTGTGTTGCTTCGTCAACGATTCAGCCAGGAAAATCTGGGCTGGGAGATATTCCGGAGATTCCCGCAGGATCACGCGAAGCATTTTTTCCGCCGTCGGCGCATCTCCATCGATGAGTTTTTGGTGTGCTTCTTCCGTCGTGTTATGCAGCGGCAAGATCTGCTTGATGTCGGGTAATTGCACTTCAGACTTCTTGTTTTCATCCGTCTCGGATTGTCCTCCCAGATATCCCAGGCTGGCAAGCACTCTCTGTTCCTGCGGAGACAACTCCACGTCGGCGCTTTCTCGCCGGGTCATCGAATGTTCCAGAGACGATAAAGCCGATTCCATTTGTCGGGTGCGTTCCTGCTCGGTCGCCGCCAGGTTTCGCGCTTCGCCGGGATCATCCTTCAGGTTGTACAACTCGACGATGGGAGAGCGAATGTATTTCCAATCCTGACTGATCAGACCGCGAATGGGCGAACAACCGAGTTCCAGCAACGGATCATCGGTCGCCGAATAACAATCTCGCGAGGGTATTTGCTGCCCCGCTAAAGCAGGTTGCAGGCTGCGTCCGCTGACGGTCCCCTGCATTTCGACGCCGACCGTCTCGAGCAGCGTGGGGGCAAAATCGACGAGCGACACAAGTGCCGGTTCTCGTCGACCGACCGCAGTCACTCCCGGTCCGGCCCAGATCCAGGGAACTCGTAATGCCCCATGATAAAGAGTCATGCCGTGTTCCAACTCGTGATGCTCCCCCAGACTTTCGCCGTGATCGCCGACGATCACCACCAACGTCTGATCCGAGAGTTGTTGCTGCTGCAGGAACAGCATCAGTCGATTGATCTGTTGATCGACGTACGCGATCTCACCGCCATACGGATCGTTCTGAAACCGGTCTCCGAATGTGTCGGCATGGGCCACGTATGGAAAGTGCGGGTCGTATAAATGGACCCAGCAAAAAAACGGCTTCTTTCTCGGTAATTGCAGCCATTCCAACGCGGCATCGATCACGCGCAAACCGTCTCTTTGGCGGTGCAAGCCGTGTTCCGTCGGGTCGGTGTGTGTCATGTCGTCGTTGTATTGATCGAAACCCTGCGTCAACCCAAACTTTGAATGCAGCACGAACGAGCCGACAAACGCCCCCGTTTCATATCCCGCATCGCGCAATGCCTCTGCCAGTGTGGGCAATTCGTCATTCAATCGTCCGCGCCCGTTGGTCGTGAGACCATGTTCGGGGGGATGCAAACCGGTCATCATGCTGGCATGTGACGGCAAGGTGAGCGGCGCCGGCGTCAAAGCCTGCTCGAACAGCACGCCCCGGGATGCCAGCGCATCCAATGTCGGCGTCAACGCCGAGGCGTCACCGTAACAACCGATTCGATCGGCCCGTGTCGTATCGAGTGTAATCATGAGGACATTCACCGTCGGGCTCGATAATCGGACCGACAACCCCAAGACCGCCACAGCCAGCAGGCCGATGGCGAAAATCCCCCACAAAACACGCGTTTTCAATGTCATCTGCGACACCTTTTACGAATTGCGAACAGATCACGTGGCGGCTCGGAATCATGAAACAGATGCGGAAAACGTGTCATTTTAGCAGTCCGTTGAAAAAGTGTGCCACTGCTGGCTTGCCCAGCAGTGAAGTCGTTAACCATCGAAAGAACACGGGTGGACAAGCCACCCGTGGCACACGAAGTTTGATCTTTGATCATTTTTCAACGGGCTGTTAGACACCCTCACCCGAACGTGAATATGAGCGTAGATAAAACCCCTTGATGATAGCGTCAGAGGCAACATGTCGTGAGAGAATTTTGCTATTCCACGCGGGAATCGCAGATCCTGCCAGATGAGCCTGCCACGTGTTCCCAATAACACTGTACGCGCGATAGCCGGTACGCAATGGCAACGATATTGTAATAAAGTTGAGATGGCTTATTGATTTAACACTATAAAAATATTACCATAGGGTCGTCATATCTCATGTCCATTCTCGCTGCGGGCCGATCATTGGTTGGTCATTTGTGGATGCTGCTTCCGGCCTCATGCGTGTTGTAATCGTTTGAAATATTACGCCCATCATGATCCCATTCATACGAGGTTTTGGCGTATCGTTCAACAAACTGCAATGGCTGAAAATGTGTGTTTTCAGCATTTTTTTGTGTTCTTTTTTGAGGAGAATCAGATGAAGAACGAAACTGGAACCTGTTCGACTCGTCGTCGCGGGTTCACACTGATCGAGCTTCTGGTCGTCATCGCCATCATCGCCGTGTTGATCGCCCTGTTGCTTCCCGCCGTGCAGCAAGCACGCGAAGCGGCTCGTCGAACCCAATGCCGCAACAATCTCAAACAGATGGGATTGGCTTTGCACAATTACCATGATGCGTTCCTGATCTTCCCTTACGGATCGCTGGCATACCTTGGTGCATGGCGTAACGACGTCGGTAATAATGGCCGGTTTGACGGCGGACAGGTGATGCTGTTGCCCTATATGGATTCAGCCAACTTGTACAATGTCTTATCGGCGAACTTCAGCACCACCTCCGCGGGTTTTACCTACAGCGGTGCGGGGTATACGGCGCGGTATAATATCATCCCCGGGATGAGTTGCCCTTCGACTCCGTATTCCCCTGTCACATCGGGGCTGGGTTTCCATACGAATTATAATCTCTGCGTTGGTCCGCAAAGCTGCCAGGGTGGAATCGGTTCTGCCGCCCTCGATCCCGTTGATTCCGGCGGTGTGAACCGCAGCGGTACCTTTTTCGCGTTCTCCAATATCGGCATTCGAAAGATTACCGACGGAACATCGAACACCGTCATCGGTGCTGAGGTTCTGGTCGTGGATACCAAATGGCATGTGGGAGGAAGCGGCGGCTACGGTCAATCCACCGACGTCGATAACCGCGGTGCCATTTACAGCAACCTGGGTGGCATGCCCAACTTGTTCTCGACGCTTTATCCGCCGAATACGTCGATCCCCGATCAGACGTATTCCTGCCCGATCAGCGTGACGGATACCCGCGCTCCGTGTATCAATATGGCCGCTACCGGCAGTGGATTCGCCAGAAACGGTTTTGTCAGCGCACGGAGTTACCATGAAGGTGGCGTTCATGCGTTGATGGGTGACGGTGCCGTTCGTTTCGTCAGCGAAAACATCGACACCAACACGTGGAACTGGCTTGGAACGCGTGCCGGTAATGAAACCACTGGTGAGTTCTAATCGCGTCACGATTGAAACTCGAATCGTTTGTATTCACAAAACTCTGTGATCGTTAGACTCCCCTCGCCTACTTCAATTGTGAAGAGGCGGGGGGTTTGTATAACTTCTCGTGGTTGGTTCTCTTTCCTGTTCCTCATTTCGTCTGGTGGCAACTCATGAATTTCGCCCGATCTGCTATGTCTCTTATGATATTAACGGCCTCGTTATTCGTCGTGCTTCCTGGTTGTGGTGCCGACGGGCCTCCTGCGGTTACCAGGTTCCCTGTCACTGGTACTGTGACGCTGGATGGTCAGCCGATCGATTCAGGGAACATTCGATTTCTGGACACAACCGTCTCTGGTGGTGACGCGGGAGATATCAAAGGAGGCAGTTATTCGCTGCAAGCAACACCGGGAAAAAAGCGAGTTGAAATCATCGCGACTCGTGCCAGCAGCAAACCCGTCGAAGGAAAACCGGATGTCATGGATACCGAAAGCCTGATTCCACCACAGTACAACACCAAGAGCGAGTTAACCGCTGAGGTCGTCGCAGACAAGCCGAATGAGTTCAAGTTCGAATTGAAATCCAAACCATAGTTCTAGCCCCGCCAAATTGTCCCCGACAACGACGCGCTTTGAAATCACGGAGCTGGAAATGGCCCCGGGGATTTCCAGGTCCATTCGCTTTTGTAGGGGACGGCCCACTCCGAGACGTCGACCGGTTCGCCGTTTTTCGAGAACGACAAAAAGCCGGCGTGCAGTGCCGAGGTGCTGAGGAGCGTGCGTTCGGCGGGCCATGTCGGTTTGCCGGTCTGCATCATTTCGCCGATGCCGGTGAGCAGCACGCTGAAATGCCGAAACGGTTCGTTCTCTTCCAGTTTGCTCCACATCGACGAGACTCCCGCTTCGTCGCGCCAACCCACCGTGAATTCGGTCGCGGCCCCGTTGAGCATGAACATGCAGCCTTGCAGTCCGTCTTCGTATTCCAGAATCATCACCGCCGGTTCGGCGACCAATTGGGGCAGCATTTCCCACGTCACGGCAGGAGTGCGAGGTTGCCGCGACAAGGCGGCGTTGACGACTTCGATGTCGAACAGGCCGTTCTTGCCCGCTTCCCACACTTGATCTCCCTTGAGTCCGCGGACGGACTTGAGACCCGTTTCACCGCCGGGCCGATTCTCGGCCAGGCATTGCAACTGTTCGAGCGAATGAAATCCGTAGGGTTCGAGGCCGCCGTACCCGATCGAGACGATCCGCAATAATTTTTTATCGGGACTCGTATTCACTTCCGGCGCACGCCACGCCGCGGAGATCGATGACCCCGCCATGAACGGAATTTTCATGCGGACAGCGGTGTCGTACATCGCCCTGGCATCCGGCCCGTTGTGCGAGAGATGCTTGTCGGAAAAGACCGGCACGACGCGCCCCGAATCTTCGAAGACCTGCACGATCTGGTTCCACAACCGCTGCTTGGGGAACTCGGTCTGCCCAAGAGGAGAATCCGGATACATGCCATGCTCGGCGATCAGCAGGACGCCGTCAACGGCCAGTTTTCCCGTTCCCAATGTGAGCGCGTCGGCGACCGTTTCGCTCTGACGCACGCCGTATTTCTCACAGACCAGCTTGCCGAGGTCTTCTTCTCGTACCTGGTCGGCAAACATCGACACGACTTGGAGGCCAGGCCAGGTCTGAGTGCCATCGAGTTTGTCTCCTTGAATGACCCGCCCCGCGATCACTTCCGCATGTGAGTATTTGCGATAGACGGTGACGACGGCGGCGAGCTTTTTCACCGATTCGGGCTTGTCATCCGCAAGCAGGGCCGGCGATTGCGGGCCGGCGACGATCAAAGTCAACACCCACACAGCGGAGCAAGTTCGTAAGAGGGAATGCAGAGTCATGTGGACAATCCTTTGAGTGTTCGATTCAGAGACGTTAGGCTGAGCCTTCGTGACATCAGGGCATGTTTATGCATTTTCTCAGAAACAGGCAAGTCACGTCAAGGAGGCCGGGCTTATCGACCCGCCGGGGGTGCATCCGTTATTTGGCGGTCCCCTCCCATGGTGCATCTGTAGCTGGCCTCTCTGAGGCCGGACCGAGGTCGCAGACCTCGGTCAATAAAAGACCTCTTGTCGCTGCGCGACCGGGACACAAAGCTGTCCCGGATACCCGATTGACCACCACCATTTAACGAATGCACCCACCCGCCGGAAGATTCTCTTGAGGTGGATTTCAATTAAGCGATATACTCCGCGAGTACCGAGTCGCAGCCCCTATTCATTTGCCGCATTACGCTGGTCATCAGAATCCTCCATGAATTTCCCCGACGATCAATTCGAATTGGAAGAGTGCGACGAACTCGCGGAGGAACTCTCGTCGATTGAACTCGACTCCCCCGATGATGATTTCTCAGCGGGTGATTTGGAAGAAGCTTATCGGCGGGCGCTCGAAGTTCTGGAAGCGGCCGATCAATCGACACGGGATGAGGTCGCGAAAGCGACTTCTATTTCGAATATCGATGACGATGAGGGCATCCCGTCTGCAAACGATGGCCCATTGCCCGATCAGGTCGTAGAAGGATTGCAGTCCCTTGATGAATTCGCCGATGCGGCGGTGGACGCGACCGATTTGCAATTATCTCCCGAAGGGAATCTTTCAACGGATGGCGTGCATACGACCCAGGTCGGGAATCCGCCGGCGACTTTATCCGACTCGGCCATTCCCTCTGTCGAGAATTCCTCCGCCAAGGATGCGGCACGTACACGAACGAGCAAGGCATCAGCCGACAGCGATCTTCATGCGCCGTTTTCCGATCGCGATTTTCCCGAACTCTCGCCCGGTGCGCCGCTGACCCCCCGGCATGTGATCGAAGCGGCGTTGTTCGTCGGCGGCGCGCCCTTGACGACGAAAAAACTCGCCGGGCTGTTCAAGGGTTCGTACGACAACGCCTACATCGAACAGCAGATCGACGAACTCAATCGGCATTATCTCGAGCAAAACCGCCCCTATGAAATCCGGCTGGTGGAAGGGGGGCATCGTCTCGTGCTGCGTCCGGAATTCGAGCGGATCCGGCACCGCGTGTTCGGATTCGGTCCGAAAGAAGTCCGACTTTCGCAGGATGCCCTCGAAGTCTTGGCGCTCATCGCTTATCAGCAGCCAATCCATCGCGATGTGTTGGAAGAGTGCGGAAAAAAGAACGTCTCGAATCTGGTCAACCAGCTCGTCCGCCGAGAATTAGTGGGAGTCACCCGCGGCAAGAATGCGAAAGACCTCACGTATCACACCACGCCCCGGTTTCTCGCGCTGTTCGGCATCGGTTCACTCGATGAACTGCCGCGCCCCGACGATCTGGCGTTCAAATAGTCATCCGCCAACGAGGGCCGGCACGCGCTCTTCGACAGGCGGAGCATCGTCGATCATCGCGTCGGGATCACAAGGCTCAACGCCGAAAGCGGTCGCAACCGGTTTGCGAAAAGTGTAATACATGAAGACCGGCATGCCCCAGAATCGATGAGCGATGTTTTCTTCGATGACATCCAGCCCACTGCGAGTGGCAATGCGCTTCAATTGGCCCGGCGACTGATAAATGGTATCTCCCAGATATCGCGGAAGCTTGAAGCCCGTGAAACGATAAAACCAGGTGTTGACGATGCTGCGAATGGCATAACAGGCACGCCGCCATTGCTCGGCTTGGCGCATGATCAACCAGTAATATCCGAGACCGTGCGTCGAGAGGATGCATCGCCCGCCCGGCTTGAGCACGCGGGCAATTTCACGCAGCGTTCTGACGTCGTTGGTATACGGCAGGACGACCTGCGAAATCACTCCATCGAAACTGTTGTCGGCGAACGGCAGATGTTCCGCGTATCCCTGATGTGCGGTAAAGCCGAGACTTCGGCTTTGTTCGACGCATTCGGAAAACGGATCGATGCCGATCGGCAGGCAACCGGCGTCGGCCAGACGCTGGAGTTCCCGCCCGTATCCGCAGCCGACATCCAGAACCGTCATACCCGGGCGAAATGCCGATAAATTCAGATCGATTAATTCGTTGGCGGACATGTGACGTTTCCGGGGTCAAATCGAACGAGCGTCTCTCTCAATGCAATGGCGTATGCGCACTGCTTCGCTGAAAATTAGCACACATTTTCGGGGAAAGAGTCCGCACCGATGAATATCGGTGATTTTCTGGAGTATTGCTACGAATTTGCGGGCGAGTACAGATGTGTGTACACATTGCCGGCATTTATCGGGAAGGCGAACCGCGAGTCCAGCCGATCGACCCACATGAATGCGCGACGAGCTTACGATTTCTCGTTCTTTTCGGGAGGCGGGCGAAAGTACTTACGCGATTCGCTGACCACGGTTCGGCGGGTGGCAATGCGCACGAGCAACGAGAGAAAATAGTTCCCCCATCCGGGGATGATGTACTGGCGCCGTTTCTCCAGCCCCCACAATGCCGTCTTGACGACTTCGCCCACCGTTTGCGAGCGATGCTTCTTCAACCATCCTTGAGCGCCGGCGACGTCGAAGAATTCGGTTTGCGTCGTCCCCGGGCATAGCGCCATCACGGTGACACCCTTGCCGCGGACTTCCGCCCACAACGCTTCGCTGAAATGCAGCACATAGGCCTTGCTCGCCGAATAGACCGGCATGAACGCCACGGGTTGAATGCCGGCGACCGAGGCCACGTTGATCACCGCTCCGTGTTTCCGCGCGATCATCGAGGGCAATACCAGATACGTCAACTCGGTCAACGCGCTCATATTCAGGCGGATCAACTGCAATACGCGCGAGACTTCGGTTTTCTCGACTTCCCCGACCATGCCGAAGCCCGCATTGTTGATCAGCAGTTCGATCTCGATCCCCTTGCCGCGAATGTCATTCATCATACGACTCGGCTCGGCCGGGTCTGAAAGGTCGCCGACGATCACTTCGCATTTTGTGCCGTGATGCGTGTGCAACTCGCCGGCGAGTTGATCGAGCAGTTCTTTGCGGCGTCCCGTGAGGATCAGATGCATCCCCCGCGCGGCAAGTCGTCGCGCGAATTCTGCACCGATGCCGGATGAGGCGCCCGTAATGAGTGCCCAATGGTCTGAATACGCTTTGAGCAAAGCCCGCTTCCCCAGCAAGTGAATCGAATATCGTCAGGAATGCGAAGTGTTCACACGAGCGCGCTGAATTGCCGCTCTGACAACGTTATATCGTAGAGCATTCAAAGTCTCATGAAAAGATCGAAGCCCATTTCTTCCCCTTGAATCACACGAATATGTCAAACTGGGCAAGAGCCAACGTCTCTTCCACGCAGGGGAATACGCTCAGAAATCAAGGAGTTTGAAACTCTGGGTTCGCAGGGAGAGGAAATGAGTACGCGCGGAGTTTTTTTTCTTTCCCCCACTCGCCCCCTCCCCCCTCTGATTCTCTGCAATCCGCGCTCCACTACGTAATATGCGCCCCGGTCGTCTCGACATACACGGCGTACAGCGACGTGCTGCCGGTCATGAACAGGCGATTGCGTTTCGTGCCGCCGAAGCAGACATTGCTGCAAATTTCAGGGAGCAGCACTTGGCCGATGCGCGTTCCATCCGGCGCGAAAATGTGGACCCCGTCGTAACCGTCCCCGACCCAGCCGGCGCTCGCCCAGACATTGCCGTCGACGTCGGCGCGAATGCCGTCGGCGAAACCGCCCACTTTCTTTCCTTTGAGTTCCATCTCCATCGAAGTGAACTCGCGACCGGTCTCGAGCTTTGACTCGCCGACGATATCCCACACGCGGATGTTCCGCGGCGCATCGGGATAATGCGAAGCACCGGTATCCGCAACGTACAGCAACTTGTAATCGGGAGAGAAACACAAACCGTTCGGCTTGAAAATATCGTCGGCAACCTGAAACAGTTTTCCCGACTTCGCATCGATGCGGTAGATTGCTTCCTTCTGATACGGCTGCACCGATTCCCCTTTGGCCCGCGTCCCTTCGTAGTTCATCAGTCCGCCGTAACCGGGGTCGGTAAACCAGATGTCGCCGTTGGGATGCACGATCGCATCGTTCGGGCCGTTCAGCGATTTCCCTCCATGACTCTCGGCGAGGATGCTCATCGTCCCGTCATGTTCGTAACGGGCGACCTTGCGCGGCCCATGTTGACACGAAATCTGCCGTCCCTGAAAATCGAATGTGTTCCCGTTGCTGTTGCCGGCGGGATGCCGGAAGACGCTGACGTGCCCATCATCTTCGAGCCAGCGGAGCTGAATGTCGTTGGGGATATCGCTCCAGAGCAGGTACTTGCCGACGCCGTTCCACGCCGGCCCTTCGGCCCAGAGCATTTCCTGGCTGTGATACAGCCGCAGAATAGGGCTGTTGCCGAGTTTGTATTTTTTGAAGCGGTCATCGAGCACCACGACGTCGGGTTCGGGATAGCGAACCGGCGCCGCATTCGGACCGTATTCGCGGCCGAACACCTGCGCAGCGGCAGATGCCATCGCGGTCGCCGAGAGGGCCAGAAAACCCCGTCGGCCGAATTGCGAGGCGAGAGAGGTCTCGGTGTCATGCTGTTGATTCGCGTTCATGATCTGCTCCGTTGTCGATTCGAGGGGATGTGATATCGGTATTCGTGAAGGACATGAATTCCAGCCCACACTATTGCCGCTCGGCGAGAGAGATGCAACCGAACAAGGGATACACCGGCAAGCGAGGATCTGCTGTTATGCCTTCTCCCCCGGGGCGTTTTGTCCATAAGGTCCGTCAATCAACTGACATTCTGGATAAGTTGATTTTCTGTCCAGAAAATCGGTTGATTCAAATTTGGAAATCTCAAAAGCGTGATTGACTTAGGGCCATTGCAATTGTAGACGGATCATTTTTTTGGCGGTTTTATTTTTTGAATCTTATTCAAGAGTATGTCTCCCATGTGCTCATATGCTCGCTTGCAGATAATATCAGGGTTGCGTATTTGATTGCTTAATTCATCAACAAGGTTAATGAATTTGTCGTGAATCACTTTGCCATTTACTTTTTTGACTTGTATTGCGATATCGAATTTAAGGCTTTCGATAATTCTGTCTTTTTCTTCCTTTCCAAGTGTGATTAGAGTACATCTGAGATTCTGAATCGCCTTTAGAATCAAAGCGTTTTCTTTTATTTCTTCTGGAAGAATGTTGCTCTCGATAATATCGTCTAAAGAACCGAACAGCACCTCTTTTCTTCGATGCTGAATCCATAAAGCAAGTCCTATGAATACCCAAATTGTAATCGCCCCGAATACACACGATGCCTGAAACGCGTCGTCACCCAATATGGGAATTCCAGACCACCATGAAGATATTTCATTTAGTTCAACCGCCATGTCTCCAATCCATCTACCAGACAGAAGTTTTATCGCGGTCTCAAATAACCCCAAGAACGACAATAAGCCGGACAAGAGCCAAAGGAAGCATCTCCAACGGCACAGAAGCCATTTAGCCATCGTATAGTCCCTTCACTGACGACTTGCCGCAGTACTCGTAGCAATGAAATATTTGTCGTTCGCGATGTATCCACCAAAGATAGGCTAATCGAAATCAACTCTCCCTATCAAGCATGTCGAGTCGATCCGCGGCTTTATGGGCAGGCATCAGGAGTTCGTTGACAAATAGGACTTTTTGGCCAAAGCCACCGGGGAATAGGTGGGCGCAGGTCGGACAAGGGTGTTTTTTAATGACAACGGATGAAGATTGACGAACACATCGAGCCGGAGTAAAGCACCCTCACCCCGGACCTTTCCCGCAAGCGGGCGAGGGAGAACGAAATGCACGCGCAGCCGCTTAATCGCCGTTCCCCGACTCCGCATTCGGCGCAACCCGATTCCGCCAGATCATCAGATCGACCGGACGGTCGCCGTCGACGATCACCTGGCCCGTCGCCCGTTTCAGCACGCGGCCCATCACCTCGGCGTAGCGGCGTTTGAGGGCCATACGCCGCGCCTCGGCGACGGTTGTGATTCCTTCGTCTTCGGCCCGCTGAAACTGGGCGATGAGTTTGCGAAAACTTTCGGCGGCGGCTTTCGAATTCTGGAGCAAGTGATTCCCCCGCGCCTGCGATTCGTCCGATATCCGCCGGGCTTCTGCTTGTGCCGATGTCACACGCTCCTCGCCATAAGTCTGTGCCGTCAGCAGCATCGTCTCCTTTTCGGCTCGCGCATTGGCGACATCGAGAAAGTACGACTTCACCCGGACCGGTGGATAAACGCCGACGATCGAGACGTCTTCGATGTCAACCCCCAGTCGAGAGGCAATCGCCTGCTCGCGGACGCGCCGCGTCAGTCGCGTGCGGAGTTCCGACAACCCTAGCGGATGCACGAAATCGACGCCGCTGCGGACGATGAGTTCGGTCGCGACCGCTTCGCCGAGCAGTCGCAAACGGAGTTCCGGCGCTTTGTTCTCCATCAGAAATTGCGTCACGCCCGTCTCCGAAATGCGATACTGCACCGCGACCTGCACGTGGACGATGTTCTTGTCACCCGTCAGAAATTGCGATTCCCCCGGCAGCGTCGGCGACTGCAACATCCCGCCGATTTCCTGTTCCTGCAAGTCGGGAAGACCGATCGTCAACGTCCGCAGTTCGTGAATGTTGACCTGATCGACGGTCGAGAACGGCCAAGGGAGATCGAAATACAATCCGCTGCCGACGAGTCGAGGCTGACCGTCGCCGTGCGTGACCAATCGTCCGCAGCGCCTGACGACCGCTTGCGTATTCCCGCGGACGACGTAAAACCCGGTCGCGAGATACAATATCATCGCGATGGCGAACAGGAGTATCGTCGACTTCCACCGCGTCATGGGGAACCCTCCGACTTCGCGGAAGGCGTGACGGTCTCGGTTTTCGACGATGATGACTCAGTCTCGGATTCTGATTTATTCTCGGTCGTTTTGCTGTCGAGTGGTGCGGGTGTGGTCTCGCGCGTCGGTTGGTTCACATCGTCGGCATTGGGTGGAGCATCCGGAATCCCGTCGATAAGCAATTTCAGAAAACCGCTCGATGCCGAGAGAACCAGCGTCGTCTTCTCGCCGATGATCTGCTCGTAGGTATCGAGCGCGGTGAGATATTGATAAAATTCGGGATCGAGGGCATGGGCTTCGTTCAGCGTGCGAAGGGCATCCGCCTCGGCTTCGCCGCGAATCCGCTCGGCTTCGGCTTGCGCGCGGGACAGCACTTCCTGATAACGACGGTCGGCCTGACTGCGGATCATGTTGTGTTCGGCAAGCCCCGCGCTGCGATACCGGTCGGCGATTTTTTTCCGCTCGCTTTTCATCCGCTCGAAGACCGCCTGCTGATTGCCGAGCGGAAAATTCAGCCGTTTGATGCGGACGTCGACGATCTCGACTCCCAATTGATCGGCGAGCGATTGTCCTTCGCTTCCTTCCTGACGAAGCTGTTTTTTCAATTGCTGCGACAGGCGATCGAGCGGACCCGCTTCATCGTCGCTCGGTCCCGTTTCGGAATCGCCGACCGCAAGAAGCTGGCTCAAGTCGACGCGACCGGTCTCGGTGGAAAGAATCGAACGGAGCCGACTGTCGAACCGGGCCTCGGCGAGATTGACTGAACCGATCCCGCGGAAAAACTTGACGACCGGCCGATCTCCCATATTGTCGGATGCGGCTGATGCAGGTTCGGCGATCTTCCAGCAGATGTACGCTTCAACGGTCAGATTCTTTTTGTCGCGCGTGAACACTTCCCGCCCGGGGGGATCGAAAATCTGCACGCGGCGATCGAACCGGCGAACCGTCCCAATCGGCCAGGGGAACTTGAAATGCAAACCGCGATCGTCGGCGAGGTCGTACACGGCATTGATGCGGCCGAACATTTCGACGATGACGAGTTCGGTTTCATCGACGAGCACGACGGTGCTTGCTGCGAGCGCGACGGCGCCAACGACGAGCAGCACCAGCAGCAGTTTTTTGAGGAACGACCCGGTCATCGCCGGATCGGTTTTCAACGTGGCAGGATTCATCTTCGCGTTCCGATGGTTTTCGGTATTTCTCTCGTTGTGTTCCTCGTTCCCAAGCTCCGCTTGGGAACGCAAGCCGGTTTCCTAAGCTCCGCGTTCTCTTTTTCTCCCTCTCCCGCCAGCGGGAGAGGGAGGGGTGAGGGTGCTTTCCCCGGATCAATTCATTCGCGATTCAATCGTCATTCGTTGTGCCATAAAAGGCACCCTCATCCGGCCTGACGGCCACCTTCTCCCAATGGGAGAAGGCAAACCTCCAGCCCACCCTTCTAATGCTCTTCTTCGTTATCAATCTTTTTCTGATCGTCGGCACGCGGACGATTCTCTTCCGGCGTCAGAAAACTCGGCAAATCTTGCGGTGCATTTGGGGGCAGCATCGGGAAACCCGGCGTTCCGTTTGTCGACTGCGGATCGGCAAGCCATAAATGCGATTGCGAGGCGACGGTCGGATCGATGATGGTCCAGGCCCTGCCGCTCAAGGTCTTGCGTAACGTCGACCAGTACATCTGCGTCCCGGAGATCTCCGGTTGCTCGCGATAGACCTGTTGCAGCGCGCGATAACGGGCCAACGAACCTTTGACGCCATCGAGCCGCGTCGCCGCCGATTTGCGGGCGGTATGCAGTTCCGCAGCGGCGGCACCGGAGAGCAGCATCTCTCCTGCAGCTTCGCCAGCGATCAGCTTTTGCCACAATGCGTCGTCGAGATTCCACGGCCGGGCCTTCGCTAACGCTTGTAGGCTTTCCTCCGCGACATTCACTTGCGTCGACTCGTCGAGCATGTCGTTGCTCTCCGCAGTGTCGAGATCCCGTTCGAGGTCGGCGGCGGCCCGCTCACCCGCGACGGAAAGTATCTGCTTCGCCGCGTATGTGCGGGCTTCGTTGATATATTGTTGCTGCAATTCGAGAGCATCGGCGACCTGACGATACGCCGGGACAACCGTCTTGGGGGGATGCACGTCGAGCAACAGCACCGACGTGATCTCGACACCGAGACCGTATTGCCGTGCATGTCGGCTCACCTGTGCGAGTGCCGCCGCTTCGACTTCGGCGCGGCCTTCGGTCAGCATCTCTTCGAGTAGGCGTGAAGCCGTCAGTTCGCCAAGCGTCCCCGCAGCGAGATCGCGGAGCACCTGTTCGGGATCGGCATGCGCGAAGGCGAACGTCTGCAAGTCGTCGATGCGGAACTGAATCTCCGCCGTCATTTCCACGGGGACTTCATCGGCGGTCAACCACATGCTCTCTTCAGCGAGCAGCACGTCTTCACCGTCGCGATGTGGACTCGTCCATTCGACCGGCGCGAGATAGCGCCCCCTCCCCTGCTGCGGAGCGGCGACCCGGCGAAACCCCAGCGTCACCGAACGGATTTCGGCGACTCGCTCGCGGCGAACCGCTTCGAACGGGACCGGCCAGCGCCAATGCCAACCCGCGGTGATCGTCTCGATATAGCGGCCGCAGCGCGTCACCAACCCTTGCTCGTCGTCCGAGAGTCGATGCACTCCCGTCAGCATCCACCAGAACATGCCCCCTGCCAAGATCATACGAAAGATCACGTTCCGCGAACGAATGATTCCATCGGCACAGCGCGAAGGAGAACAAACATCGGCGGCGGTTTCCATCATTTGACCGATGGCGCGACTGAGCCGACTCCACCAGTTCTGCTGTTCACTTTCGAACCACAACAGCCGCAACGAATTCAGCATCACCGCCAACGAACCGATTTCGTGAAAGATCGCCGCACTCACGGGGGACATGAAACCGAAGGCACATAACAGTACGCCTAGCCCATTCAAGCCGAACGCGAACAGAAAAATACTGAGCCGGATGACTTCAACCAGCTTGCGCGATAACCGGACGAGTCCCGGCAACGGCAGCAGCGGGTCGCCCATCAACAGGATGTCGCCCGCTTCCGAAGCGAGATTGCTCCCCACGCCGGCGAGAGCAATCCCCACGCTCGCCGTCGCCAGTGCCGGGGCATCGTTGATTCCGTCCCCGACCATCGCAACTTTTCGGCCCGCCTGCTGATGCGTTTCGATCCAGCGCAACTTGTCGGCGGGAAGCAGTTCGGCCTCCAACTGATCGATCAGCCCCAGTTGCT
>JBJXGP010000356.1:0-4628 GCA_046160425.1 Planctomycetaceae bacterium
CGGCCACAACAGCCATCACATTTCAGAAGCGATGTTCAAAGGAGCCGCCCAGGTTCGTCAGCTTGACGAAGAACGTCTCGTTGGCTTCGTGCTTGAGATCGCCGTGAACCACGACGTCGATCGGCGATGGATCAAGTCGGCAAGGACGGCGTGATTACCGTCGAAGAGGGCAAAAGCCTGACGACGAGTTACGAAGTGGTCGAAGGGATGCAGTTTGATCGCGGTTATCTCTCACCGTACTTCGTGACCAATCCGCAGAGCATGGAGTGCGAGCTTGAAAACGCTTACATTCTCGTCCACGAAAAGAAAATCACCAACATCAAGGATCTGGTCCCGGTGCTGGAAAAAGTCGTCAACGCCGGCCGTCCGCTGTTGATCATCGCCGAAGAAGTTGAAGGGGAAGCCCTCGCGACGCTCGTGATCAACAAACTCCGCGGCACGTTCAAGTGCGTCGCGGTGAAGGCTCCCGGTTACGGCGATCGTCGCAAAGCGATGCTGCAAGACGTCTCGATCATGGTTGGCGGACAGGCGATCTTCGAAGACCTGGGGATCAAGCTCGAAAACATTCAGCTCTCCGATCTCGGCCAGGCGAAGAAAATCGTCATCGACAAAGACAACACGACGATCATCGAAGGTTCGGGCAAGACGGCCGACATCAAGTCCCGCATCGATCAGATTCGCCGTGAACTCGCCGCCTCGACCAGTGATTACGATCGCGAAAAACTCGAAGAGCGCATTGCCAAGCTCTCGGGCGGCGTGGCTCAGATCAACGTCGGTGCCGCGACCGAAAGCGAAATGAAAGAAAAGAAAGCCCGCGTCGAAGACGCTTTGCATGCCACGCGCGCTGCCGTCGAAGAAGGCATTCTTCCCGGTGGCGGAGTCGCCATGCTCAGAGCCTCGACCGCCGTCAAGCCCAAGGGGCTTAACAGCGATGAAGAGATCGGCTATAACATCATCATTCGCGCGTGCCGCGCTCCGTTGACACAGATCGCAGACAATGCCGGTGTCGACGGTGGCGTGATCTGCGAAAAAGTCTCGGAACTGGAAGGCAACAAGGGCTACAACGCCGCGACCGGCAAGTTCGAAGACCTCGTCAAGTCGGGTATCATCGATCCCGCCAAGGTCACCCGTTCGGCCCTGCAGAATGCCGCCAGCGTCGCCACCCTGCTGCTCACCAGCGATGCGTTGATCGCCGAGAAGCCGAAGGACGACAAGAAAGGCCACGGCGGCCACGACGAAGACCTGTACTAATAAGTTGGAGTACAGGCTTCAGCCTGCTGACTTCTCTAATGAAACTGCTGACAGCATCCGAGAGGCTTAATCTCTCGGATGCTTTTTTATTTCCTATCGTTTCCCCCCTCGTCCCCAAGTTCCGCCTGGGGACGCACGTCTTCGAGAACTTCCGCTTCGCAATCCTCCCAGCGACGATCGGAATGCATCCGCTAATTGATGGTCCCCACCGGTGGTGTTTCTGTAGCTGGCCTCTGCGAGGCCGGACCGAGGTCACAGACCTCGGCTACATAACGACCTCTTGTCGCTGCGCGACCGGGACACAAAGCTGTCCCGGCTACCCGCTTCGCGATCCCCCCATCGGCAATCATCATTTTCCATTGACGAGTTCATGCGTCAAACGATAATACGACGATTGAAATGACGGCGTTCCTATGCCCTCAAAGTTCAACGAAAACCATATCTCAACCCGACAAACTCGAAAGTGATCCGACTGATGACGACGCGACGATTCAATTTTTCCGCCGGCCCCGCGGTCTTGCCCGAATCGGTCCTGATGCAGGCCCGCGAAGATCTGCTCTCCCTCGGCGACACGGGGATCGGCATCCTCGAACATTCGCATCGCGGCAAGGCGTTTCTGAAAGTCTATGAAGAAGCGGTTGCCCTTTGCCGCGAAGTGGGAGAGATCCCCGACGACTACGACGTGCTGTTCCTTCAAGGGGGAGCATCGTCGCAGTTCTTCATGATCCCCATGAATTTTCTGACTCCCACGACGACCGCCGATTACTGGGTCACCGGTGCCTGGTCCGAAAAGGCAGTCGAGGAAGCCCAACGGTTCGGCCAGGTCCACATCGCCTGCACCGGCAAGGAGACCAACTACTCGCGGATACCGACGACCGCGAACTACAGCGATCATCCGGCGTACGTCCATTACACATCGAACAACACGATCTTCGGCACGCAGTTCCATCACGTCCCCGAAATCCCCACGGGGCCGTTTCTCGTCTGCGACGCCAGCAGCGACATCTACAGCCGTCCGATCGACGTCAAAAAATACGGCTTGATCTACGCGGGCGCTCAAAAGAATCTCGGACCCAGCGGCGTGACGCTCGTGATCATCCGCAAGGATCTGGTCGAACGGGCTCCCAAAAATCTGCCGACGATGCTGCAATATCGCACGCACGCCGCCAACGAATCGATGTACAACACCCCGCCGACATTCGGCATCTATATCATGGGACTCGTTTTCAAGTGGATCAAAGAGCAGGGAGGCCTCCCCACCATTGCTGCCAACAACGAGAAGAAAGCGGGAGTGTTGTACGATTACCTCAAGACGAGCAAGCTGTTCCGCGCCACCGCCGACGAGGCGAACCGTTCGCTGATGAACGTCACGTTCGTGACCGGCAATGAAGAGCTCGATAAACGTTTCCTCGCCCAGGCGGACAAAGCCCACCTCGACGGCCTCAAAGGCCACCGCAGCGTCGGCGGCATGCGCGCCAGCATCTACAACGCATTCCCCATCGCGGGTGTGGAGAAGCTGGTCGACGTGATGCGCGAGTTCGAAGCAGAAGCAACTTGAAGACTGGGAGACAAGGCGAGCGGGGAGTGTGAGCTCCCTGCTCCCGTTCTATGCACCTGAATTGTAGCTGGGGCCTCTGTGAGGCCGGACGAATTGTGGCAGTTTTCTAATTGATGGCAGGTAGGACTGCACATGACTTACGTTATCGACGTATCACTATCGCTGATCCGCGTTCTGGAGGGGGCTGCGTTCTTTCGTGACGAGCGGTTGGCAGGCTACGCAGCCAATGCTGGTTTTTGGGCCGCCGAGATTCGGCATGCACTTGATATCATTGCCGGGCACGACGCACGACTTGCGGCTTGGCGCAACGCGGTACCAACCAGTTCCGACCAGCCGCCTGTCTCTCCTGCCGATCTCATCCAACTGAGTAAGCGGTTGAAGTCCTCTGCAACACGTTTCTTTCGGGTTTGCCGCAGGCACCTCGATAGGGCACAAGTGCTGGAAATCGAACAACTTCTTGGTATACATATCGAGGAACGAGTTCGGGGAGACTAAAAGCCTAACAAGGCACCCATCGCAGATTTGTCATAGCGTGAGGATTCGTCGATGCACCAACATCGATCATGGTTCATCGTAGCGATGATCGCTTTGGCTGGAGCCATCGCGATTCAGGTCGCAGCACAGTTCGCCGCGTCAGCCGCTATGAGTGCCGCCGCAACCGGCGCACATAGCAACGACGCCTCGGTCGCTGACACGCTCACTTTGCTCGGTATGGTTTTGGCCGGTGTGGGTGTCGTCTTGTGGGTTGCATCAGCCGTCAAACACCAGGTGCCGACTCATGCCGCTCCGTTCGCATTGCTTGTGCTGTATGCGTTTTTCTTTTTGATCATGGTGTAGAGACCTGAACAAGCAAGGTGGATCAAACAGTCCTTGTCTGGGTACCGTTGGCACAAGACGCTTGGCTAACGGGTTTCTTCCGAAATGGGGATCTCTAATTGAAGCCTGGTTCACGGCTTCTTGTTGCTACGCAATACAGACGCAGTTGCGTCTGTACCACCCCCGCAAGTAGAACGTCGTCTTACAACCGTCCGGCCTCGTAGAGGCCAGCTACAAAATACGGGGGGAGTTGACATGCCTGGCGGGTTGGAACATCATGAGGAGCTAGCAGGTTCTGTCAGCCGATGACTTTCACAATGCGGGAGGGGGTCAACATGTTTCGCGTGATCTGCCAATGTCTGTTCGTCGCCCTCTTGAGCGTCGGGCCGGGGGGGTTCGCATTGACTTCTCCTCTGCAAGCGGGGGAGAAAGCAGCGACGCTCGAATATGCCGTGCCCGAATTCGGCATCCGTCAGGAAGATCTCGCCCCCACTTACGGGGTGATGACGTATCTCTGGGTGCGCATGCCGCAGGTCGAAAGCGAATGGAACATTCTCGACATGCAAATGTACGAAGAACCGCACGATCTCGAATTTCTGGGACAGCGAAAACTCGACAACGGTGTGCTGGAATTACGGCATCGCCGCCGGACGGAACCATATTGGATCATGATTACTGAAATCACTCCCGCGCCCGGCAAGCTGTCGCTGGTGGCGCGGGGCGAACTCGATCCGGACGTGGAAGGGAAGCACGAACTTCCGGACGCACTCCCCGAACTCAATGTCTGCTGCACCTTCGACCGCTCGCGCGACGCGTTCGACATCATTCCCGATCCGTTTCCCGAATTCTCCACACGGAGCTTCATCTTCACCGAGAAGGGTTCACGTTCCTCGACAAGACCGTGCGGCGACAACTGACGCGCGGCGGGCCGAAGGATCCTCGGACCAATCCGCCGTGGATTCAGGACTACAGCCCGATCTGGCAGCCGGTGCATGAATCGACC
>JBJXGP010000357.1:0-3016 GCA_046160425.1 Planctomycetaceae bacterium
CATCGACTTTGTCAAACTGCTCGGTGTTCAGCAATTGCAAGCAGTTCCAATAGTAATAGTCTTCGGTTCCGGGGATCAGTTGCTTGAGCGCCTCCTCTCGGTCGGAAGAAAGGGCAAAAGTCTCAACGAATTCAATTTCCCCGGCCCCACACAACGAAGTCGCAGGAACTAAAACGATTGCCGCCCACAGCACGAGACGCTTCATGAAATGCTCTCCCAAGAAATTCGACGATTGAAGATCGTCACAGACCGGTTCGCCATCGTATGTAACGCGAATGGGTCGTCGAAGCAATGACGCTACGCTTCCCCCCGCAAAAAAGTCGGTTCTGCTGGATGTGATTCACTGATCTCGCGCCCCCACGGGTTATGGGCGTACGAGTTCGCGGTTTACTCTCCTATTTGACGCACGGTCATCGGGTTTTTTCCAAAGAATTTCGTGAAAAAATGAAAAATCACAAGTTTTGACAAACAATGATCCCCCGAAGCATGATTTTCCTTGAAATCGATGGCCTCAGGATCACGCCGCTCGTGGGAAACTGGCGGCTATTTACGTCCGAGGATAGTCTCTTGACGATCAGTGTTAACGCGTGTATTAAAATGGTAACCGAATATCGGTGATGTCGCTTTTTTGAATCGCAGCCGAACGGCGGGTTTTTGAGTCTCGGCGGTCTGATACTCATCGGGTGTGGGTTGGACCTTTTTTACAAATCCAATAGACGCCGGGAACAACGTGTTGTTACAATAGCGATCATTCCCGTTTGGATTTTGCGCAGGCTGAGAGAACGGGATCGCAGGAAATAATCGGATCGCATCTCGAAGTCCATCTGACGAGTGTCTCTTTGGTTCGATTGAGTGGGCCATGTTGAATCCGCCGGACATTATTCGACAGCAATATTATGAGGCGCTCCAGGCCGAAGGGGAGCCTCGCATGGAGGACTTCCTGGAATGCGTGAGCGACTCCGATCGGGTTTGGTTGTTTCGCGATTGCGTTGAAATGGAGCTTAGTTTTTGTCTTCGACGGGGAATTCGCTTCGACAAAGCCGCCTTGAGAAAGCGGTTCCCGCAATTCGTGGACGTGCTGGAAGACGTTTGTCAATCCGATGCCGAATCTGCCAATGAATCGTTCGGATCGACGATCGCTTTGAAGCGCGGCGTCCCCTTGTCGGAAGATAGCGATGGGTTGCTGGGCATTACGGTGACTGTGCCGCGTGCCGGCCGCTACCGCCTGGATGTGATCGTGGGGCGCGGCGCATTCGGCGAAGTCTGGAAGGCTCACGATCCCAATCTCAATCGCGTCGTGGCGGTCAAGATCCCGCGCGGTGACAAGCAATTTTCTCCCGAACAGCTTCAATCGTTTCTCGCCGAAGGGCGTTGTGTTGCCAACCTGCGAATTCCCGGTGTGGTCACGGTCTATGACGTCGGCCAGGAAGGGGACAGCTACTTCATCGTTTCCGATTTCGTCGATGGCGAAACTCTGGCGAATCGGATCAAGCGAGAGCGGTTGTCGTTTCGGGAAACGGCAGAGTTGGTCGCCGACGTGGCTGAGACCTTACACCGCGCTCATCTGAAAGACCTGGTGCATCGCGATATCAAGCCGAGCAACATTCTGCTGGACCGGGACGGCCGTGCGTTCGTGGCGGATTTCGGCCTGGCTGTCAGCGAGGGAGAGCAGTTGCTGGAAAGGGCTTCGGTACTGGGGACGCTGGCATACATGTCTCCCGAACAAGCGAGCGGCAACAGCAACCGCGTCGACGCAAGGGCCGACATCTACAGTTTAGGGGTGATTTTATATCAACTCCTGACGACCCGCTTGCCGTTTCTCGGCCTGAAGGCTGAAGATTATCAGCAGCAAATATTACATCGAGAACCCCGCCCGCCGCGAACGATCGATGATGCGATTCCGAGAGAGTTGGAACAAATCTGCTTGAAATGTTTGTCGAAGCCTGCTGCCGAGCGGTATTCGACGGCGAAGGATCTGGCGGGTGAACTGCGCAAATGGCTGCATGCAGATGGTGGCACCGTTTCTCGCAAGTCATTCGGCCCGATGTTGATCTTCGCAACGGTTGGGCTTGTGCTCGTGGCTGTTCTGGTAACGATTCAAATGAGGGGAACTAAGCCGGACCCGACGCTCGCCGAACCCGTGCCGACCGCTGTTTCTGTCGATTCTACCAAGACGAGTACGCCCTCTGATCCCGCGGGATCCGGTGGAACCATAGTTCCCCATGCGACGACTTCAAGCTTGTCCGCTCTCGAGAAAGAATGGCAATCTCAGTTGGGAGAGCTGCCGCGTGAGATCCTCTGGCCGGGATACAAAGCCGGCGGTGTGCATGTGTTCCGACCTGATCTCCAGGCTTACGAGGTGAGTGCAGAGCCGATTCGAATCATTCAGCTTGGCACATTGGACCACTCCTCGGCACGGCTGGGTATCGCCATCGAGCAACCTGTATGGGTGGGCTCCGCCGGACTCTTTCTCGGCTATCGTGAGGTACAAACAGATAAAGGTCGAGTGGCTCAAATGCAATGGATTTATGGCCTCCAGCAACATGTTCCAGAAGGGAAACCGGTCTATCGGATCCGACGCTCGCTCATACAAATACCCGTGTCTCAGGGTTTTCCCTTTCCGATAGCAGAATTGGGATATGTCGACGTCCCTTGGCCCGGTGATTCAAAAACAATTCGGCTCGAGATTGAGTTCAGTAATAGTCAATTTATTCGCGGATCCTGGGGGAAAACTCCACTCGTTTTCCAGGCCCCCAAGGCCGACACTCAGATGACGCCTGCGGATTTCGTGGGTCCCTGGGGGGTATTAAGTTATCGTGCAACAAGTTGGTTCCGCAATCCGTCGTTTCAACAATTTGAAGGGCCCCCTCCATGAACGCCAGTCCCAAAAAGAATGTGTCTAAATCGACCTTACTTTCGGGTTTCAATCCGATTGAAATCCTTGTACCTGCTGAACCCGGTTCATCATTAACGGAAGTTCCAACTCAAGCCGGTTGCACGATTCCAAAAGTCTCAG
>JBJXGP010000358.1:0-10326 GCA_046160425.1 Planctomycetaceae bacterium
CGGAATCCGTATCGAAGTTAAGTTATCGCAATTGAGCGAAGTTAAACGTGGCGAGAAGACCAAACGGTGGACTTGGCACCACCCTTACGGCACCTCCGGCAAAAAGAAGTATGACCGGCTTGTTCTAGTTGGTGAGGCCGACCCGAGAGTTCAAGCTGCACTTCCAACCGGCGAACCATACGTCTTCTTTGACATACCTTTCGAGCGAGTTGACGACATCTATTCCGGCAGAGGCCCCATTCAAATCACTACAGATCCACGAACCGTCAGGGCACCGCGCGCTAAAATTCTTTTCAAGGAATTCGCCATCAGCATCAAACAGTTTGAAAGCCGATATGGCATTCTCCTCAATCTAACCGGAAGCGCCTAACAGCCCGTTGAAATAGCCCTTTTCTTTTCCGATTTCAAATCGCCGCCGGGTGCCCCATGCAAAATGATTGTGGGATTTGTGTGCCACTGGCTCCAGCCAGTGTGTCTGTTGTATTCTTGCGATTGATGATTCACACTTTCCCCAAGAAAGTCCCGGCAGACGCCGACATTCGGCACGACAAAACCGAAGAACACTGGCAATGCCCAATCCTGTCCGGGAAAATATTAACGAGATCTTAACTTGCGCGATCGGTGAGAATCTGTTACAGGTTCTCACATGGACGCGAACGTGCGACAAGTTGCTGAACCCGAATTCCAGTCTTGGCCGGTGCCGGTGGTTGGGGGTAAGTACGTTCGATTGCTGGAGAAATATGTGCGGCAGTTGCGCGACGAAGAGAGTCATGGCAATCGCAAGCTCTATCTCGACGATGTGTTCATCGTCCAACTGCTGGCTTTCTTCAATCCGCTGGTGCGGACCCTCAGAACCGTTGAGGATTTCAGTCAGACCCAACGTGTGCAACAGAATTTAAGCATCCGTCGCATCTGTAAAAGCACGCTGAGCGATTTTCAGAAACTCGCCGACCCGCAGCGGCTGGAACCGATCCTCACCGAACTGCGTCGCCAGTTGAGCCGCAAGTATTCCTTGAATTCCACGGGGGATCGTGGCCTGAATGATTTGCTGAAGCAGACGATCGCCGTCGACGGGACGTTTCTGCCCGCCTTAGCCGACGTGGCCTGGGCCGTGTGCAACACAAACAATCACGGTGCGCGAAAGCACCGAGCCCGCGTCGACTGCCACTTGGATGTCTCGACCTGGATTCCCGAGGTGCTCAACGTTCCTCAGCCGGGGGAAAGCGAAGCCGAGGCCGCGAGAACCAAACTGCAGGATGACAAAATCTATCTCTATGACCGCGGTTTCGTTTCCTTCGGTCTTCTCGAGGCCCACTATGAAACGGTGGGAGACGAACTGAAACCGCGTCGTTTTTTCGTCTGTCGTTACAAGCGCACCGGCGTCAACTCGCCCGAGCTCAAGCACGCTAACTCACGCCCGTTAACGGCGGAAGATCGAGCGGCCGGCGTGGTGAGCGATCGCGTGGGTGTGCTGATTCCGTCCACGCCGCGACGGCATACCGACGGACTGCAGATCCTCGTGCGAGAAGTCATGATTGAATATGAAGAGAACGGCGAGTGGCAGGAACTGCGACTGATCACCAATCTGTTGGAAATTCCGGCGGCGAGCGTCGGTTTGCTGTATCGCTCGCGCTGGCAGGTGGAACTGTTCTTCCGCTGGTTTAAGTCGGTGGCGAATTTTCGCCATCTGATTCATCGCACGCGCGAGGGGATGCTGACGCATCTGTACGTGACGATGATTGCCATCGCTTTGATGTATCTGCATACCGGTTATCGGCCCAGCAAATATATGTTGGCACTGTTAGGTCACGTGGCTTCCGGTGCGGCCACACTGGACGAGATCATGCCGATCCTGCGCGAACGCGAGCGGCGTTGTGAACTCGATCGGAAATCCGAGGCCAAGCGCCGCGCGAAAAAGAAATCGAGTTGATCCAAGGCCGCGGTGTTTCACCATGTCGCCGGCGCACGAGCCTGCGCTGGGTTATCCCTCTTTCGCACCGCGAACTTCAACACTACGAACACTCGCGATATAATTCCTCTGACGACTCACCAAATTCTCCACTGGCCCACAAATCCCGGACGGGATTGGGCAATGCCAGTGGCACGCGGCGGACTGGAATAGCATCTGATCGACGGCCCGTATTATGTCGGATGTGACCTGCTCATGAATCGATAAACTCGACGACCGCTCCGGAATTCAGGCCGGGTGATCTGCAAATGACAATTCGCGTAACGCTGATCCGTGCGAATTCGCTCACGCAACTCGCGGGCATTCACATCGTGCGGACAAACGATACAGATCGTCGGGCCCCACGACGATTGCGCGATCCCCGTTACCCCTTCCCCGTGCAGGTCGTCCGCCAATTGGCTCATCTGCGGATCGGCAAACGCTCCCCCCTGGATGGGTGAGAAATAATTCCCGACGGCTCGACCGTATTCCGTCAACGCCTCGCCGAATCGAACGGCATCGGCTTCCTGAACCGCAGGGACGATTTCGAGCAAGACCAGCCGACAGAGTTGCTCGGTCAACGCGAGCGGCATCTGCGGCAAGGCGCTGAACGCGTTTTGCTCATCTCGGCCGGGTGCCCCGGTTGGGGTATGTGCCCGCCATTGATCCCAACTCTGGTGTGCCACGGCTGTGTCAGCCACGCAAAAATCCGCTATTCATGCCGTGAGATATTTTCAACCGGGGCACCCGGCTGTGACACTTCAATAGACTCACTGACCGATGCAGTACAAAAACTTGTCCGATCGGATCAGCAAGCGGTTGCCGGAGGGGACGGGGGTGGCGTTGAAGATGCTGCCATCATTCAGGTCGTTCATGCCGAGCTGCTCGAATTCCGTCTTCGCGGCGACGACGAATGTCCGGCCGTTGCGGGCAAGGTAGTACAGCTTACCGTCGGCGAGCAACGTTGACGCGTAAATCGTATCGGACCGGTCGAGCCGTTCCTGATAGACGAGCTCACCGTCTTCGATCTTCGCGCAATTGGCGATGCCGCTCTCGTGTGGCCAGTACAAATGGCCGTCGAACACAACCGGCGAGGGAACGTTGGCACCTTTCGTCGTGGTCCACAGGCGATTTGATTCGGTCACGTCGCCGGAGCCGCCCGCTTTGACGGCGAGTGCCGCGATGCCCGACCGACCGCCGAGGCAATAGACGATGCCCTTGTCCGCGACGACGCCGGGGACCATGTACCAGCCGATGTCGGTCTTGCACATCCAGAGTTGGTCGCCGGTTTGCGGATCAAACGCCTGCACCGAACCCTGCGTGGCGGCGACGAGTTCTTTGCGGCCGCTTTCCGCCGTGACGATGACCGGCGTGTTCCACGATTCGTTGATGCCGCCAGTGCGCCATTTCTCTTTGCCCGTCTTGCGATCGAGAGCGATCAGCGATCCGCTTTCCACACTGGCATTGATGTAGACGAGATCGTCGAAGAGCACAGGCGACGCGGAAGTGCCCCAACCGTGCGTGCGATCCCCGACGTCCGCCTGCCACAGTTGATTGCCGTCGTGGTCGAAGGCGAACACGCCGGTTTTCCCGAAGAAGACATAGACTCGCTCGCCGTCTGCGGCAGCGGAGTTCGCGGCAAAACCGTGGTCGCGGATGGAGGACTCTTCCGGCAGCTTCGCAGGGACCGCCTTGTTCCAGATGATCTTGCCGTCGTCGCGATTGATCGCGAGCAGATGCCGCTTCAAATCGTCCTGGCTGCCGCCCTCTTCACCAGGCACAAAGAACCCGGTGTAGCACGTCAGGTAGATGCGATCGTCGAAGACGATGGGAGACGAAGCGCCGGCACCGGGGAGCGGCGTTTTCCAGGTGATGTTTTCGGACTCACTCCAAGTGACGGGCAAGCCCCGAGACGTGGTGCTGATACCCATTCCGGCAGGTCCGCGGAAGCCAGGCCAATCGGTCGAAGTGGTCTCGTCTCTCACCGACAACTGGACGGCGGAAGTCGTCGAAATCATCGGAGGCGCAACCACGGATGGAACGGCCGGGGTCGCTGCCGCGGAAGTTGCAGCCGGCGAACCGGATGACGGAGTCGGGTGAGAACGATCCGCACAACCGCAGAGTAGTACACACATCGCAGCCAGTGGGGTCAATCGCATCTGACAGAATCGATTCGACATGGATGGCTCCTGTGAAAACGTCGACGCCGGGCGGAGTGGCCCGGTTCATCTATCCCTCGAAAGCAACACGTTGTTTTGTGTGCCACGGCTCTGTTCGTTTTTTCTCTTCAGTTCATCTCATCAGTTAACGTACCAGATCGATAGTCGATCATCAATGGTTTGAATTCCGACATTCACCGACGCCCATCTCTGGTGATGAACAAGGAAGATGCCAATGCCACACTGGCTGGAGGAGCTTTTTATCTGCGTCAAATGCGCGGCGGGGTTTATCCCCGCCGTCTTTATCGATCGGAAAACGGCGGGGATAAACCCCGCCGCTCTTTGTGACTGCGCCTGGCATCACTCCCAATAGACCAGCGTCGATAACGAATACGGGATCGTTTCGTACTCGAACTGGATCTCGCCGAAGATGGCGATGTGGCCGGTGGCAGGTTTAACCGTTTCGCCGCGGTAGATTTTTTCACTGGCGGGCATGGTTTCGGAGGCCCATTCGGATTCGCGGAAGTCTCTGCTCATCGACTTCGCCGACCAGAGGAGCGCTCCCCTTGATGCAGACGTCGTCTTGAGCACCAACTGCAACCGGCCGTCGTTCGATGACTTTTCCCAGTCGATGTGCGGCAGCGCGGCTCCCCCGGCGGCGTGGCGGAAGAAGACGGCGAGCGTGCTGAGGGCCAGTTCGCGGCCACCTTTCAGATTGTGTCCGGCGTTCGGCAGGCGGATCGCGTACTTCGGGCCGACGAGATCATCCCAATATAAGTTCATGGCATCGACGACCCAGTAACGGTCGTTCGCGCCGACGATCATCAGCTTCGGTTGCTGGATGTGCGCGCGATAGGTGAAGGGGTCCATCATCTTCCACAAGGCCTGTTCCCGTTCTCCTTCGGGTATGCCTTCATCGCGGAGGAGCCCCTTGCGGGTGTAATCGTCGATCTGCTCGCTGTACTTTCCCCAGGTCTCTTTCTGATATTTCATCTGCTTGGGGAAGTTGAGCACGTCGATCACCATCGGAGCGGTCGCGATGATTCGCGGGTCGGACGCGGCGGTGAGCCAGCTTGTCCAGCCGCGCTTGGAAGCGCCGGTGACGACGAAGCCGTCGATCGACTGCTGAAACTCGCGCAACTGGAATTCTTCGAGGGCATCCATCGCCTTGACCGCACTTTTCACCATCGGGAACAAGAGGGGCCACGTGGCGTCGCCGGATTCGAGATACTTGAGCCAGGTCTCGGTGATCAGGTCGTCTTCGACTTTGTCTCCGAACAACGGTTGATTGGGAACCTGATGCAGCGTGGCGACACAGGCTCCGCACAAACGGGCAAGCGTTGCGCCGATCTGCTGCTCCTCTTTGCCCGGCGTGCCGCCGTTCTTGCCGCCGGTGACGAACAGCAGCATCTGTTCGGGATGAACGATCTCTTTAGGAACGTAGACCATCAGCGCGTGTTCCCAGGTAATGCCGTGCCATTTTTGCGACACGAGTTTCAACCGATAGACGGTGATCTCTTCCAGTTGAGTTTTTTCTTCGGTCGACCACGTGAACTCCGGTTCTTCCCGGCTGATGTACCGGACGAGTTCGCCCGGCAATTCATCGGTTTTCGTTTCGTCTGCGGAGCGGCAGACCTGCCCACCCATCGCGAGCAGCAGCAACATCGAATAAACGATGTTGCTGCGAATCATCGAGCGAGACCGGACGAACATCATCTTCAACCTTTCTTGCAGGAATGAACGGACGGGAGACACTGCGTAAATGACTTTTACCAGAACGACCAACGGTGTTCTTACTTTCTCCCCTTTTTCTTCTTCTTTTTCTTCTGCGCATCGGCTTTGGGGCGGCCGGTTTCGGTGCTTGCAGTTGGTTTGGCTCGGCGTTGTTCATCGGGACCGCGGCCTGGCTTCGAATTGTCCCGGCCTGGGCCGCTCACGCGGACTCCCGGTTTTCCCGCTTCGCGGGTCTCGCGGGTCGATCTCAGTTTTCGCGACACATCGCCCGGGGCGACCACGACTTTGCCGATCGGCGCCATCAGCGGGACTTTAGTCCCCGACGGCAATTTCACCAGTTGGAAATCGAGTTCGCGGCGCGAGAGGTTCACTTCAGAGACGACGACGCGAATGCGGTCTCCCAGACGCATCTGTTCGCCCGAACGCCGACCGGTAAAACTCAAGCTCGATTCTTCGAAATAGAAATAGTCAACCTGCGGCAAGCGGCTGACGTGAATCATCCCCTCGACGGGAATTTCGACTCCCTGACAGAAAATGCCGAACGGCTCGACACCGGTGATAACGGCATCCATTTCTTCACCGAGTTTGTCGGCCATCATCGTCAGCATCTTGATCTTGATCAGTTCGCGTTCGGCGGTCGCGGCGCGGCGTTCGCTCGCCGAACAGAGTTTACCGAGCTTGGCCAACTCCGATTCGGGCAAGGCGGGGATCTTCTTGTCTCCTTTGGCAACCGCATCGAATAACCGGTGGATCGTCAAATCGGGATATCGACGAATCGGCGACGTGAAATGGCAATAATTCTCTTCACCCAAGGCGTAATGCCCCAGTTCGGCGTCGGAATACTCGGCCTGCTTCAGACTGCGCAGCAAGGCGTAATTGATGGCAAATTCATGCGGAGTCCCATGCACTCTGTGAACAAGCCCCTGCATCTCGGCGCGGCTGAAAATTGCTTTGAGCGGATACCCCAAGAGCGTCGCAAACTTCGAAAAGTTCTCGAGCTTCTGCCGATCGGGTTCGCCGTGGACTCGCCGCAAAAACGCAATCCCGCGCGCGGCGAGCGATTCGGCGACCGCGACGTTGGCGGCGAGCATGAACTCCTCGATGATCTGATGACTGGCATCGTGTTCGACGCGATGGGCCCCGGTGACGCGTCCTTCCTTGTTGAAGTCGAGCTTGGTTTCGGGGAGATTCAGTTCGAGAGCGCCGCGTCCCATCCGCCGGGCCCGCAGAATCATCGCCAACTCGTGCATGCGGACCAATAGCACGCGCACCTTCGCGCTCACTCGCGTGCGAAACCGTTCGGGATCGTTGATGATCGGCATCACTTCTTCGTAGGCGAATCGGCGGGTGACTTTGATCGCCGAGTTCGCGAATTCGGTATGCAAGGGCATCCCTGCGGAATCGAATTCGACAAGCACCGATTTCGTGTACCGCACCTGATCCTGCTGCAAGCTCGCCAGACCGTTGGAGATGATTTCTGGAAGCATGGGCAGCACGCGATCGGGGAGGTACACGCTCGTGCCGCGCAGCCGCGCTTCGGCATCGAGGATCGATCCCGGCTGCACGAAATGGGCGACGTCGGCGATGTGGACACCGAGATGCCAATGCCCGTCCGCCGAGCGTTCGAGTGATATCGCATCGTCGAAATCGCGGGCATCGACGGGGTCGATCGTCACGATGATCTCTTGCGTCAGATCGCGACGTTGACCGAGATCCGCCGGGTCGAATCGTTCGGCCTGCAATCGGGCTTCATGCAGAACCGCGTCGGGAAATTCATCGGGGAGGCCGAATTCGTGAATGATCGATGCGGTATCGACGCCGGGCTGCCCACGCGGTCCCAGTACCTTGGTGAGAACGGCTTCGCCTTTCTGGTACGGACCGGGGTATCGCAGCATCTCGACGACGACTTTGTCGCCGGGCAATGCCCCTTTCGCACCGGGGTCGCCGACGTGGACGAGATCGTTGATCGAGCGTCCGTCGATTTCGACCCAACCCTGACCATCTTTTTCGAGATACTCGCCGACGAAATGCGTCGAGGCCCGTTCGAGGATCTCGGAGACACGACCGCACCGCTGACCGTCGCGTCGGCGGCGTTCGAGGAGTTGCACAAGTACTTCGTCACCGGTCTGAGCGTCACGCATCTCTTCGGGGAAAATGTAAACGTCACCCGCATCGGTTTTGACGTGCGGGATGAGAAATCCTCCGCCCCCCCCTTGCCGCTTGATGATTCCCGCGATCAGACCGGCGGCGGAGACGCTTTGAATTTTACCGTCGGGGCCAATTCGAATGCGCTTGTTTTTCTGGAGTACGGCGAGACATTCGGCAAACTCATCGTAATCTTTGCGCTGGATGCCGAGCTTTTTCCCCAACGCTTTCAGCGTCACGGGGCGATAGCCGCCGCGCGTCACGTACGCGATAATTCTCTGTTCCAATTCCACCACTACTTCATTCTCCCATTGAGTTTTATCATGACGGGGCATGATGATGTCATGCTCTCTCGTCGATTCTGTTTATTGTTGATGCCAAGCGAGGTACTCGTTTGTAACATTTGTTATTATAACCGGAGCGTTCGCAATTTACGGTGACCGGAGGTGATAATTTTCAGGATAGCCGCTTTCGCAGCCATAATCCGGATTTCTCGTGCGATTTTTTCAGATCGCGCGGTCCCAATTGATCGACAGCCTCTTTACAATAGTAGACGACCTGCCAATGTTTCCTCGCACGCAACTGATGAGCCGAAAGTTCACGATGATGACCGTTCAACATGTCACCACATTGAAGCGATTGACGCTAGCCCTCATCGGTATGCTGCTTTACGGAATTCCCCTCACGCAGGCCGATGATGATTCTGCTGAGATTTCCGCAGACAAGCAGCAGGTGATCCAAAGCGTCGTCGATCGCGAAGCCGAAACCTGGGACAAGGCCCTCAAAATCTGGAACTGGGCCGAACCGGGATACATGGAAGTCAAATCGTCGAAACTCCTCGCCGACTGGCTTGAAAGCCACGGTTTTCAGGTGACGCGCGGCGTGGCCAATATTCCGACCGCATTCGTCGCCAGCGTCGGCGATCAGCCGCCGATCATCGGAATTCTCGGCGAATTCGATGCCCTTCCAGGATTGTCGCAAACGGCAACTCCCGATCGAGAGCCGATTGAAGGGCGATCGTACGGACAAGGTTGCGGTCATCATCTCTTCGGTGCCGCCTCGGCCTCGGCTGCGATTGCTCTCGCCGAGCAGATCAAGTCGGGGAAACTCAAGGGGACGGTTCGATTTTACGGCTGCCCCGCCGAAGAGGGTGGAAGCGGCAAGGTGTTCATGGTCCGCGCCGGCTTGTTCGATGACTGCTCCGCCGTGTTGCATTGGCATCCGAGTCACGCCAACGCAGCCGGCGACCGTTCGACGATGGCCCGCATGGCCGTCCGATTTCGCTTTCGCGGGACGGCGGCTCACGCATCGATGTCCCCTGAACTGGGGCGTTCCGCATTGGATGCCGTCGAACTGATGAATTACGCCGTGCAGTTGTTGCGAGAGCATGTCCCCGAGATGACGCGGATTCATTACGTGATCACTGACGGCGGAGACGCGCCGAACGTCGTCCCCCAAGATGCGGAAGTTTACTATTACGTGCGGCATCCCGAAGCGGAAAAACTGATCTCCATCTATCGGAGGGTCGTGCGCTGCGCTCAAGCCGCCTCGCTGGCAACCGATACTGAATTGACGGTGAATTACGAAGGGGGAATCGTCGAGCTTCTGCCGAATGACATTCTGACGAACGTCGCTCGCGAAAATCTGCAAGCGCTCAACGATCTCAAATACGATCAGGATGAACTCAAATTCGCTTTGAAGATTCAGGAATCGCTCGATGAAAAACTTCCGCTGTACTCACTCAAAAACGTTGTCGATCTCGACGGCGCGATGAGCCGCGGCTCGACCGACGTCGGCGACGTCTCGTGGGTCGTCCCCACGGGAGGCTTCAACACGGCGTGCTGGGTTCCAGGGACTCCGCCGCACTCCTGGCAAGCGGTCGCCGCCGGCGGCATGAGCATCGGCCGGAAAGGGATGCAACTGGCAGCGAAAGTTATGGCCGCCTCGGCGTGGGATCTCTACACGCAACCGCTACTGATCGACCAGGCCAGAGCCGAACTGAAAAACCGACTCGGCAAGAAAGCGTACCAGTCGCTCATGCAAGCCGACCAGCGCCCGCCGCTCGACTACCGCAAAGTCAAAAAACAACCGGATGGCATGGACCCGGGTTGAGGTTATTTGCTTCATTATCCATTGAGACAATGCATCTCGCATAATGGTTCGTGTTGACTCATAATTCTAATCATATTCAGCATCAATAATCTGATTGATTCATGAGTTATTCAGATACCACGCAAACAACACCTTAAACGCCGGACAGTATCGAACCGGTTGGTTCGCGATATCCTGCTCGATCTCGGCGAGCGAGCGAAAATCTCCCCCGGCGATTTCCTCGGGGTC
>JBJXGP010000359.1:0-9675 GCA_046160425.1 Planctomycetaceae bacterium
AGTTGACCATTTCATAGAGCGAGTAGCCCAGGTGCTCGTCGCCGGGACCGGGGGGGTCGGCCTCTCGCAGCACTCGCAATTCGGTGACGGGCGGAGTTCGCAACAAGTTACCGAACATTTCGTGTAACCTGGCAGTCAAACGGGGGAATAGAACTCTCGCGACCAGCGGGATCGATGCCAGCGATCCTAGAAGACCGGTGACGATCCCCCCCGTGAACGAGCGGCTGCCGACGTACCAGCGATGCGAAGCGGCCCCCAGCACTCGGCGCGTCTCCGCTCGCTGCCGGCTGCCGGCCGCCAACGAGTAAGCGACTTCTTCACGGACATAATGTTTCGGTTTGATGATGACCGGGCAAAGCGGCCTGAAATGCGCGTCGGAAGCCCCGCGGTAGTACATCGCGACCGCGAAGAAACCCGGTGCGCCAAACGTTTCGCAGCGAGGTTCAATTTCTTCGATATGCCTTCGAAACGATTCTTCGCGATCATCGATGCATGAGATCAATTGAAAACTTCGTTCAGCCGGGGCCGATTGCGGAGGCCGCGCCCCGTGCGCGAGCACAGCGTCCAGAATTTGATCCCGATAATGTCGTTCATAGGCCAGATGAAACATGCGGCGACGTTCGAATTCCGAAAACTCCTCGATTTCGTGGATGATTTGAGTCCATTCGTCTTTGGTCAGCTTGACCAGAGCGATGGGATTCAATCCCAGGATTTGGGACAATTGAAAGACGACGAATGCCCGCCGATCGACGCTGACACGCGGTTTGTGGGGAATTTTTCGCTTCAGCCGCTGGCGCAGGTCCGACAATTCGCCCATCGACCCCCACGTTTCCTTTTCGATCTGTTGCAATGCCAGTCGTTCGAGAATCAAACGAGCCGCCAGGAATCCGACCAGACTGCCTGATGGAGCAGGATGCAGCGTCCACTCTGCATTCGTCTCCATTTGCCAGAGCATCCCCGCCCAGCCGCGCAATGCCAGCAGCGTCTGCGTGATATATTCTTCGCGTTCAGAGCGGGCCACACCGAGCATACTCAGCGACTCCTCGATCGACTCGAGCGTGCTCATGTCGGCGGCTTCTATCCGCTTCAATTCCCTGGCGAGATGACGCCACCAGCGATGCACTTGAAGTCCCTGGTCGTACAATAGAATAAACGACTGGAAAAAACCGACATCGCGGCGCGGCAGCATCCACGTGGAGAAGCCCTGATCGAGAAACGCCGCACAGAAGCGAATCAGGAAGGAGTTGACCTGTTGATCGATCTCTTCCCCCGTCGCTTGCTGCATGAGCACGGTATGCCGCAAGTTATGCTCGTAGCTCCGCGCGGGTGAATGATGATCGGCGGGAACACCGTGAACTCCGTCGCGGCAAATGCGCCACAGGAGTTGAAGCGAAAAAGCTTTCCACGATGCATCCGGCCAACCCTCGATAGGCCCGCTGCCAAACTGGGCCATAAGCCCGCTCGATAATTCCTTGAGTCGGGCGTTCGAGTCATGGTCTTTCTGCGTCAGTTCTCGCAGAACTCCATTTCGCGTTTCGCTGATAAAGCGGTCTTTCAGGTGCGGCGAAAGTTCGGGCCGAAATTCACGCAGCGCGTCGGTCTCGGCCATTTGCCAGCGCAATTCCGCATCGGAACCGTGGCCGAAGTCGTGGTGCAGCATCATCTGCCGCAAGCGATACCGTGAGACCAGCCCGCCGATCTGAATCTCGGCATTGTCCTTCAGGTCTTCCAGGAGGACTTCGGTCAGATCTTCCTGTCGAATTCGACCGTGAGCGAATTCCTGCCGATAGCGGGACTCCGACAGAAACGGCTGGCAGCCGTAGATTTCCTCTCCCTTTTTCACCGCCTGATCGAAGGTGAGATCCTCATAGGGATGCAATGTGTTATGATGCACAAACACCGTGATCGGTCCCTGTGTCGGCAACACATGTGCTGCATGTTCAATCGCATGCAACAGCGGTTCCAGCCGGGACGGGTCGCGGTCCGCAAGCGAATAGGCGGTAGCCGAAAGGTTGGCGTCTTGCACTCTACGAGGTAGCCTTGTCAGGTATGACACTCAACTCGGTGGGGCGATTGAGTCAGGGGGAAATCACAATCCGCTCAAGCGGGATTCAATTTCAAAAAAGCGGATGAACAACGGTCGTGCTGCTTCTTGACAGTTCCATGCCGACAATTGGACGACCGGAACCAAATTCAGCATTCCATTTGTTATAGGTGTATCGCGATAAGCCAGCCAAGAGCATTAGATTACATTACTGCAAGGTATCTCGACTGGTCTGGCAAATCGTAGATGATTTGGGCAATAACACTCACAATCGTCGTCCAATGGGCGTTCTTCGAACCAGACTCCGCATCTCTCAACACACAGCATCATCCACACATGAACACATCCGCCTCGACCGAACAGACGTTTTCCATGAATGTTCTCGTGGTGGAAGATGACGATATTCTGGGGAAAGCCTTGCGTCGCGGTTTGGAAGAAGCCGGTCATACCTGTGTACTGACTCGCAGCGGAGCACTGGGCCTGGATTTGGCTCTCCCACAAAAATCGGATGCGATCGTCCTCGATCTCATGTTGCCCGACATGCCGGGAATCGAAGTCCTCCGCCAACTTCGCCAGCGCGGAATTCAGACCCCCGTGATGGTCCTGACGGCACTGGGATCGGTCGAAGAACGAGTGAAAGGCCTGAACGTCGGTGCCGACGACTACCTAATCAAGCCCTTTGCCTTTCCGGAACTGCTCGCTCGATTGACGGCGATCACGAGACGTTCGCGCAAGTTGGGAAGCAACAGACTTACGATCGGACCGTTAACGCTCGATCTCTCGACCCGCAAAGTGACGCGAGACGACAAAGAACTGGCGCTCACCCCCACCGAATTCAGCTTGCTCGAATACCTGATCCGCAATGCAGGACAAGTCGTCACTCGCCGAATGCTCTGCGAGCATCTTTGGGAAGCAGACTGGGAGGGGGTCACCAACGTCATCGAAGTGCATATCAATCGGCTGCGCGGCAAAATCGACCGCGACTTCGACAACCCGCTGCTGCACACGGTTCGCGGCCGAGGATACGTCTTGAGGGCCGCCTGACATGGTCCGCGATCATTGGCAAAGAGGATCCTCCAGACGCCGCTGGCCGTTTCCTATTCGGCCTCCATGCATTATTCTGTCGAGTATGACTCGGCTGTCGCTTTGCGGACCCATATGATCTCGAAACTCTCAGCGATTATCACTCGCGCGGTGCGTCCCTTGAAACAATTCTGGAAAACATTGCGTGTGCGCCTTGCGATCTGGAACGCCGTCGCCGTGATTCTGACGGCGATGATCACGCTGGTCGGCCTGCAACAGGGGGTGCGCTGGGCATTGCTGCACGAAATGGATGCCCTGATGATCGAGGACATTCAGGAAATCACGCTCGAACTGCAAAACCTCCCTCCGGATGGATTCGACAGCTACACCGCGGAATTGAATCGAAAAGCGATCGTCCATCGCCATCATGGCTGGTTCGTCGATTTCCTCGATAATAATAGCGTCCCCTTGTGGACCAGCGTCGCCACACCCGAGATGCCGTTGCCGCTCGCTCCCATTGAAACCCTATCGCCTTACACGTTCGGAAATTATCGCCTGATCGTGCGAAACATCAAACAAGAATCGCATCGGGTCGCGGCAATTCGCATCGGCTCATCGCTGACGTTTTTGAGCGAAGACCTCGCTATCATCGACCGGTTCGTCCTGATCGCCGCCGGATTCGTGCTCATTCTGGCTCCGTTGACGGGATACTACCTGTCGGGACGAACCGTCCGATCGATCGGCGACATCATTCAGACCGCCGCGCGACTGCGTCCGAATCACCTCGAAGAACGCTTGCCGCTCCGCAACACCGGCGACGAACTCGATCAACTCGCCACGACGGTGAACGGTTTGCTGGATCGCATCGCCACATATCTGGATCAAAAGCGGGACTTTCTCGCGAACGCTGCGCACGAGTTGCGAACTCCGCTGGCGGCAATACGCAGTTCGGTCGAGGTCGCTTTGAACAGCAACCGCACCAGCGAAGAGTACCAGGAGTTGCTGATCGACATCATCGATGAGGGAGCTTCGCTGGAAATGCTCGTCAACCAACTGTTGCTGATTTCAGAGACCGAAGCCGAAAACATCAAGAACGAATTCCATTCCGTCCCGATTCATGACGTCGTGCGGAAAGCGGTGGAAATGTTCATCGGCGTGGCGGAATCCCGCGACATCACTCTCGCATCGCATATCGAACGAGATATTCTTGTCTCCGGCATTCAGTCGCACCTCAGGCAACTGGTCAATAACCTGGTCGATAACGCAATCAAGTATTCGTCGCCCGGCAGTAAAGTCAGCGTCCGGCTGACCCAGGATCATCGGCAGCAACACGCACAATTAGAAGTCGAAGACAACGGCATCGGCATCAGTGCCAATGATCTCCCGCACATTTTCGAACGCTTTTTCAGGGCCGAACGATCGCACACGCGTTCGCAGGAAACCGTTGGAACCGGCCTGGGGTTGAGCATCTGCCAGGCCGTCGTCGTTGCTCATCGCGGCTCGATTTCTTGCCGGAGCACACCGCAGCACGGCACGTGCTTTACGGTTCATTTGCCTTTGTCGCCTGACATCGTCGCGCATGACAAGTCTCATGCTGCGACTTGAGCCGCGTTCGAAAGTGGGCTGAATTCATTGAGCGTATCCTTGCGGATGCCGGCGAAACCAGTTCCATGCGGTCCCTATGATTTCCGTCAGATCGGTGTACTGGGGACTCCAGCCGAGTTCGGTGCGAATCCGCTCGGAGCGCGTGAACAATATCGGTGGATCTCCCGGTCGTCGGTCGCCATAGATGACGGGGATTTCGGCGCCCGTGACTTTTCGTGCGGCTGCGATCACTTCGTTGACCGAAAATCCATTTCCGATTCCGAGATTATAAACGCGGGCATCTCCCGATTGCAGCGACTTTAAGGCGAAAATGTGCGCGTTCGCCAGATCCTCAACGTGGATGTAATCCCTGATGCACGTCCCATCGGGAGTGGGGTAGTCGGTCCCGAAAACGGTCACATGCGGCCGCTGACCCAGCGCGACCTGCAACAGGACGGGGATCAAATGCGTCTCGGGATCGTGATCTTCGCCGATGCTTCCGTCCGCCGCACACCCGGCCACGTTGAAATAACGCAGGCAGACGGAGGCAAACTCGGAATCCGCCTGATGTGTATCGGTCAGAATCCGTTCGACGAAGAATTTACTCCACCCATACGGATTGATCGGAAACTGAGGCGTGCATTCATCGATCGGCAGTTGTGCCGGAATGCCGTAGGTGGCACAGGTCGAACTAAAAATGATCTTCCTGACCTCGCTGAGCTGCATGGCTTTCAACAGACTCAGCGACCCCGCGACATTGTTTTCGTAATAGCGAATCGGTTCGGTCACCGACTCCCCCACATATGCCAGCGCCGCGAAATGCATCACGGCATCGACCTCATGACGCTGCATGACCTCGGCGATCTGTGCGGTCTCCGACAGAGCCAGTTGATAAAACTGAGCCTGCGGGTCGACCGCTTCCCGATGCCCCCGATGCAGATTATCGATGACGACCACCCGATATCCGGATCGGACGAGCTGTTGTGTCACGTGCGAACCGATGTACCCGGCTCCTCCTGTGACCAGAATATTGATCATCACCACCTCGAACTTCCCATCGGCGTTTCATTGTCGCGTCATACAAATGTCGCGTCATACAATCGTCACATTCGGGAGGATATACCCAGTCCGTCCGTATTATGTGATCGTTCAATCTTAATACAGCATCTGGTTTCTGCAAACACCCGATAAACCAGACAATCCAGGAAAGAGTACGGAAATTCCACAGACAATCGGCAGAAAACCTCCATCGATTGCAGGTCGAGTTTATAAGGTCAACCCATAATGTATGGTCGAGTCACGTTGCTGGGATTATTTATCGTCATGTTTGCGGGATTGTGGTCATCGGACCAACCGACCAAACGGCGGGATTATCTGGCCCGTCATCAATCCAGCCGATTTCTTGCCGACCGGAATCGTGAGAACCGTGCGAAAGCATTCCGGCCGATCCAAGCCGTATCGCAATCGACCCAATCCGAACGGGAGCCGAACGTCCACTTCGCGAATGTTTCGAGCGATCGCTCCCCCGTCATCACATCATCAGCGATCCCCAACGACTTGAGCGCGGGGAATTATCGCGTTGTCAACACGACGGGAACAGTCCTGCAGATCGCCGTCACGCACGACTGGCTGAAACGTGAAAACATACCCTGTGATCTGCCGTCGCGGGAAATCTACACGCGACAGACTTCTACCGAATGCTGGTATTGGATTCGCCTCGATCAAAAATCGACGCAGACCGAAACCGCCGGATTACATCCGTAGAGCATCCCTTACCATTGAGTCAGCGGACCGATCCCCGCCGTCGTCCATTGCGTCAGTGGGTAACGGTCGAGAACTTGGCGGATATCTTCGAGCGATACGTCTTGCAGCGTCTTCAAATCATCTTCCACCGAACGATACTCGCGACGGCAAATCCAGTTCCCTCCCAGTGACGACAGGCGTTCCATCGGACGCTCGCTGCGCAGGACAATGCGCGCCGCCGTCTTGTTTTTGGCCCGCGCGAGTTCATCGGCGGTGATTCCATGCAGATTCACATCGTCGAAGATCCGGCGAATCCGCTCGACATTCTCTGAGGCCTGTTCGGGATCGCACGTCAAATACATCATGAACCCGCCGCATTCATCGTAGTCCTGAAACGACAGCTCGGCGACTTCGGCCAGACCGGTTTCCACAAGATCCCAGTACATCCGGCTGCCGGCGTCGTCACCGACGATGACCGTCAACAATTCCGCCGCATACCGCAGCGGGTCGTTTGCGGACGGCCCGGGAGTCATCGACATGACTTGTTCCTGTGAGGCCGATTCGCGCACGAGTAATTCCCGCGCCCCTCCGGGCTGGGGTTGACGATACACCCGCGGCGCTTTGCCCGCCGGCCAACGATCGCAACATGACGTTGCGAAGTCCTCAATTTCCTGCCAGGTGATATTCCCGGCGACGGCTAGAACGATATTCCCCGCTCGATAATGGTCGCGGTGGTATTGCCGCATCTGCTCGGCTGTGAGCGCCTTGACCGATGCCGTCGATCCCAGAATGCTTTGCCCCAGCGGATGCGCTGCGAAGTGGGATTGCATCAGTTTGTCGTACAACACAAACGACGGCTGATCCTCGTACATGCCGATCTCTTCGAGTATCACCTGCTTTTCGGTCTCGAAATCTTCGGTGCGCAGCGAAGGGAACAGAATGCTTGCCAATAGCTCGGCAGTTCGTCTCCAGTATTCGGGAAGAACGGCGGCGTAAAAGAACGTCGTTTCTTCGCCGGTCGCCGCGTTGTAGTTCGCACCGACTTCATCGAAGATGCGATTCACATCCTCGGCGGAGAAGGTATCGGTCCCCTTGAAGACCATGTGTTCGAGGAAGTGGCTCACCCCTGAGACCTCGTGCGATTCATCGCGCGACCCCGTGTTCACAAAAAAGCCGACTGCCACGCTGTAGACGCTGGGATTGAGTTCCGCGATAATCTCCAGCCCATTTTCCAGTTGGGTCTTATGAAAGATCATGGGGGATCTCCAGTTGCTCGGGGCCGACCGTCAGGATGGTAAAATCTCGCGCCGGGAAACGATGCACATAATCGAGGACGATGCCGGGTGTCAACGCTTCGATGCGCTGATGCACTTCCCTCAGCGTCGTCACCGCCCCCAGATGAAACCAGTCTCGCGCGATGCTCGACGACCGGGCCATCGTCGATTCCTGCTGCATGATCAGCGAGCTTTTTGCACGCGCCTTGCAGCGATCGAGTTCATCCTCCCCGATGCCATCCTTCAGATTCCTGATGACCTCCAGCGTGACGTCCAATGTTTCCTGGGCCCGTTCGGTCGTCGTTCCCGCGTAACAGAAGACTCGCCCTTCATGCGGCAAGCTGTTCAGCGATGCAAACACCGAGTAACACAGGCCCCGTTTCTCGCGCACTTCGGTGAAGAGTCGCGAACTCATCCCCCCGCTCAGCACGCCGACCGCCGCCCATGCGGCATAATAATCGGGATGACGGTAAGGGACGCTGGGATACGCCATGCCGATATGCGTCTGAGTCGACTCCTGCATGAGATGGTCGAACGCCGGCCCGCCCGGTTGTTCTTCGAACTCCGCCGACAGCGGGTTTTCCCAGTCGCCGAAAAGTTCCTCGACCCATTCTGCGACCGTGGCAAAGTCAACGTTCCCGGCGACGCCCAGAATCGCTTCCCGCGGATGAAAACAGTAACTCCAGTGACGATGTACGTCCTCCGGACCAATATTCGGCAAGTCGGCCAATTCTCCTTCCGGAGGCAAGCCCCACGGACGCTTATACGTTCGGCGGCGCAGTTCGAGCATCACCTTCTGTCGCGGCTCGTCGTCGATCGAACCGAGCGCCTGCTCGACATATGCCGTTGATGACTCATATTGATCGGTATCGAGTTGAGGACGGCGCACGATATCGGCGTAAATCTCAAGCGTCGAACGCAGATTGTTGTGCAACGTCGCGCCGTTGAGGAGCAGATGGCTGATGCTCACGTTTTCGCTGCGCTGCACGCCGAGATTATCGAGATCGGTCGTCAACTGCTGGCTGTTGCGCGAACCGGCCCCTTTGGTCAGCCAGACCGACAGTACAGAAGCGACGCCGTTTTTTTGGGGAGGATCGAACACGCTCCCCGCCGGGATCAAGAGGGCAAAGGCAGCCGACTGCACATTTCGCATTGTCTCGACGACAACCGTCATGCCGTTTGCCAGACGATGGACATTCAACTCCTGATCTTGCATTGCGAGCGATCGACTTCCTGCAAAAATTGAAAAGTACAGAGGCGCAGCCGAGCAAACGCCAACGCGACGTCTCGGCGAAGTATCGCAGAAGCGGAAGCGAGTCGCAATTGAGACGAGGCCGACGAGTTCGCATTTTTCACGACGTCGAACCGGTACTTCAGGCGGTGATTTGGTCGAAGGCATCAGATTTCAGAAATGTACGGTGTGCCGAACGGCGGCAATGGCGAACTGTGCCGACGATGAATACAATTTAGCCGGAGAAGAAACGATTTTCTCCGGCCAAGTTTTTACATTATGACCAACACTGGGAGGCCATTCGATAAATGACTATTCTCACCGATACTCTTCTTCGTTTTTCCCGACCGTCGGTAATCCACAAGCGTCGTTGGTTTTCGCTCTGTGGGATACTGGGCGTAGTTCTTTCACTCTATCTTTCGAACATCGCAGCGGCGTTGGCCGGCGAAGACGTTTCAGTCGAAGTGAGCATCGAGCGGATGAAGACCGACATTCAATACCTCGCCTCCGATGAACTCGAAGGACGCGGATTGGGAACCAACGGGCTCAATCTCGCCGCCGATTATCTGCGGATGTCATTCGAAAAAATCGGTTTGAACATCACCCCGGCCGGCGGCGATCCGTTTCAGGAATTCACCATCACGACCGGTGCCGAACTGGGCGAACCGAATTCGCTCACATTTATCGGTCCGGCGGACGCCAAACTCACCCCCCAAATCGACGTCGATTTCCGCACCTGCTCCTTCGGTGGCAACGGTGCGTTCTCCGGAGGCATC
>JBJXGP010000360.1:0-8431 GCA_046160425.1 Planctomycetaceae bacterium
GGTCTCTCATGACCTGCATAAGTACGGCGGCAATCAAGACTGCGAAAGCAGCCCCCCCCAGGATGATCGTCCAGCGATTGGACGTCTTTGGTGATTCCATTCCCAAGCTCGTGGTGTGATTCCCTTCACCCATGGCTATTCATCTCCGCAGTGAATTGTAGTGCTTGACCTGATTTAACATTTAACTCAGGGGGGCGGAATATAGGACGGATTGAAAATTCGGTCAATCTCACTTCGCGAAAGTTCGGCATAACCTGCCGTTGAATGTAAATCTGCCGGTAAATCTTGCCGATTCGTGGGCTATTTTTCCGGTCGGCGTGTCGGCAAATCCGTGAAAGCTTTTTCATGGAATCGATTTCATGCGCACCTTCGGGCCGCAAGTTGTGTCAATCACACTTGCCAGCGACCCTTTCTTCACTGTATTCTGGTTGAATTCCCGTTCTCAGACCCGGAGAGATGGCTGAGCGGCTGAAAGCGCCGGATTGCTAATCCGGTGTACGGGGTTTACTCGTACCGGGGGTTCGAATCCCCCTCTCTCCGCTGCAATGTTTGGCAGCATCGACGGACATGTTTTTTACTATGAACATGCCCCTTGATTTCCGTTGTAACCCTTATAATATCATCACGTAACAGCACGACCGTAACCCTTCAAGCCGACCGCGATACGGTTGGCTTTTTTCGTTTTCATCCAGGGAAAGTGGTTCACCTGAAAAGGGCTGGTTCTGTGGGACTCTCTTAATACATCAGTCAATCGCTCACATGTGGTGACTTCCATGCATCGCTGCTATCTCGACAACAACGCCACGACCCCCATCGATCCGCGGGTGCTGGATGTGATGCACGATTGCTGGTTGCGGGGATTCGCCAATCCCGCAAGCCGACACGCGGAAGGTCGTCGAGCCCGGCAGATCATGGAATCCTCACGCGAGCGGATGGCCGAGATCCTCGATGCCGACCCTGAAGAAATCGTCTTCACCAGCGGCGGGACGGAATCCTCGAACATGGCGCTGACCGGTTTAGCCCAAGGGAAACCGGGATTCATCGCATGCACGGCGGGGGAACATCCCGCGACGCGAGAAACGTGCCGGCAACTGGCGCAGAACGGCTGGCCAACGGTACTCATCGACGTTGATGCTCAAGGAAACATCATCGAAGAGCGATTGCATCAGCTCCCCTGGGCGGAGTTGAAAATCGTCTCGATCATCCTGGCTCACAATGAAACGGGGGTCATTCAGCGAACCGATTCAATCCGCGAATTCTGTGTGCGGCATGGGATCCCCTGGCATCTTGATGCCGTGCAAGCAGTCGGGAAAATTCCGGTTCGCTTTCATGAACTCGGCGCGACGTGTCTCAGTCTGGGAGCACACAAATTCAGCGGCCCGCGCGGCATCGGTGCGCTACTCATTCGCCGAGGAACTCGCTTCATTGCCCCATCCGCCGGCGGGCATCAGGAACGAGAACGCCGGCCCGGAACCGAAGCGGTCCCCTTGATCGCGGGGATGGTCAAAGCACTCGAACTATGGCATGAAGAGGCGGAAATGCGTGATCGGCATCTGCTGCAACTGCGCACGCAACTCGAAGAGGGACTCAAAGCCGCCTGTTCACCGATCATCGTTCACAGCGAACTGACGCATCGCCTGCCGAATACTTCGAGCATCGCATTCCCCGGCTTGAACGGCGAAGCATTGCTCGTGGCGCTAGACCTCGCGGGAATTGCCTGTTCGCTGGGGAGCGCCTGCACAAGCGGGTCGGTCGAACCCGCCCCCGCACTGCTGGCGATGGGATGTGCTCCGGACGTCTGTCTTGCCTCGGTCCGGTTTTCTCTGGGAATTCAAAATTCGCTCGCTGAAATCGACGAGGCGATCGTCCGCATTGCAGAGATCGTCCGGCGATTGCGACAATTTGCTGATGCGGCTGAACCGAGATCATGATTCCCCTCGAAATATTCTGGTAGCCCGTTGGCATTTTTCCGCGAGAGTTGGTTATCATGACGGACGATATTATTCCGCATTTGCTGCGCTCGAATGGGTGGCACTGACGGCTTGCCCGCCAGTGTAAGAATGCGGACAAATCGCCATCACCGAGATCAGCCTTCCGTGTCACCCTCCGCGAGGCATTAACGGTTATCAAAGACGAGGAATACCATGTCGATTCTGAATAAGTTTTCGTTGAAGGGACGCGTCGCTTTAGTCACGGCGGGGGCCGGGCCGTTGTTCGGGCAAAGCGTCAGTGCCGCGCTCGCCGAAGCAGGGGCCACGCTGATCACCGCTTCCCGTTCGCTCGCCGCCAATGAAGAATATGCCGAGAGCCTGAAGGAGCAAGGTTACGATGCCCACGGCATGGCGGCGGATATCTGCGATCCCGATTCGCTGCGAAAACTGCATCGCGATCTGATTCAGAAATTCGGCAGGATCGACGTGCTCGTTAATAGCGCCCTGACGCGCGACGGGCACGGCGGCGGATTCGAAGACCAGACGCCCGAAACGTGGACCCGCTCCGCCCAGGGAGATTTCGCCGGGCTGTTCCTGATGTGCCAATTGGTGATCCCCGATATGGTCAAGCAGAAAAAAGGCTCGATCATTAATATCAGCAGCATCTACGGAGTCGTCTCGAACGACCCGACGATCTACATCGGTACGACGATGAAACAGCCCCCCAGTTACACGTTCGTCAAAGCGGGGATGATCAACTTCACGCGGTACCTCGCCTGTTATTACGGCAAGAAAGGTGTGCGGGCCAACTGCATCAGCCCCGGCGGATACGCCAACGACCAGCCCGAGGCGTTCGTCAAGAATTATAACGATCGCTGCCCGACCGGTCGCATGATGGATCACGAAGATCTCAAGGGCTCGGTCGTCTTCCTCGCCTCCGACGCTTCCGAATACGTCAACGGCATCAACCTGATGGTCGACGGCGGCTGGACGGCGCTGTAACGACACTCGACATCGCTCGATGTGGTCGTAAGTGAGTTTATGAATCGAGTCTGCCTGAAGTGACAAATCTGCGGCATGCGTGAGTCGGCAGACCTTATCCAGAACTCATGCCGTGTCAATGCTGCTCATGAGTTGTTAACGGTCTGTCGCGTCTACATGTGACGGCTTACCGGATGAAAATTTTGCCCAACAGTTCCCTCCCTCAAGAGCGCTCTTGTCTGGGCGCAAAATTGCTGGACCGATCGAAAAATAAATGACACCCGCCCATCTTCGTGGCGTATATTATAAAGCGGGACAATTGATCGATTGCAAATTGATCTTTCACAAGGAGTCGAAACAAAGATGACTCACTGAAACATCGAATACCCAAACCGATATTGAAGTTCACCATCACCCCTAAAAAAATCTGATACAATCGGAAAAGTATCGCGGCGTTCGTGGGGCTGCGGAAACGTCAAATTGATCGCGGGCCGACAGATTGATTTCCGCAGTTCAAAGACTTCACAGGGAAGGAGACAAAAATGATAAGAACAGCGAGTTGGACGTTATGTCTGTTAGCCGTGACAGGATCGAGTCTGTTCGGCGGGGAAAGAAACTTTTTGTTCGTCGGTCACGAAACCACCGGGCCGATCCTGGGGGCTCCTGTCTTTTTCGGGCAGGTCGATCCGGCGCAAGGGCCGACCGAAGGACCGATGATCACGGAACCGTTGCCTGATGCGGCAATGATGCCGGCCGATCCCGGGATGGCGGGCGCAATGCCTTTGTATCACAATGTCTGCTACAAAGACGTCTGTCGCATGTCGCCCTGTTCGGTGCCGAAAATCGTCGCCGTTCGCGACCCATGCTGGAAGAAAGACCGCTGCAACAAATGCGAGGTGGCCCCTTGCGTCTACGTGCAGATCTGCGTTCCAAGCTGCGGCTGCGAACGGGTCCGCTGCAGCCGCGACGGGAAACATGTCGTCTACGATTACGGCAAGTATTCGGTCTCGGTGACCGCTCGTAACGGAAAAGTCTTCGTCAATTACGACAAGGGCCTGTTGTAAACCGGATTTGATCCGAATTGACCATCGATGTTCCGGGGCCGAGTCTCTTTTCGCAGAGACTCGGCCTTTTTCGTTTCGGCATTTCCCGATTTTGATCATTCGCGAAATTTCTTTCCGACACCGGTAATTGACGATGAACCGCTGCACGGATACTCTCGTTTGCAGAAAGTGGAAATTCATGAATCTCCCGCCGGAGCACCTCCTTGGAAATCGTCATCGTCATCGTCGTAATCCTGTTCATCGTTGGCGCGGTGTTCGGGCACCAGCAGGCGAAGAAACGGCAACAGGAACTGAGCCAGTGGGCATCGGCACGCGGGCTTTCGTTTCATGCAGATCGCGACCACGGATTCGACGGCATTTATCCTGAATTCTCCCGCTTGCAGCAGGGAAGCAACCGCTATGCTTACAATCTCATCGAAGGCCGATACAACAGGTACGCGTTCAATGGCTTCGATTACCACTACGAAACGCACTCCACCGATTCCAAAGGAAACAGGCAAACCAGCCATCATCACTTTTCGGCGGTGATCGTCGAAACGGAAATTCCTCTCAAACCGTTGTCCATTCGCGAAGAGGGTTTCTTCGACAAGATTGGCGAATTCCTGGGATTTGACGACATTGACTTCGAACTGGCGGAATTCAGCCGGGCATTCCACGTCAAAAGTCCCGACCGTAAATGGGCGTTCGATGTGTTGCATCAACAAGCAATGGAGTTCTTGCTCAACTCCCCCAGGTACAATCTGGAGTTTCAACCCGGCCGCATGATGGCTTGCCGGTGCGGCACGTTTTCGACCGCCGACTACGAGGCGGCTCTCGATGTGGTGACTGGTTTGATCGAGTTGCTTCCGAGTTCCGTCCTCCGCGAATTGAAAGAAGGAACGTAATGGACCCTGCCCTGCTCGTTTTTCTGGCGTTCCCGCTGTTCGGCCTCATTTGGTTTATTGGTGGGTATAATGCTCTCGTCCGGCTGCGGAATCATTGCCGCGAGTCGTGGTCGAATATCGATACCGAACTGAAACGGCGCTACGATTTGATCCCGAATCTCGTGAACACGGTCAAAGGTTACGCCACCCACGAGCAGGATCTCTTTGAGCGCGTGGCGCAGGCGAGAAACGCTGCGATGGCGAGCAACGGTTCGCCGGCGTCTCAGGCACAGAATGAAAACGTGCTCGTGAGGGGAGTCCGCCAGGTCTTCGCCGTCGCGGAGAATTATCCCGACCTCAAGGCGAGCAAGAACTTCCTCGCGCTGCAGGATGAATTGTCGAATACCGAAGACCGCATCCAACGCGCCCGGCGATTCTACAACGCCAACGTCCGCGATCTGAATACCCGCATCGAAGTCGTCCCCTCGAACATTATCGCCAACTTGTTCAGTTTTCAGCGCGAAGAATACTTCGAGATCGAAGACGCGATCGTTCGCGAAGCGCCGGCGGTGAAGTTGTAGTGAGGTGGAAAAATGATTCAACCGAGCGAATAAGGAGACCTTCAATTGCAACTTTTCTTGGATACAATCAGCCTCGTCGGTGGGTTCGCCGTCGTGATCGTCACTGCGTTTATCGTCATTGCCTTATTCGTTTGCATGTTGATGTGGTTTGGGAACAAGAAATCAAATTCGAAGTCGATATCTATCGACAGTGTATTGGATAATGAACAGCTTGTATCGGTCTATCTCAAAGGAAATGATCCGTTAAAAGATGTCCGATTCGTGGGAATAACCGATGCTGAATCTGTGACAACTCGGCTTCCCGATCAATTGGGCGGAATGATTGTGCTGGAGGATGAACAGAAGCGATCGTATCTTGTTCGAGCAGATGATATCCGGATGATTGTCGTCGGGTCTGGAACCGAGGACTGATATGAGGAATTTATTCATTACAGCGTGAGTCCGACGGTTTACGCATGATCGGCGAAGCGGAGCTTCGAAGACTTGCGTTCCCAAGCGGAGCTTGGGAACGAGAATTCACCCCATCAGCTTCATCAGCTCTGAATACACGCCCCACACGCCGGAGACCGTCATGCCGATGCAGGAAATGATCAGCGCGATGTCCCAGATGCGGCGGGGTGACAATCGCGGGTCGGTTCGCGTGTAGCGGAAGTAGAGGGCCGAGAAGCCGAGGATCGGCAGCATTGCTCCCTGCATGACTCCCCCCACGCGGACCATCTTCGGCGGGTCGGGATAAAAGCAGAAAATGACAAACGAGACCACCGGCAACAGCAGCGACAGATACTGAACCAGCCGCTTTGAAAATTCCTCCTGATCGGGTTTGATGATCCCCATCACCTTGAGCACATCGGTCAACATGCGAGCATTCCCGGCATTGGCGACCAGAAAAGTCGAATACAGCACGGCGATCGCTCCGATCAGGAACAGCCACGTGGCGTAATCGCCGAAGACCGGGCCGTAGGCCATCGCCAGCGTCGAGACCATTCGCATGTCGGAGGGGTCGCCACCCAACTGATACAGAACGACGGCTCCCGTGAGATAAAAGGCGATCGTGGCGAGCGTGTAGAGCACCATCGACGAGAGAGAATCGTAGAGCATGATCCTCATCCAGCCGCGTGCGCGCGTCGCCCATTGTACGGTGTCATTACGCGGCCCGATGTGTTTGCCATAGCCTTTTTCCAGGCACCAGTAGGGATACGCGACGAGTTCCGAGGCTCCGACGCCGATGATCCCGAACGCCGCGAGAGCCATTGCCAGCGGATCGATCCCGCCGCGGACTTCAGGCCGTTGAAACGACAAGCCGTGCAACAGATCGGCGGCGGAAATGCTCCACTGCTCGGTCGTCTGCAAAGCGCAGACGTTGCCAATCGTGATGAACGTGAACATGACGACCATGATCGTCGAGAGCGTCTGAATGATGCCGTAGCGACCGGCAAACAGCAGAATCGACGTCGCAATGGTCACGAGGGCGGCCCAGATCTTGTCATCGTAGGTGAAGGGATCGGTCCATTCAGTCTTGTTGCGGGCAGCTTCCAGCGCCCGGCTTCCGTTCTCTCCTGCTTTGACAAGAGCATCCCCGATGCGGTGATGGGCGTTGAAAATCCGCTGACGTTCCTTGGGCTCGACATTGGTGAATGGATCGGCCTTCGCTTGGATCTCGGCATCCCATTGGACGTATTGCAGCAGTTCTTTTTGAGAGGGAACCATCACCGCATTCACATAATCGCCGGTGAGTGGAAAAGTGAGCGCGAACGATTGGCCGACTCCGCCGACGATCGCGCCGAGTTGCCCCATGATGAAGATCATCATGATCAGCCAGCACCACACGACCCAACCGATACCCAGTCGCGGACCGGGAACGCGATTAAGGGCGGCGAGCGTCGTCTCACCATGCGTGATCGCGTAACGACCCAGTTCGATCTGCACGAACACCTTGATGACGCAACCCAGCAGGATCAGCCACAGCAGCGTCATGCCCGCCTGGGCACCGGTCTTTGTGGTGGCGATCAATTCGCCCGAGCCGACGATGCTGCCGGCGATAATCATCCCCGGACCGAGATGGCGAATGATCCCCAACCAGTTTCGCGGCGGTTCGAGCACCGACTGACTCGCGTCGTCGGTTACGCTGTGTTGCGGTTTGTCGGAATGTGTCGTCATGAAGTGATGATTTCGTTATTGGCCGAATGGAATACGAAAATTCTCACAGCCAACATACTCCGAATTGCGATGCCATGCAAACGAGAGAGAATGTTATCGGCATTCGAACGCGAGACCATCAAACGACGAGATTACTCGCGCGAAGCCGTCGGCTCGGCGAGGGAGGTCTGCTTTTCGCCGTTGCTCCCCTCTGCGCCTTTGACCGCCTGATCGAGCTTGCTCAGCAGTTTCGACTGCGTGTAGACGTCTCGGATCACGATCGGGCGTTTGTAGTCCCCCGCAGGAAAGACGACGGTCAAGGGGACACTATAGCTATTGAACCGATCGAGCCACACTTTGATTTCCGGCGATTCCTCAGTGTAATCGGCCATCAGCGTCACCACCTCGTGCTCATTCACGAAATCGATCATCTCCGGTGTGTTGAGGGCACGTTTTTCGACCAACTTGCAGGTGAGACACCAGTCCGCCGTGAAGTCGACGAGAACCGTCTTGCCTGATTGAATCGATTCTTTCAGTTTCACTTCCGAGAACTCCTCCCACGGAAGTTTCACGCCGGCGTCCTTCGTCATTTGGTAACCATATCCACAAATTCCCAGTGACAATAACAGAGCGGTCATCCGCACGGCGAATTTGTGGCGGATGTGCGAAGTCACATCATACAAGTTGCCGATCATCCAAAAACCGAGCGAAATTCCCAGCAGCATCACGAGGAGCGCCAGTCTGTACTCTTCATCCAACGAATTCATCAGAAAGATGACCGTCCCCATCAGCACGAAGCCGGAAAATTCCTTGAACCGTACCATCCACATCCCCGGTTTGGGGAGCCAGCGGATGGCGAACGGAAAGAGGCCGAA
>JBJXGP010000361.1:0-15654 GCA_046160425.1 Planctomycetaceae bacterium
AGACGACCGCAACAGTCCCAGAACGGCCCAACCGCTGCCGGCGGACGTGATCGGGTCGAGGTTGTTTGCCGATACGCCGCCCGGTTCGTGCGGACGCGACGTCATCGGCCAGAAACCTTCCGTCTTCTGCGTCTTGAGGAGATATGCCCACGCTTTCTGAATCGCCGGGTGCTCGCTGGGGACCCCCGCGATGGCGAGCGTATAGAGCGTCTGGCCGGTCGCATAGGCATCGCTATCCATCTCGGTCGTTTGACTCCAGCCACCGACTTCTTCCTGACGGCTGAGAATCAGGTCCAATCGCTTTTGGATTTCATCCGGCTTGTCGCCGAGTTGCACGTCGAGCAGCAGGCGAAAGTTGTGATACTGCTGCGAGTCCTCGTCGGCAATGAGACCGTCGGCCTGCGGCAAGGCTTTATTCAGCATCTCGGTCACGGGGGGACTGGTCTTTGATCCCTCCGACCGGCTCAGAGTCAGCAACGTCAGCAATGTCAAATCGGTGGTAATTCCCGCCAGGGGAGGGCGATTCTTGAAGAATTCCCACTTCCCACCCCCATCGGCTTGCTTCTCGATCAATTGCGCGAAGAATTCGCCGCGCCGCTTCTCGTGTGCCTCGGATAGATCGTTTCGATCGGCGAGCGCGAGCAGCGATAAGACGGATCCGACGCTCACGTAATATGCCACATGGTTTCTCGATGTATCCCCTTCCTTCGCTGGAGGAGGCTTCTGCGTCAACTTCGCGCGATCATCGGCGGCGAGTGTGTACTCGATCATCTCGGTGAGTGCCGCTTCATCGATGGCATGGCCTCGGTATTTCGCTTCGTTCAATGTCCAGATCGTGAACGGGACATGATGGCACGAAGCGCACTTCTTCTGCTCGACCCACTTGCGGCTTTCGCCGATCATGTAGGTGATCCCCTTGTCAGCGGCGGCATGAACCGCATCGACCGTGACTTCAGGAGCAGCCGCTTCATCGGCCCCGAACAGGAGAGCAGTCAACAACACGAGATGCGACATGTTCACATCCTTTTCAACAATGGAGCACCGAAAATTCGGGACGGGGATCACACATTTCAACGTTCATGCATCCATTCAGTCTAGCCCAGGGATAACCGGCAACGCAATCACATGTTGGTTTTCGGGGCAGACATGCCAACCGAACTGCGCTGTCGTTTTTCGCCGGATTTCTGTAACCTGCAGGAGATCGGGCGGGTATGGTCAGTGTCACCGTCATCGGTCAGAGTTTCGAGTTTTTCTTTGAGGAGTATCGAGTTCATGCGGATGTTCTGCCTGTGTATCGTCATGACCATCACGAGTTTGATGGCATTTCAGTTCGCTCGAGCGGATGAGACCGAGTCTGCTGCATCGTCTCCGCTGGGGCAAACGGTCGGCAATTTCACGTTGGAAGATTTTCGCGGGAAAGAAGTTTCCCTCAACGACTTCGCCGACCGCGATGTGATCGTGATCGCGTTCATCGGGACCGAATGTCCGCTCGCGAAATTGTACACGACGCGGCTCGTTCAATTGCATGCGGAGTACAATTCTCAAAGCATCGCCTTCCTGGCGATTGACTCCAACCGGCAGGATTCGCTCGCCGAGTTGGCGGCACATGCCCGCAATTTCGCGGTCGAGTTTCCGCTGCTCAAAGATGCGGGGAACAACGTTGCCGATCAGATCGGCGCGACGCGAACTCCGGAAGTCTTCGTGCTCGACAAGAGCCGCGCCGTCCGCTACTGGGGGCGGATCGACGATCAATACGCCGTCGGCGAAGGAAAACCTGCCCCGACGTCGCACGACTTGAAGCGTGCGGTCGATGAACTGCTCGCCGACAAAGACGTTTCGCAGCCGCACATTCCCGTCGAAGGGTGTCTCATCGGGCGGAGTCGCACGCCGAAGTCCGACAGTCCCGTGACGTATTCGTCTCACATCGCGCTGCTGTTTCGCGATCGCTGCGTCGAATGTCATCGTCCGGGGGAGATCGCTCCCTTCTCGCTGACCGATTACGAAGAGGTCGCCGGCTGGGCCGAGACGATCGCCGAGGTCGTCGAGCAAGGCCGCATGCCGCCGTGGCATGCCGACCCCGCAGTCGGCCAATTCGCGAACGAGCGTCGTTTGTCGGATGAAGATAAAGAGTTGATTCTGATGTGGGTCAAGCATGGCGCTCCCGCCGGTGATTTGACGAATCTCCCGCCGCCGCGCGAATTCACGCCGGGCTGGCAGTTGCCGCGCGAGCCTGATCTGGTGCTGGCGATGAGCGAGACTCCGCACGATGTCCCTGCGGAAGGGACCGTCGAATATCAGCACTTCATCGTCGATACGAATTTCGCCGAGGACCGTTATATGACCGCCGCCGAAGTCATCCCCGGCAATCGCGCGGTGGTGCATCATGTGGTGGTTTTCGTCCGTCCGCCGGAAAACGCCGACCGCAAATTCCCCGGCGACACCGGTTTTCTCATCGCTTATGTCCCCGGCTTGCGCATGGAACCGCTCCCCGCCGGGATGGCGAAGCGAATTCCCGCCGGCTCGCAACTCGTCTTTCAGATGCATTACACGCCGATCGGCACGCCGCAGCAGGATCTCAGCAAAATCGGCCTGATGTTCATCGAGAAAAGCGAAGTGCAGGAACTCGTCGTCACGATGACCGCCAGCGAGCGGAACTTCAAGATCCCGCCGCATGAAGCGAACTACCGGCTCGAAGACACGACCGGGACGCTCCCCGTCGACGTGCGGTTGTTGTCGGTCGCCCCGCATATGCATCTGCGCGGCAAGTCGTTTTCCTACGAGGCGATTTTCCCCGACAACCGCCGGCAGATGCTGCTCAACGTGCCGCATTACGATTTCAACTGGCAGACGTCGTACCGTCTTGCCGAGCCGCTGGAGTTTCCCGCCGGGACGAAGATGTTCTGCATCGCCACGTTCGACAACTCGGAGGAAAATCTCTCAAACCCCGACCCGACACAAACCGTGACCTACGGCGACCAGACGTGGGAAGAGATGATGTTCGGCTATTTCGACATCGCCATCCCGCTCGCGAAAGCGGAAGAGATCATCGCGAACGCCCCGCTGCGAAACGTCAATCGCGATCCGAAATCGATCGCCGCAATGATCGTCAAGCGGCTCGACAAGAACAGCGACGGCCAGGTCAGCCTCGACGAAGCCCCCGCCGACGGCAAAGCCCGCTTCAAACTCGCCGACGCCAACGGCGACGACATCGTCACCGAGCAGGAACTGATCACGGCAATCGAAGCGGTGACGAAGAGGTTGAAGCCGTGAGGGGGGGATGAAATCCCATCCTCACAACGAATGCTACTTCTGAGCCAAGCTGTCTCCAGGACCGGACAGCCGATTGTGAGTGACGCAGAATACGTCAAGCAGTCGCTCCCGGAATTTGGGAAGCATGGGGAGACTGTGCGTCTATTCTAAACAAAATCGCCACAATGTCGATAATTTATTTGTATACGCACAGCCGGTAGATATGATGCAAGCTGATCGCTTCTCGCAGAAATGCGATCGCGCACATCCGTCCTCGACGAGCGTATCGATTGAATTTTGAGACGATCCTCATCAGCTTGATCCGAGCGTACGATTCATTCAATGTTTCGTTCAGACTCATTCAATAAAGGTTTCATGTCCCTTGCTGGAGGAAACTCGATCATGGCCAAGCGACTGTTTCACTGGAGTTCGGTTAACGACTGCGTGATGCACGAAACGGACGGCAACGGCAATACCCTCGTAGAGTACACTCACGAACCGGGGCCATACGGGCCGCTGATCAGCGAACATCGCAATGGTCAGGAGTACGTCCATCATTACGATGCGCAGGGTTCGACGACGATGTTAACCGATGAGACGGGAAACGTGACCGACACGTTCACGTACGATGCCTTGGGAAATGAAGTCGCCCGTACGGGGACAACCGACACTCCGTACCGCTGGGTCGGCAGGTGGGGATACCAATACGATGACGCCACCGACAGTTATTACATCCGGGAAAGAGTATATGAACCGGAGAATGGACGGTGGACAAGCGTGGATCCTTTGTTTAAGCAGGAGAGACTTTATTATATTTATGCAAGAAACAATTCTGTTTTACGAGTTGATCCATCCGGGCTCGTATGTCTGTCCCCATGCTGTTGTTGTTTGACTAAACTTGAATTTAAAGACATTCGAGATTTGACACCTGGGGATGATATATCTATATGCTTAGGGCATGTTGGTGAAGAAGGTACCGTGACTGGCAAAACTTCTTGGGGAAACGAGTTTTTAATAAGTGCCAATATTGAAAAGAAAACTGCAAAATTGGATGAGCCATGTACGATTGAATGGAGGGAGCGCGCCAGTCAAAATGTTATTGCAGATGATGGTACTGTGATTCTAGAGAAGTGTGGTGACTTCGTAAATCAGGTTGAAAACCTCCCTGATTCAGATTTCTGGAAACTTATGCGAACGGATTACCAGGAAATAAGATGCCCCGGTAAGGGGCTGATATTTCAAAGAGATTGTCCTATTACTGTACTTAAAAATAAATCTGACAAGCGACTATTGTGTATTGAAGTTACAATTAAAAGTGCGTGTGATACTTGTGAGCTAAAAGAAAAGACTATATATGTAAAACAGGTCTGTGATATAATTGGCGGAAATCCATCATGCAAAATAGAGAGTGGCCCAAAAGCGAAATGTACAGACGACGAATGGAAAAAATGGTGCCCGAAGCCTTAAGGGCTTGTCTTCTAATTTCAATGTTTAAGCTGAAAAACGCCGTTTTCGACCACGGTGTGATTCACAAATCACTGGAAAACACGCCAGACCACTGATGCGTTACCTGTAAAAATGGAGGGAATCCAAAGTGGAAGACAGTCTCTGAGACGCCATATGCTGCAAAACCTGTCGCTTAAAGAGGCGAATCGTTTTTGTCGATTGTTTTTAATATCGAAGACGCAATTCTTCTTACGCGTATGTCGCTATCATTTATGAATTTGTTCGCAAGAAAAGCAAGTTGAGCTTCATTCGTTCCTGAGTATTCCGACACTTCACGTAACGCATAGAGCGCGTTGATTTTTACTCTTGAGTGAATATTTTGATTTAGTATTGATTGCAAATGTGTGGACAATTCATGCTCAGCACCGTTCACGTGAATATTATGCAAATGATGATCGATTTCTGGAATCGAAAATGTAACTGCCCCCATAATTGCTGAACCACTATGGACCTCGATAATTGTATTCTTATTTTTAACAACGTCGACCAACTCTTGAACAACGCCCCTTTTCTTTAACAAACTTGAATGCTTCCAAAAGACTGTTGCCCCACCGGAAAAAAGAACAATGAAAGTAATAAGTAAAAAAGATTTGCTATACTTTTTTGGGTTCATATATGGACTCCATTTGTTCTTGATATCGTCATACCATAAAAGCAACACTTACTTATGAATGTAAGAAGTGACATCAGAAATGATGATGGAGCTCAAAGGTCTGCCAATCTGTCGCATTTCAAATATGATCGTTTCCGATTATTACGTTCATTTTTTGTTTCGTACACAATATTCCAACCTTGTGCAAGACTAACTTGGCGGGTAGCGAGGCATGAGTCGTTTCGGCGTTGCCCCGGATTCGGAATCGGGGCAACGCAAAGCCTCACGCCGGGTGCCACTGGCGAAATCGTACCTTTGGATTTGGGTGCCACTGGCTCCAGCCAGTGTGCCTTTGGCATTTTCTTCGTCAGCAACCTGTGATTGCAACAACGTGTTGACGGAGTTCGTGTCGTGAGTTATCGGAAAACCATTCAGCATCTTCAAGTGCCGAGTATCTCCACAGCTTGCCTGCTGATGTGCTGAATTGAGAAACCCGAAGAACACTGGCGGTGCCAGTGGCACCCGAAAAATGCGATGACAATCGAGTGCCGTTCGCCAACCCAGGCCCGAACTTGGATGCTCACGCCGCCCGCGACGCTCTCGTCGCCCGTGTGACCCACGTCCCGAATTTTTCGAAGGCGTAGTCGATGTCGGTGATGTCGTAGAGCGGGTGCGTTCCGTCGCTCGAGGTGAGGCTCAGGTAATCGAGGCCGTCGAACCGCATGCTGGCGAGAGGGGTCGTCAGCGTGGCGTATGAAGCGCGGCCGATGGCGACATCGGGGTCTTGCAGGCCATCGATCAAGATGCGATCGTATCCCCCGGCGGTAGCGTAGACGTTGATGAGCTGAAAACCAGACGTGCGAATATCGAATGAGGTTCCCTGCCAGCGTGCCGTGTTCAGCAGTGATGAGGCGGTGAAGGTGTCGTTGCCGGCGGAATCGTAGAGTTTCGCCCGGTCGAGTCCCCCCGCTTGCGAGAACGCCTCGACGAGGCTGAAACCGCTCGCGTAATGCGCGTACTGGGAATTCACCAGACCGGCGTAGGTCGCGGTCGAGACGAAGGTGTCGCGCTCCGCCGAGTCGAAGAACTGCACGCGGTCGTTCCCGCCGAGCGTCGACCAGGCATCGACGCGGTCCATCCCCCGCAGGTAATACGAGTAACCCGCGCCGGTCATCTGCACGTAGTCGGGGGCCATCGTCAAGACATCCTGCCCGGTCGAGTCGAAGAGTTTTGCGCGATCGAAGCCCCCTTCGGTCATATAGGTCTGGACGCGCTCGAAACCGGCGACCGACTGATAAAAACTGCTCCCGGTTAGCACGGCGTAATCGGCACGGCCGACGAACGTCTCATCGCCGGCCGAATCGAAGAATCTGGCCCGGTCGCTGCCGGATTCCGACGTGACGGCGACGCGATAGAAATTCTGCAACTGATGCTTGAAGTCGCTCCCGGCGAACACGGCGGAGGTCGGTGCCCCCACATAGTTGTCGTTGCCGGCAGAGTCAAATAACTCGGCGCGATCGAGTCCGCCGCCGCTCTTGAGCGTGATCTCTTCGAGATCGCTCCCCAGCAGTCGCACTTGCGGACCGCTCCAGTCGACGGTTTGCCCGCGCAGCAGAGCCGTTTCGTTCGCCGCCGTGCCGACGATCGTGAGCTTGTCGGCTCCCCCCGCGCCGTCGAGAAAGACGATTGCGGGCTGCCCGTTGAGATCGATGCGATCGGTGATGCCGCTGCGCGTGACGAGCAAATCCCCTTCGAGCGAGCGGATCAAAAAGTCCTCGGCGACGTTGTTTCCTTGAACGTGCAGAATCTGTTCTTCCCAATACACCGCCGGCAGAATGCGGACCGTCGCCGTATCCCACAGGCCGAATTCATCGGTGACGCGAACGGTGAGTTCAATCGCCGACTGGCTGGCGATCAGCGCGGCGGCTGATGAATCGAGCTTCAACCACCCGGTGGCAGTGTCGATCGAAAAGTGAGAGACGATCGCCGACGATGATATTTGTGCGACGAGCGAGTAAGTTCGCCGTTGTCCCGGTTCAGGGTCGGAGGCCTGCAATTGGAGGAGCCGCGTCCCATTCGCCGTGTTCCCCATCATGCGATAAGTGAGATCGTCCAGCCGCGGGGCTTCGTTGACGTCCGACAGGCGGATCGTCACCGTCGCGGTATCCTTGAGTCCCGCCGCATCGCTCACGCTGACGTTCAGGACGAGCGACGATTGCGATTCGAAATCGAGCGGCGTCGAACTCTGGACTTTTAGCGTACCGGTTGCGGGATCGAGACTGAAAATGCCGGCCTCGTTACCGGCGACGATCGTGTAATGCAGCGTGTCGTTCGGATCGAACCCCGTCAAGGTGCCGATGACGGTCCCGACGGGACTGTTCTCGGCGAGGGTGAAGACGCGATCTTGCAGGATGGGAGGGACATTGACGTGGCTCGCCGCGAGTCGATACATCCCCAGGTTATCGGAGGAAGCGATCGCGACGTAAACCGGCCCGGTTCGATCCGCAGTCCAGGTCCATTTGCCGAGCGTACCGGCGGAGATCGCATAGTCATGGATCAAACTCGCGTTCGTCGCGCCGTACAAACGGAACTGCACGTCATCGAGCGTGATCCCTCTCAACGAGAATTCGATGGCATCGCCGGAATTCACATCGAGCCGGAACCAATCCTGATCGCCCGAAGTTTCGATTCGTCCGCCGACTTGAGAGTCAATCGTTAGAGTGGGTGCGGTGGAACGGTCGCCACCATAATCGTCGGTCGCAAACACCGCTGACCCGACGGCATTGGCGGCATTCAGCCGACCGCCGGTCGATGTTAGATTCGACAGGCTCAGCAGCGGGTCGACCGTCCCGGAGATTTGCTCGATCACCTGCTCGTAGTTCCATTCGGGATGAATACTCCAGACGAGGGCGGCAGCACCGCTCACATGCGGAGCCGCCATCGACGTGCCGCTGCCGATCGCATATTGCGCATTGCGATAGGTGCTGACGATGCTGACTCCGGGAGCACCGAGATCGACCGATGAAATCCCATAATTCGAGAACGAAGCGACGAGATCGTTGCGATCGGTGGCAGCGACCGACAGCACGTTGTCGAGATTGTACGCGGCGGGATATGCGGGAGAGGTTTCCGCGTTCATGCCCTCGTTCCCCGCGGCGGCGACGAACAGATGGCCGGCCTCTTTCGCCCGCGTGATTGCCTGAAACAGCGACGTCGAGAACCCGCCCCCCGACCAACTGTTGTTCGAAATTTTTGCCCCGTTGGCGACGGCATAGTCGATCGCCCGCACGGCGTTGCTGACGAAACCCGTTCCCGTTGCGGTCAGAAACTTGAGCGCCATCAACTGCACTTTGGGAGCAACCCCGATGACTCCCCGCGCGTTGTTGCCGACGGCGCCGATCGTACCGGCGACGTGCGTGCCGTGTCCGTTGTCATCCATCGGATTCGCATCGTTGTTGGCGAAATCATAGCCGTGACGATCGTCGATGTATCCGTTCGCATCGTCGTCGATGCCGTTGCCGTCGATTTCGTCGGCGTTCGTCCAGATGTTGGCGGCGAGATCGGGATGCAGGTAATCGATCCCCGTATCGATCACGGCGACGATCAGATTCTGATTCCCGGTCGTCGTCGACCAGGCTTCGTAGGCATCGATGTCGGCGTCGAATGTCCCCGCGTTTTGGCCGGTATTATTCAAGGCCCAGAGGTCGTTCCAGAACGAATCGTTGGGAACGGGAACGGCGTCGAGCCGCAATTGATAATCGAGTTCGGCATTGAGGACAGCCTGCGAACTGCGGAACCCGCTCAACGCCTGTTCGACGGAAACGCCCTCCCGCAGATCGACGCTGTAGATCTGCAAGGCCGTCAGTTGGGTGACATGTTCTGCGTACCGCGAGAGCAGGCGATCGATTTCGACCGTCGATGTCGTATCGCGAAACTGGACGAGGACGCGCGATGCCGCATACGACTGAAGATCGACGAGCAACGAGGTCGAGGCATCCTCAACGGTCATCGATTTCTCGGCGACTTCGTGATCGTCCGACGTCGCCGACAACGCGAGTCGGGTCTCCAATGCTTCGACGATCGCGGCGACACGGATGTGAACGCGCGAATCGGATCGTGATCGCCTCTGCGGACGACGCAACCAACTCCAGAGACCCATCGTTGTTCCTCACCCGGCGCAGCGCGAACCGATTAGCATCTCGTTGAAAATGGGTGGCACTGCCGGCTTGCCCGGCAGTGAAGTGGTAGTTCATCGGAAAAACACGGGTGGACGAGCCACCCGTGGCACCCTCAACAGCCGATTAAACCAGTTCATCTGTGATTAACAGTCGGATGGGAAGTAACGGATGGAGGAATCATTCCGGTTGTCACCGGGCCGTATCGGTGAAGAGCGGCGATATTTTCGGAGTGTTCGCTACAATCGATACATTCTGAAGCGAAAAGAGAGGACGAGCGGCGAAGAAGTCGGTCGCCTCCTTAAATTCTTCGCGAGCGGAAAAGTCTGCCCGATTTATCAAGGCGACCCGTCTTACGTAACGCATACGCGATGTACAAGTTCGAATCGGTTCGTCGAATTCGACTGCATCAATTGTCTTACTCGATCGATATGGAGGATTACCGCACCGAGACTGCCTCTGATGAAGGAGCATGATGGGTATTTGTGAAGGTTGCCATTCAGGATGTTGCCGCGCATTTGCCGTCCCGCTGACCGGCGCCGACATCATTCGCCTCGAATCGCGGACGGAGATGACGTTCTGGGATTTCGGTTGCCGCTGGGTCGATCACGATCATCGAATCGCACAACAGCAGGCTCCGCACTTTTACTTCCCCGATGAACCCGCCACGCCGTTCGTCATCTGCCTCAAGCATGAGGCGAGTTCATTGCATCCCGGCGTAACACGATGCGGATTCCTGAAAGAATTCCCTGCGGATGCCGATCGGCCGTTAGGGTCGGCTCACTGCGGAGTCTACGACCATCGCCCGCAAACCTGCCGCACGTTTCCTGCGCAGTTGAACGAGACGTCTGAACTGGCGGTGTTGTACGATATACCGAATTCCGCCCGCGACGGAGGCCACCCTCAATATTCGCTGTGTCCGCGACCCTGGTCGAAAGGCGATATCGACCCTATTCAACATGTGCAGGATCTGATCGTCAGCCAATTCGAAATGAAATTCTTCCGCAAACTTGCCGAAGCCTGGAATCGCAATCCGCAGGAGTGGATGGTCTTTCCAGAATTCATTCGCGACGTTTACGCCCGGCGTGTGCTCGATCGGCAGACCTCAACGTTGAAACTGCCGGATTCGCTCGTCGAAGCCGATACGGCGTCGCTGCATAACAAAGCGGCGTGACGGGTACAAATTCAGTTGCGTCCGTCTCGGAAATGGCAAAATCCCGGCGATCACGCTAAAATAGGTTCTCAAAACCGGGAAACCTTTGTTCAACATCGCGTAACGCATTGCCTCGCGAACCGGACAGGGATACATTTCCTCTAGAGCGTCCGATGCTCGGAGGCTTGAAGGCTGCCGGCAATCCTGCTCACACCTGAATTCAGTTCGTCTCCATGAGATCACGATTGAGGAGTCTACGATGTTAAAGCTCGGTCAATATTGCAAACTGTTCGTCCCGGCGATGCTGCTGTGCGCCGTCGCCGTCTGGGCTGCTCCGGCCTCGGCCGAAGATGGTTACGGTGACATCACCGGCCAGTTCGTCCTTCAAGGGGAGTTGCCGAAAGCGAAACTCCTGATCGCCAAGGGTGACGCCGCGGTGAAAGATGCAAAGGTCTGCGCGGCGGACGATCTTCATGCAGAAGACGTCGTGGTCGATGCGGAGACCAAAGGGGTCGCCAACGTCTTCATCTACCTGGCGAAGGCGAAATCGGTCCATCCGGATTTGAAGGAGAGCGCTGAAAAAGAAGTGGTCTTCGATCAGAAAGGATGTCATTTTATCCCACATGCGATGTTCGTGCGGACCGATCAGGCGGTTCTCGTGAAGTCGGACGATGCCATCGCCCACAACACGCACACGTACCCGCTCCGCAATCAATCGACGAACTTTCTCATCGCAGCGGGCGACCGCACGGGAATCAAAGTTCAGCACAAAATGACGGAAAAGTTGCCGACGCAGATCAAATGCGACATTCATCCCTGGATGAGCGCGTACTGGCTGATTCTCGATCACCCCTACGCCGCGGTCTCCGATGAGAAGGGTAACTTCAAAATCGAAAAATTACCCGTCGGCGAACATGAATTCATCATCTGGCAGGAAAGCATCGGCTACGTCGAACGAAAATTCAAAGTCAATGTCGAAACGGATAAATTGACCGACCTCAAAGTCATCGACATCCCGGCGAGTAAGATCAAAACGAAGTAGAGTGCGCCGCGATGTGCCCGAGTGTCGCCGGTCTCTGCGAACAAGACGAAGCGGAGCTTCGAAGACTTGCGTTCCCAAGCGGAGCTTGGGAACGAGGGGTTCAATTGCCGTCATGAAACAGCAGATCGGCTACCTGTTGCAAATGCTCGCGATGGGATTCCTGCCGCTTTTGATCATCTGGCAATTGAACTTCGGGTTTCGCCTGATCCTCATGCCCGCGTTAACGATCGTCGCCATTCTCGTGTTTTCGCTGGGGCATAAGCTTCGCGAATCGTGATGCTCGCTCAGCCCCCTTGCAGTCGGCGTTGGCGCATCTGGTCGACGACGACGGCGGTGACGATGATCACGCCGAGGATGATATCCTTGAGAGGCTGATTGAGTTGCAACTGCACGCAGCCGCTGCCGATCACCGCCATGATCGTGGCTCCGGTGAGCGTTCCCAGGACTGAGCCACGCCCGCCGCTCAGGCTCCCGCCGCCGATCACGACAGCGGCGATGATGTCGAGTTCCATCCCTCGCCCCGACGTCGGGTTGCCGCTCGCCAGCCGGCTGAACTGATAGATGCCAGCGATCCCCACAAACAGGCCCGCGAGCGCGTACACGGCGATTTTGTTTCTCGTGACGTTGATGCCGCACAGCCGCGCCGTCGCTTCGTTCGAGCCGAGCGCGAAGATATGCCGGCCGAAGACCGTGTAGCGTAGCAGGAGCGAGAGCAGACACGACATCAGCAGCACAAACCAGACGCCGCTCGGGAAGCCCCACCACTGCGCATCGGATCTCACACTCGTCATTTCGATCAACCATTGCGGCACCTGCTCGATGACATTTGGCCGCACCGTCGTCTCTTTCGCGATGATCTTCGCCAACCCCAGATACATGGTCATCGTCCCCAGCGTGACGATAAACGGGATCACGCGCAGCGTGCTGATGAGAAATCCATTCAGGAACCCCGTCGCACAGCCGGTCAATAACGCCGCCGCGAGCGCCATCGCCGCGCTGACATGTTTGTATCGCGGGGTCAACTCTTTGAGATGCGTCTGCCTTTCCTTTAACTCCGTCAATCGCCGTTCGAGTTCAGCGAGTCGCTCGCCGCTCGGCTTTCGTTTTTCTCTTGAGATCTCATTCGATGTTTCGTTGAGTTGCTGCTGAACTCCGACGAGATTATCCCCCTGCATACAAAGGACGGCGACGTCGTTGAGCAGACACCACGCCAGCACCGTCGCGCTCAAGGCGAGCGCCGTCCCTGCCGAAAGATCGATCCCGCCGGAGATGATGATCAACGTCATCCCCAGCGCCGCGACGGCGACGCTCGCCGTTTGCGCGGTCATCGTCCGCAGATTGCGAGCGGAGGTGAAATTCGGATTGTCGTTGACCATGCGGTCGGCGACGGCGAAGAACAGGAATACGGCTCCGAGCGCCAGAAACGGACCGAGCAACCCACCCAGCCAATTGCCGACCCGCCACGACGATGAGGCCGGCGCGGTTGATATCGGTGCAGGAGTCGGTTCATGGATATGTGAATTCAGCACGGATGGCTCGCCGCTGTTCAAGTTTGTTCGCGCACCTGAGAAGATGGACTCGTTGGAGTCCAGCCTTCAGGCGAATGGCACTTGGTTAAATCTAAAGTTCGTCTACAAAAACGGTGACGTGCATGTATGTGACATCGCAAATGGCCGCGAGAGCGGCCGGAGCATGTAGCCGTGGGCGTCAGCCCATGGAATGCAGACTCATCTCAGGACAGCATAGCATAGCCGCGAAAGCGGCGGCAGCGATTGGGGGGTGTCTTGGATCTCCTGCCGCCGCATTCGCGGCTCCGTTTTCAATAACTCACCTTTCTCCGTGGGCTTGACGCCCACGGCTACATGCTGGCGCGGCTTTCGCCGCTGAAGGCGACTTCGAAAGATGGCGCCGTGATCGCGCCGAGTGCTAACCAAGTGCCATTCGGCTTCAGGCTGTCCTGAGCAGGCTGAAGCCTGTACTCCTACAAATTCGCGATAGATATCTGTTTGCCATTCGTTTATCGCGGATCGCGACGGAATCTTCAACCTTCGTCCGCACTCGAAGAGATCGCGACCTTTAGGATTTCCGCTTCGGTCCATTCACCCGCCGGGCGGATCTCGCGCAGTTCGCCGCGCGACATGACGGCGACGCGATCGCAGACCGCCAGCAACTCGGGCATGTACGAACTGACGAACAGCACGCATTTTCCCTCGGCGGCTTGCTCGCCGATCAGACGATAAATCTCGACTTTGGTCCCGACGTCGATGCCGCGCGTCGGCTCATCCAGCAGGAGAATCTCGGCCTGCTGGTGCAGCAGCCGGGCGATCGCCACTTTCTGTTGATTCCCTCCTGAAAGATCCTGGACGAACTGCTCTTGCGAACGGGCCTTGATGCGCAGGCGATCCATCCACGACTTGACGGCACGTTGCCGGGGTTTCAAGTTCAACCAGCCGAATCGGCTATAGGGTGCGAGTCGGCTGTACGTCATGTTGTCGGCGATCGACCGCGATTGTGCAAGCCCTTCACCTTTGCGATCTTCGGAGACATATCCCATGCCGTTCTGAATCCGCCCGCACGGAGTTCCCGGCGGAGTCATCTCAGCGATCTTGATATTTCCACTTCGAACAGAATCGAGTGCGAACAACGCCCGCAACAACTCGGTTCGCCCGGCTCCCACCAGTCCCGCGATGCCGAGGATCTCTCCCCGATGCAGATCGAATGAAACATCTTGCGGAGACTTCCGGCCGATCGAACTCTTGCCCGTCAAGCCGCGAACCGTCAGTAACGGCCGGCCGATGGTGTGCGGGATCTGCGGAAACAATTCCGTCACGCTGCGGCCGACCATCAGCGAAATCAGATGTTCCTGCGTCGCGTCAGCGAGTTTTCCGTCGCCGACTGATGAGCCGTCGCGGAGCACGACGTAATCGTCGCAGACTTCGCGGGTCTCTTCGAGAAAATGGCTGATGTAGATGATGCCGATCCCCTGGGCTTTGAGTCGGCGGATCACTTCGAACAGGTGCCGCACGTCGCGCTGCGTGAGCGAACTCGTCGGTTCATCGAAGACGATCAGGCGCGCATCCATCACGAGAGCGCGGGCGATTTCTACGAGTTGCTGCACGGCGACCGACAGTTTCCGCACCGGAACATCGGGCTTCAGTTCCGGATGCCCCAATAACTCGAGCGCCTGCCTCACGCGCGCCCGTTGCACCTTGCGCTGCACGAAGCCGAATTTCGTCACCTCCTGCCCGAGCATGATGTTCTCGGCGACGGAGAGATCGGGGGCGAGATTCAACTCCTGATAAATCATCGCGACACCCGCCCGTCGGGCATCGAGTGGACCGGCGGGGGCGTACTCGCGATCGCCGAGCTGCATCCGACCGCCATCGGGAAGGTAAGCCCCGCTGAGAATTTTCATCAGCGTGCTTTTGCCGGCACCGTTCTCGCCGACCAAAGCCAGTGCCCGCCCTGCGAAGACATCCAGCGAGACCCCCGCGAGCGCTTGCGTGGAGCCAAAGCGTTTATGAATGCCCGACATGCGGAGCAGGGGAGTGGTGTTCATTGCATCCAAAATGTATTTTCCCGCAGATGGGGGAATAGATCAGAAAGCAGATATCGTTGGCAACACCGTGAAGGAATTTCTTAACCCCGGAGGGGTGAAAGTGAATAGCCAAGGGCGGAAGCCCTTGGAATTCATCCGCACGTGATGCAAAACCCCGAAGGGGTGACAGACGATTTATTCTCAAAACATTGATATTCAGGAGAGGGTTCTCTGTCGCCCCTCTGGGGCTTGTCGATCCAATGACTCCGATTCCAGGGGCTTCCGCCCAATGGCACTTACTTTAGGTTTCATCAATGGATTTTCTTTTTCGTATTTTGAATTGATCTGATTTAGGACGTTTGGAATAGGCCTCGCGTTCGTAGCTGCGGCCGGGGCGGT
>JBJXGP010000362.1:0-9513 GCA_046160425.1 Planctomycetaceae bacterium
GTTATGCCTCGGTCTGGAACAAAGGACATCTCGTTACTTCCGCCGACGTCGCCGAAGGAAACGAAGGGATCGGCCCGCTGGCCGGCGATTCGATCACCGGACGTTATCAACTCCCCAATGGCGTGACCGGTTACATCGCATCGACGCGCGGAATGGCGGGGGCACCGTCGCGCTTTGGCTTGCAGATTTTCGGCTCGAAAGGGGTCATCGAATTTTTCACCGGCTATCTCACCCCGGCGTTCATTCTGCGAGACTCCTCCTGGTCGCCGGGCCGATCCGGAAAAGGCTGGGAGAAGATTTCCTCCCAGGGAGTCGGCGTGCCGGAAACTCAAGGAGGCCCCGGACTCGAAGGGGGAAACATCGCCGCCGTTCACGATCTGATCTCGTGCTTTGACACCGACGCGCAGCCCAAGTGCAGCATGTACGATGCCCGCTACACGATCGAAATGATCTCCGCGATCTTTGAATCGCACCGGCAAGGGAAACCCGTGACATTCCCGCTCGAAAACCGGGATAACCCGCTCAAGTCGCTGGCTTGAAGAAGACATAGAGACAGAGCGATGGGGGGATAGGGAGATGGGGAGTGTTCCATCAACATAACCAGGGAGGGATTTGATGACCTCAGCTACGGATACGATTCTTGAAATCGACGGCTTGAAGACTTACTTCCGCACGGAAGCGGGGGTCGTCAAGGCGGTCGATGACATCTCGTTGAAACTCAAGCCGGGACAAACGCTGGGGTTGGTCGGCGAGTCGGGGTCGGGGAAGTCGGTCACCTCTTACACGATCATGCGACTGTTGCCGGAATTGACGGCTCGCATCGAAGCGGGACGAATTTCGTTTCTCGGCCGCGATCTGGTCAAACTTCCTCTCAGTGAAATGTGCGATATCCGCGGCAAAGATATCAGCATGATCTTTCAAGAACCAGGAACGTCGCTCAACCCGGTGTACCGCGTCGGCTGGCAGGTGATGGAAGCGATCCTGCTCCATCAGAAAGTGACGAAAGAAGAAGCCCGCCTGAAAACGATCAAGCTCTTCGAAGAGGTCGGCATCCCGGACCCCGAGCGGCGGATCGACAGCTTCCCGCACGAAATGTCCGGCGGACAGAAGCAGCGCGTGATGATCGCGATGGCTTTGAGTTGCAACCCCAAGCTGCTCATCGCCGACGAGCCGACGACCGCGCTCGATGTCACGATTCAGGCACAGATTCTCGATCTGATCCGCAAGCTGCGCGATGAACGCGGCATGTCGGTGTTGTTCATCACGCACGATCTCGGTGTGATCGCCGAACTCGCCGACGACGTCGCCGTCATGTTTCACGGCAAGATCGTGGAACACGGCGATGCGTTGTCAATCTTCAAGAATCCGAAACATCCCTATACGAAAGGGCTCATCGCCTGCCGGCCGAAACTGGCGTCGTCGTTTCGCCGCCTGCCGACGGTCGCGGACTTCATGGAAATGAAGACCGAGGCCAACGGCGAGATCAAAGTGATCGAGAAATCGCTGAGCGATGCCGAGATGGAAAAACTGATTCGTCGTGGACGCAGCCGCTTGCTCTCGCCGATTCACGAGATAAAAGAGCAGGGTTACGAATGGAAGGCGAGCGATTTTCCCGAGGGAACGACGACGATCGAGCCTAATACAAAACCGCTGCTGGTCGTGAATGATCTCAAGGTCTACTATCCAATCCGCAAGGGGATCCTGCGCAAGACTGTCGGATATGTGAAAGCTGTCGACGGCATCAGCTTTCGCGTCTATAAAGGCCAAACGCTCGGACTGGTCGGCGAATCGGGTTGCGGCAAGACGACATGCGGTCGTGCCCTCATTCGCCTGATCCCGATTACCGACGGCAGCGTGGTGTACCAGCATCTGCATGTTCGCGATGCGGAAGGAACGGAGCTACAGGACTTACGCCGGAAGATGCAGATCATCTTTCAGGATCCCTACAGTTCGCTCAACCCGCGCATGACGGTGGAGGCGATGCTGACTGAGGCGATGGGAGTGCATCGGATCGGAACATCGCGCCGAGACCGGCAGGAACGGGCGGCCCAATTGCTCGAAGAAGTCGGATTGAAAGTCGAACACTTGCGGAGATATCCGCACGAATTTTCCGGCGGACAGCGACAACGCATCGGCGTGGCCCGCGCACTGGCGGTCGAACCCGAATTCATCATCTGCGATGAATCGGTTTCTGCATTGGATGTTTCCGTCCAGGCGCAAGTGCTCAACCTGCTCAAGGACTTGCAAGAGAAGCATCAGCTCACGTACATTTTCATCAGTCATGATCTGAGCGTCGTGAAATTCATGTCGGATATGATGGCGGTGATGAATGCTGGAAAAATCGTGGAATATGGCCCGGCGGATCTGATTTATGCCAATCCCCGCGAGGAATACACGAAGCGGCTGATCCATGCGATTCCCGAAGTCTCGACTGAGAAAATCGAAGCCCGGCAGAAACAGCGGCACGAGCAACTTCTAAAGATGAAGTGAGAGCATCAATCGAATTCACGATTTTGAAAGTCCATTCCATGAGCGACCACCGCAGCCATGTTCACATTCATCGTCGCCTCGCGCGAATCGGCTCGCTGATCGTTTTCTTATGGATCGTCGGTTTGCTGGTATGTCCTTCATCGACAAGAGCGGAAGACGATAACTTTCCGCCGGAGCTGGTCTGCTTTACACCAGCAAAAGAGAACCCCATTTTTGCCGCTCAAGGGGAAGGACATTGGGATGTCAAGATCCGCGAGCGCGGCTTCATCCTTAAAGAAGACGACGGCTACAAGATGTGGTACACCGGCTACGACGGCACGCGCGAGGGGACCAAGATGCTGGGACTCGCGACGTCCCCGGACGGACTGACGTGGACCCCGCGCCCCGATAATCCAATCTACAAAGACCATTGGGTCGAAGACATGATGGTCGTCAAACTCGATGAGACGTACTACATGTTTGCCGAAGGGGCCATGGATCAGGCTCAATTGCTCACGTCGACCGACGGCGTCCGTTGGCATCGCGAAGGAACACTCGATGTTCGACTGAAGAATGGAGAGCCGATTCCCCCTGGACCATACGGGACACCGGCCGCCTGGCACGAAGAGGGAACATGGTACCTGTTTTACGAACGTCGCGATTTGGGCGTATGGCTGGCGACATCGAACGACATGAAAGTCTGGACCAACGTGCAAGATGAGCCGGTGCTTGCTCCCGGACCCGAATACTACGATCGCGACATGATCGCCATGAATCAGATCGTCAAGCATAAGGGTCGGTATTACGCCTATTTTCACGGTGCCGCGAACGATAAGAAGCCGAGTTTGTGGAGCACGAATATCGCGGTCTCCGATGATCTGATCCATTGGAAAAAGTATTCCGGCAATCCGCTATTCCCGATTGCCGACAACAAATCGAGTGGAATTCTCGTCCACGACGGTGGGCAATTTCGCTTGTACACGATGCACAATCAGGTGCATGTTCATTTTCAAAAGCCCTGAATCGACACGATTCGCAAAGTGTCATGCGACCATTGAGGTCGCGTTAATTCACTTCCCCTCAGTGCGTTGGATGCCATGTTTCCGAACGATCGAGGCTCCGAGACTGCGAACCGAAGCCGAGCCGCCCCGGCGATCACGGCATTCATCGCATTCGCCGGTGGGATCATTGGCGATCGCTGGCTCGATTTGCCGCTGACCTCCTGGATAGGGCTGGCGTTGTCGGCATGGCTCGGCTGGTTGGTCACATTTAACCTGCGTCGATTGTCGACCGCGGCATTCGCACTGATGCTTTGCATCGGATTTCTCGGCGGAGCACATCACCATCTGTTCTGGTCGACTGGCGATGCTGACGATATCAGTCTGTTTGCCAGAAACGATCGCCGGCTGATTCGCTTGACTGGGACTGTACACACCGAGCCTGAAATCATCCCCGGACAGCCGCTGACGTCGCTGTCGGTTCTTCCACCGCAGGAACGGCTCGTCTGCACGCTGCGCACGGAATCGATCGCAACCGATGACGATGAGATCCCGGTCAATGGACTCGTTCGATTTGAAATTTCAGGAGCGTACCCTCAACTGGCCATAGGCGATCGCATTAGGGTTCTCGGCTGGATCACGAAACCGACGGAACGGCGAAACCCCGGCGGATTCGACTATGCTCATTACCTGCGCAGCCGCATGATTCGTGCCGTCGTGACGACCGATCATCCCGAGACCGTTCATTCGACGGCCGGCAAGGCATGGATCGATCTTCCGGGAAAACTGCGCAGCAGATTGCGAGAGTCGTACCGCGAACTCTTTCAGCGCACGCTTTCCCCCCGAACCGCACCGGTGGCTCAGTCGCTGTTTTTAGGAGACCGCACGTCGTTGCCTTTCGACGTGCAACAGGCGTTTCGCGTGACCGGTTCGATGCACATTCTGGCGATTTCAGGCTTGCATCTGGCCATTTTAGGGTTATTGATCTGGGGCTGTGCCCGCATCATAAAACTGTCGACTTCCAATTCTGCAATGGTGTTGCTGGCCATCGTCTGGGGCTACGCCGCGCTCACTAACGGACAAGCATCAGTGATGCGTGCGTGCATTCTGACGACCGTCTTTGCCATTAGCATCTGGAAGGGGAAACACGTCAACTCCGCGAATTCTTGGGGACTGTCGGCGTTCATCGTCCTGTTGCGAAATCCGCTCGAACTCTTTGATATCGGCGCGCAGTTGTCGTTTCTCGCCGTCGCAGGGATGATCCTGTGCGGACCGCTCGCGCTGCGGATCATGCAGCCGGCCGAGCCGCACTTGATGAATCTCGAACGGACGTCGGTACTTCGCCGATCGTGGACGCAAGCGATTCGCCTGATCGCCGCCAGCTATCTGGTTTCCACCGTCGTTTGGTCGGTGACGACTCCTCTCATCCTGGGGACATTTCACATCATCTCTCCCGTCGGACTGCTGCTCGGCGTACCGCTGAATCCGCTGGTCGTCCTGACGCTTTGGGCCGGTTATTTACTGCTGATCTTCGGCTTGGTGATTCCGTGGGGAGGAGTGCTCTTCGGCACTGCACTTGATTGGGGTATCAGTGCGCTCATGGCCGTCGTCGACGGTGCCAGCCAGGTTCAGGCCGGCCATTTTTATGCTCCGGGTCCGGGCTGGATCTGGCTCTGCGTGTTTTACGCGTTGCTCGCGCAATTTGTCTGGTCGCCGATTCGCCGTTTCAAGCTGAAGTGGGTTCTCTACAGTTTCGGTTTATGGATCTCGACTGGGCTGGCGGGTGGATGGATGGCGAGTTCCGAAGAAAAACTGCGCTGCACCTTCTTGTCGGTCGGTCACGGTTGTGCCATTCTGATCGATTTGCCGAACGGTGGCCACGTGCTCTACGATGCCGGTTCGCTGCATGACGGTCGACGAGCATCGTATGCGGTTCTGTCTGCCTTGTGCGAAAGGCATCATCCGCGAATCGATCTGATCCTTCTGTCTCACACGGATGTCGATCACTACAACGCGCTGCCTGAACTGCTGCGGACGATTCCCGTCGGTCAAATTGCCTGCCCGCAAGAATTCGTCGATTTCGCACAACCTGGCATTGAGGAGATCTGCTCCTCGGCACGCGAAGAGGGCATTCCGATCAAACTGCTTCAGCGGGGGGATCGCCTGATGATCGATCCCGACGTGACGCTGGAAGTGCTGCATCCGGCCGGCACAATGGAGTGGGATAGCGACAATGCCAGCAGTCTGGTTCTCGGCATTGAATACGCCGGTCGTCGGATTCTGTTGACCGGCGACATCGCCGATCGCGGACTCGACGAACTGCTCGAACAGAAATCATGGCCGTGCGACGTTATGCTCTCGCCTCATCACGGCAGTCTCGCGGCCAATTCGACGGCCCTGGCGACGTGGGCTCAACCGGAATACGTCATCGTAAGCCACGGACATCATGACACGACGCGGAAGTTGCGCGACATCTATGGAGATAGAGCGGCGATACATTCGACGCTCAAGCAAGGTGCGGTGACGGCCCTGATCGCGCGCGACGGGAGTCTCAACGTCAGCAACACGTTAAACGCCCGTGAATGAAATTCACGAACGACGACCGCACGCTTTCGTCGAGATCGAGGGACTGTTGCTGAGACGACGTCATCAAGCAGGGGGAATCAACGTCGATGCGAGAATCAGTTCTTCATGTGCGCGCAATTCGAGAAGTTTCCGTTTGACGCCTTTTCGCATCACCTGAAAATTGTCGAGCGACTGCTGAAGCGAAGCGTGCATTTTATTCAATACGAACGGTGGGGGATCGTCCTGTGTGATGACGCGATGCAACCCGCCGAGACTGGATTCGATTTCCTGTTGAATCTGTTCCCGCCATTTGCCGGTTTCGAGAATGATTTCAGTCGTGATTTCGTTCAAGGCCATGCGATCGCGAAAGCGTTCTTCATCGCTCAATTCGCGATCGAGTTTTCTGGACGACCTTTGCATAGAGGGCCCCTCGCCGACCAGACGACCGAACGGGTTTGCCGTTTCCTTGGCTTTGACGTTCATCTGTTGGACTTTTTCGAGTCCCCGCTTGGCCCTCTCGAAATCGGGACGGATTTCAAGCGCTCGATGATAATTGGCGATCGCCGCTGCATGATTTCCCATTTCGAGATAGACGTTCGCGAGATTCTGATACGCTTCCGCCATTTCGGAATCGAGCCGGAGCGCCTCGCGATAGGCAGAGACTGCCATGCTCAACTGGTTGAGCCCTTTATGGGCGATCCCCAGATTGTAGTATCCTTCCGCTGATTTTTTCTCTTTGGCGAGTCCCTTTCGCAGGGCAATCACCGCCTGCTGGAAATCACCCATGCGATTGTAAATCGCCCCCAGATTGATCAACGCCGTCCCCTTACGGGGATCGAGCATCGCGACCTTTTGAAAATGCGTCGCTGCGTCTGCATAGGATTTTTGCATGTAATAGGCCGCAGCCAGACCTTCGTGCGCGGCCATGTGGCGATTGTCGGTTTCTAAAATCTTCTTGAACAAGTCGATGGCTTGGGAAAGCTCTCCCGCGCGGACCAGCTTTTTCGCTTCGTCAAGCATCGGCTCTCTCGGTACTGCATCGGTCATCTGTCAGGCCCCTTCAGGAATAACTCAACTCACCGATCGTCACAAGATCACATCTGCCGATCGCGCTCTGATAAAGTCAGACATACAGCCGGCTTCTTCGGACCTCAGTTCAATTCAGAAACGATTTTTTTACTTCAATCCCACCAGCCTGCTGCGCGGACCTTCTTGAAAATAGATCTTGTCTTCTCGCGCCAGCCAGCCCACTCCCTGCATGACGCTATCCCGCGACAAGTCGAGGTCTTTCACTAATCGACTGATCGACATCGGACCATGCTCATTCAAGTATTGCCAGATTCGACCCGCTGCCACGCCAATCGTCACCAATCCACATTCCAGTACATCGGTCGCCATCTGAGGGACTCCTTTCAAAGTAAATTCGCAGAGCATGACTTACGGTCTTGAAACCGGTGTCCGATGGCGACGGGGTTTCAAGTCATTCCACGACATAACTTGGATCACGAGAAGTTCGTCAGTTGAAGTGCTTGTGAATAGTCTCGGCATTATAGCTCATATCCCGCTCAATTCGCAAATTTCTTCGCGAAATCCAGTGTTTAGTTTCGGCAAAGCTCCCGTGTGAATTTTTTTCGGACGCCTTCATAGGAACCGGTTCGTCCGATGTGCCGGAATCGATGTGCATTTTGTGAGTTAATCTTCCGGAGCGTCAGCCTCATATGCTAAAATAATAATATGTGTGGTCAAGGTGAATTCGATGACTCAATGTACTCATACGCACGACCGATGTTTATTCGTTGATCGCCAACTCCAATAACAACCGGTTCAAGGGCGGCAAAGTTGAGACATGACCGACTTCAATCCCTCACTTCCGAATCGGCCTGGCCTCTTACGCAGAGAGTGGATCGCCGCAACTGGCGGGTTAGGGGCGTATTTCGCCGGCCAACCCGACTCAGGCAGCGTGTTTTCACCCCGTTCGAATATTGCTCACGCGGACAATGATTTTCTCGCAACGCCTTATGCCACTGCCAAACGATGCATCGTTCTCTTTCTGCTCGGCGGTCCGCCCCAACATGAAACGTGGGATCCCAAGCCGGAAGCCCCGACTGAAATCCGTGGGCCTTATCAGCCGATCCAGACTGTGACCCCCGGTTTGCTGGTGAACGAACTGATGCCCCGCACGGCGATGTTGACCGACCGGATTGCGGTCTTGCGAGCCATGTCGACAAACGATAACGCGCATTCATCGAGCGGATACTGGATGTTGACCGGAACCCCGCATATACCGACCAACAATGAAAACGCGACTCCAGGACCACCGAATGACGGTCCCTGCCTTGCGGCGCTGGTGAGTCGGCTGTCTCACGAAAACCCATCGATCCCCGCCGCGGTGCGACTTCCGGAAGAGATCTGGAATACGGGCCGCATCGTCTGGCCGGGACAGGATGCGGGTCGATTGGGTCGCAAGGCTGATCCGTGGCTGCTGACGTGCAATCCGAACGATGCGAATTTTGTCGTTCCCGATCTCAACTTGCCAGGCGAGATCACAGCGGATCGCATGCAGCATCGTCGCGCATTACTGGAACTGGCCGATCGCCAGTGGCAGAACAGCGTTCCCTCGTTGCCGATGCGTGATTGGGATCTCGTCAGTCAGCAGGCTTTGGGACTTCTGCATTCGACGAATGCCCGAGGCGTCTTTGATCTCGATCAGGAACCGGAGGAAATCCGCGACCGATACGGACGAAACCGGTTCGGCCAAAGCGTGCTGCTCGCTCGCCGCATGCTCGAAGCGGGGGTTCGCATCGTGCAAGTCAACTGGACGCGCTGGGATTACGACACGTCTTCCAACCCGGCATGGGATACCCATTCGAAAAATGCAGACCGATTAAAGAACGATCTGATGCCGCCGATGGATCATGCCTACGCCTCGCTGCTGGAAGATCTGGAGACGCGGGGAATGCTCGCAGAAACCGTCGTGATTCTGATGGGGGAATTCGGTCGCACACCCCGCATCAATGCGAACGGCGGACGCGATCACTGGGGACACGTGTTTTCCACCGCGCTCGCCGGTGGGGGAATTCAAGGCGGTGTCGTGTACGGGGCCTCCGATCCCATCGGCGGATATCCCCATGAAGGACGACTCGAACCCCAGGATCTCGCGGCCACTTTGTTCCATTGTCTCGGCTATGCTCACGACATGGTCGTCCCCGATGCATTCGGCCGGCCAATGCCTTTGAGCACCGGTCAACCCATTCGTGCGATTCTGTGAGCCGCGTTTTTAGCTGATATTAAACCATAGAAAAGCCCGTGATCCAGAGATGTTACTCACCTGAATCACGGGTCTTATATTTTCACATCAGTGAGCGATTCGCGAAATCAGAATTCGCAGAAGATCACGCACCCGTCGCCTTATCCTTTGCGATCCAACTTTTCTTCTTTTTCAGCGACGCGCGGCTTGTTCGTGGTAGTGCGCTTGGTAGGC
>JBJXGP010000363.1:0-70772 GCA_046160425.1 Planctomycetaceae bacterium
CTACCGCTTCGCGTCTGAATTCCAGCGTATACGACCGTCGTGAACCACTCATGATGTCTGCTCCTTGTCTCAGAGTTTACACTCTTCTCAAGGCGCCCACCATTTGTGGGTAAGTCCAGATCCCAACATGTACGCCCCACAGAGCGCAGCGGCATCGAGAGGTATTTCAGCAAACACGCGACGAAGGTCCAGACATCGTCTCAGACACAATCACTCTTTCGGTTCCGCCAAAAACTCTTTCTTGTCGAAAGCGCATAAGAACGCCTTGCTGACTTTGTTCTCGTGCTGGCTATAGTATGCACAGAGAATCTCCGTCGGCGTTTCGACCAGATGCGGGTAAGAGCAATCCCCCATGCTCTCCATGACGGCCCATTCCTTGAGTTCACGGTCTTTCGTCCAGCGGTAAATTGTTGAGTATGCTTTGCGGCCGTCGAAGATTTTCGGGTTCGCCAACACCCGCTTGTCGTCGCCGCGGTATAAGGCGCGAGAGCCGACGAAGGTCTGGCCTGCGATCTCGAAGAAGTGCTCCCCCTCGGCGATCACAGGGCGCTCGGAGATGCTCCATTCCTGGTACGGCGGCTTCGCGACGGCGACGTTGCTCGTCGTGCCGTACTTACGGCGGATGAGAACTGTCAGCGTGCCGTCGGCATCGAATTTCAGCGTCGATTCGCTGGCGTTGTCATACGGGGCAACGAGCGACACGAATTTCCAATCGATGCCGTTTTCGGAATTGATCAGATGAATCTGCCGTTCGCTCGATTTCCCGACGTGAGGAATCGCATGCGGCGGACACCAGAACATCTTCGTCGCAGGGTCGTACATCGCACCCCAGAAATAGAACGGCGGCTTGTAGCAGTTTTGCGGTTCGCTCCAAGTGACTCCGTCATCTGTCGTGCGGACCTGAATCTGCCGCTCGCCGTTGAAGTCGTAGCAATAGAGCGTCTCGCCGACGGGAAGAAATTCAGGAGTCCCCTGAAACTTAGCCGGATCGTTCGGCGGGCAACTTGCGACTTCGGTCCAGGTTATTCCTTCGTCGGAACTGCGATACGTCTTCAGCTTATCGGTCGCTTCGAAGCGTTTGTAGCGGTGAGCATCGCCGTGATAGAAGACGAAGTAGATGTCTCCCTTGAAGCGAAACATCGAGGGCCAACCGCCGAGGTCGGTCATGGCCCGCGTCCATTTCGGCCGCAGCACCCCCTTGACGCCGTCAGAGGTGATGACCTCGAGCGACCGTTCGGCCTGGCGATACTCGCCGATTTTGGGGAAACCTTCAAACGTCGGTTCGTCGTCTGCGAACGCAATAAGCGGAATACTTACAGAAGTGATGAGAGCAAAAGCGAACCGCAGTTGTCGAGTGATTTTCATGTGATATCTCCGGACTTGAATTACAAAAAGTTCATCGGAGATATTGTACAATCATAACCGGCGAAACAGTATAGCCGATGGGTTACGTCAATGGCTTCTGTTTGTCGGGGATGTCAGGCTTCTTTGCCGGGGATGATTTCGTGTCCGATTCAGATTTCGCCGGTTTCAGGCGATACGTGAATCCGCCGAGCAGTTTCCCCTCGCGGCCGCGATGGCATTGCAGACATTCATCGACCGCGCGAATCGCTCCGACCATCCGCAGGCCGAGTTGATCCTCGGCGACGATCAGGTCTTCGCCCTGTTCGAGGCGTGAGATTGCCTGTTGTTCGAACTCATCGAGTTTACGCGTGGGTGCTGAATCGGACTTCAGTTCATCCATGCTCGGCAGGTTGTCTGAGAGATATGCCGCGGGGGGAGTGTGTTTGAGCAGACTGATGAGTTCCAATCTGGCAATGTCGTAGGACATTTTTGAATCGCGATCTTTGCTCGCCCATTGCGGAGGAGTCCGAAACCCGTGCGATTGAAACCCGATCATCTGTCGGCGTTCGCGATCGACGTATCCGAAGCCGGAGGCATTGGCGAAGTTGACGATTTGATCGACATGGAACGCAATGGCATTCTTTTGAGCGAGTGGATTCGAATGCTCGGCACCGATCACGCTTTCATCCGCGAACACCAGTTCCTGTGGCGGCGATGCGAGAGGATCGTATGGGGGGGGAGTCCATTCGGGTTGTTTAACCGGCCCCGGGGAGGGGAGATCGATGAATTCTTTTCGCGGACGGATATCCCCCATGCGCCCGACACCGAACCCGTTGGCGACCTGAAATTCCGAGACGGTCCCCTGGTGAAGGCTCATCAGCGTGCTCAACCCGCGCGTTCTGCGCTTCGATTCCCAGTTGGGTTGACTCCAGACTTCCGACTCCGTTTGTATCAGCAGTTCGCTCCTCGCGTCAGGGGCATCGGCGGTCGATGTCCGCTCGTCGTCCACATTTGGTATTTCCGTTTCGTACGGTAATCGCGAATCAATCGCCTGTGGCTGATAGGTTGCTTTCAATTCTTGCATCTCAGGGATTTGCTTGATGACGTCAGACCATCCCAGAGAATTCAGCAAAACCAGAATGAGAGCATGACAGAGAACGTAGTTTCTCCATCGCACGTTCGCCGTCTTGCACGCAATGGCAATTAAGAAGGCGAAAAACCACGCGGCAATCAGAGGGGGGAACATCGTGAGCAGGATCAGCAAGCCGAGAAAACCATACACGGCCGTCATCGACACCGGTTCCGTCAGATAGATCACACTCACGATTCCCAGAAGGATAAGGCTGACGACGGCGAAGAATATGAGCATGATCCGGCTCCTATTGTCCGAGGTGATGTGGTCCGCAAACCGACGTGATGTGATTCTTGATGTGAGCTTACCAATTCATACGCCATGACCAGGGTTAGCGTTGAATAAATGAGAAATAAATTATTCGTGTTGGAGAAAATTGTCCGGGGAAGCAGATGCAGTTGTTGTGAACAAAAACCGCTTGTCAGGGAATCAATACCGCCATCAATTCTGCGGCGGTCACAATTTCTATCTCATGGTATCGTCTCAACGCCAATAGGTGCCGGTCGCCGGAAACGATGAATCTGGCCTCGGCGGTCATCGCGCAGGCAATAACCGCATCGTCATCCGGATCATCAATGATGATTGGTTCGACTGCATCAGGAACGATAACGCGGGCAAGCGAAGCATAGCCAAGCACCAATTCCCGTGCTGATGTATTCGCTGTCGCAAGATGTTTCGCAAACTTGGTGCGATCCAGAACTTCTTCCAACTCAGCGAGAAGCGCATAACTCGTAAAGAGTTCAATTCGGCCTTCGCGAGCTGCATCCAAAATCGCTCTTGGTGGGCCACGCCAGAACAACCCCGAGATGATGACGTTGGAATCAGCGATCACTCGCATTCGTCGAACGCCTTTGCTCGCGAGCCACCCTGATTTCAGATTCGATTTCGGCTTCGCTCAGCATCGGTGAATCCACGGACGAAAGTCGATCGGCAGACTCAAACAAATGATCGACGCGGCGTCGACGCAACTCGGCTCGCAAGAGTTCCTCGACCGACTCGGGTGTCAATAAACCGTTCGCCGTGGCTTCGCGCGCAAGTTGATCGGAAATGACAAGGGTAATCTCTATCGAAGACATATTCGATTCTCCAAGGTCCAAATTCGGGCCTATCTTATATTGTACAGGAAGTTACTCGTGAAGCAATTGGAGGATTTTATGAACTGAGGATGGTGGGACAAAACCCACCCGACGCGCACTCGCTTCCAACGATTACGTTTCAAACAATATCCGCCGCACTGCGTCTCGTAGTTCTGCAAAATCTTCATCGCTCAATACGGGTATGAGACCCGCCGTTGAAAACGCATCCGGCAGCTCCACCCAGCTCTTGCAGCCTGCCATTGTGGCCGTTTCCGTCACGTCGAATGGTTCAGCCAAACGGTAGACGCGAGCGACGATCACAAAGACGCCAGGCTGGCGATAATGGAATCGCTGCTCGACCGTTTTTTCGGAGAGAATGTGCAGCCCCGCAAGTCGATGGAGACAATCCAGGTCGGCCAATTCATGCACGTCGCTGACGGTGCAGTATAACGAGATCGGAACCTGATTCGCCGGTGGAGCGTTGTCGCGGGTCGCTTCCCAATAAGGTTTCGCTGAAGGAACGATCGCCTCGTCCCCTTGATGAAACTGCGTGGGGTACAACCAGAACTCATCGTGGTTGATGCGAAACCCGTCGCGGCCTTCGCTGATGCCTCCCTTGCGAATGAACAACGTCTGCGCCCCCGCCCTCAGTGCCTGGCAGACAACGGCCCACTCTTTGAAGGCGATGTGATTTGATGTTTTCATGAGGGAACGCGCTCCGCTGCGGAAACCCTTCGCGTCGCGGCTAACCGAATTATTTTTGACTCCCGATCTCCCCATCGTTCAAACTACTGCTCCACATTCCCTTGCACGACGGCTGTATCCGGCGCCACATCGAGCAATTGCCCGCTCGCTCCCGACACGATGTTGCCTTGAATGAGGTTCCCTTTGCTCGCACCCCGCACGCGGACTGCTTGCAGCATTTTCGCGGGTGTCCGTCGATCGATGATCGTGTTGCCTTGGACCTGGCATTGTTCGCAGTCGATGAGGTCGATGCCGCGAACGTTGCTATCGAGCAGAATGCATTGACTGACGGTGATCGCTTTCGAGCGGACGACGGAAATCGCTCCTCCTTCATCGGCGGTCCCGGAGGCGATGCGTTCTCCCGATAAACTGCTGAGGATGCAATTGTCGCAACCGACGAGCTTGATTCCATCGCTCGTCGGCCAATCGTCGTCGGTTCTCCAGGCAATCGTATTGGCCGAGCAAATCAGACTCGTGCAATTCTCGGCATACATCGACAGGTCTCGCGAATCGTAAATCGTATTGCCGGTCACGGTGATGCGGCGCACGTGGCGGAGGTCGAGTCCACGGTTCTGGCTGCCGATCACGTTGCCGGTGATCGTAATCAACCAGGCTCCCGTGAGAGAAAGTTCCGGTGGACCCCAGATGCGGATGTTCGCCCCACCCGGCTGCACGGTCGCCTGGATCGTGTTGCTGCAAATCGACACCTCGCTGATCGAACCGTTGGGCGACTCGAACCAGATTTCTCCACCCGTCGGTTCGCCGTTGGGTGAGGCATCGAGTCCCGGGCGGTTATTGTATTCGATATCGTTGCCGGTGATGTGGAAGTTATGCACGTCGCCGTCGAGAGTCTTGATGCCGCCTCGTTTGTTATAGCTGATATGATTGCCGTGAATGATCGCCTGATGCAGATTGCAGCGATCGAAGAAGACGCCGTATTCGTGGTTATCGTAGATGTGCGAATCGGCGAGCAGAAAGTTTCGGTTGCGTTCGACGAGGTGAATGCCGATGCGGCATTTACGGATGAGCACCTGCGTGATTGTGGTCTGAATCGTTTTGCGAAGTTCGATACCGACCGCCTCGGGATGCTCGCCGAGAATTTCGACGCCGCTGATCGTCGGGAAGCGTTCGTTCTGCCATGTGTGATCCTTGACGGATTCAGGAACGGCGGTCCCCTGATGATCGCCGAGCAGCCGGATCGCCGGCCCCGGCCCGGCCATGATGATCCGCGAAGCTCCGCCGGTACCGCGCACCGCAGCGTATCCCTGCTTCGTCATGTCGATGACCAGCGACTGGTTAATGCGGTACGTTCCCTTATGCAAATCGAGAATACCGTCACCGGCATCGAGTGCATGTTGCAGCGTTGCGGTATCGTCCGCCACACCATCGCCTTGTGCGCCGAAATGAAATGCGTTGGCCATGTTGTGCTTTCTTTGTTGCTGATTCGCGTATAAGGCGCTCGCTCGATTGGGAAAAAGACGGTGGGCGTAGCCCACCCTACGAAGATTGGTGCTCCAGCCAGGCTTGAAACATGAGAATGTCCCACAGGTAATAGTGCCAGCTTTCGGTCCCCGAGAGGTGGCGTTGCCACTTGTCGCGGATCGGTTGCGGATGAAAATAACCTTCGCGCTTCAGGCGTTCTTCTGAAAGGAGTTCCTCGGCCCATTCCTTGAGCGGACCTCGCAACCAATCGTCGATGGGAATTCCGAAACCGGTCTTGGGTCGGTCGAAAAGCGCCCGCGGAACATAACGGTCGAGCACTTGCCGTAGAATCCATTTGGTCTGTCCATCGCGCACTTTCAAATCGAGCGGGAGACTCCAGAGGTGTTCGACAACGCGGTAATCGAGCAATGGCACGCGGGCTTCCAGCCCGACCGACATGCTCGCACGATCGACTTTCACAAGGATGTCATCGGGGAGGTAGGTCAAGGTATCGGTGAGCATCATCTCTTCCAGAAACGAATCGCAACACTCGTCAACGTTCGTGCCGGTCAGTTCCGCAAATCGAGGGACATTCAGCGGTTGATCGTGTGCGATGACGATCTGCTCTGGATATTTCCAATGCGAATTCAACAGATCATACATGTCAGAACGATCAGCAAGCTCCAGAAAATCGGCAAGCGTATTCGCTTTTCGTCGCATGACACCAGGTTTGTGGCGCGGAAACATCGTTCTTATACCCGATGCCACAAAACGTCTCATAGGTCCGGGGAGCCAACCCCATTGCTTCCAGAGCCGCGTCATATATCCGTAGCGGTCGTAACCGCCGCAGAGTTCGTCTCCGCCATCCCCCGACAGACTGACGGTCACCGACCGGCGAGCAAGTTGAGAGACGAGCCATGTCGGAATCTGAGACGAATCGCCGAACGGTTCATCGAACATTTGCGGCAGGCGGGGGATCACATCGCGGGCTTCCTTTGGCGTGACGATCCACTCGGTGTGATCGGTCCCCAAGTGCCGTGCGACAGCGCGGGCGGCATCGGCTTCGTTGTATTTGGTCTCTGCATAGCCAATCGAAAATGTCTTGACAGGACTCTTGCTGACCGACTGCATCAGGCTGACGACGAGTGAAGAATCGATCCCGCCGGAGAGAAACGCCCCCAGTGGAACATCGGCGATCATCCGTTTCTGAACGGCATCCTTCAGCAAGGTTTCAAGCCGGTCGACTTCTATTCGATCGTGCTGTTCACCGCCAATGCGTCTGCTGCGATCTGATCGTTTCTCCCGCACATAGGCCGCGAGATCCCAATATCGCTTCGGCGTATCGAGATTGTTAAGCTGCTCAGGCGAAATCGTCAACCACGAGCCGGCGGGAAGTTTATGGATCTGCCGATAAATCGAATGGGGAGCGGGAATATCATTGTGCTTGAGATACAGACACAACGCCGAGCGGTCGATCTCGCCGATGAAATGCGGATGAGTTTTTAATGCCTTAAGCTCCGACCCGAACAGGAGCGTTCCATTGCAGACGCCGTAGTAGAGCGGCTTGATGCCGAGCCGATCGCGAACCAGCGTCAATTTTCGTTCTTTTCGATCCCAGAGGGCGAACGCGAACATGCCGTTGGATCGCCGGATGGCCTCTTCGATTCCCCACGTCGCCACGGCTTCAAGTAATATTTCGGTATCCGAATGTCCGCGAAACTGCACGCCTTGTTGTTCGAGTTCTGCACGCATTTCGGGATGCGAGTAGATCTCACCGTTATAAACGAGAACGTAGCGTTCGTCGCGCGAGATCATCGGTTGATGACCGGTGGGAGAGAGATCGACGATCGACAGCCGGGTTTGTCCCAGGCCGATTCCCGCGGCGGCATCGACCCACGTGCCGCGATCGTCGGGTCCGCGATGATCCAAAGTCATTGCCATGCGCAGCGCGATTTCGTCGAGTTCTCCGGAGGAAAACCGCTGAGTCTGCGTCAGGAAACCGGCGATGCCGCACATAGGATCTTTGCAAAGCGGACAATGGATGAGATTTGTTACGGACAATGTACGTCATCGAGATCGCTACAGATTATGTGATCGACCGGGGATACGCGAGCGAAAGCGGAGGAATTGCAAAATTTGCAATCCTATCGTGGGCAACTGCGTATGAATCGACTTGTCCAGAATTGATCTCGCCCGGTTTTTCGTGATGTGTTATCGTCCATCCCCCCCGCAAATTGATCATCTCGTTTTGGCATGCCGTCCTCCTTCAATTCGTTCACCTCCACAATACGAATTTCGTATTTCCAGAGAAACTATGCCTCGCAAATCGTCTCGCAAGTCCGAAAAGCATGTTCGTAAATTGTTGTCGGTGATTTTCTGTCTGATCATCGGACTGGTGATGTCGTTTTACGGCCTCGACCAGCACCAACAGAACAAGACGGACGAGTCTCTCCCCGACGATCCTCGTTTTTCCTCGGCGTCGATCGATCTTCCCGTGATCCCGGACCGCATTCGGGTCGCCTCGTTCAACATTCAGGTTTTCGGGCAGAGCAAACTCAACAAGGCGCGAGTCATCCGCGTTCTCTCGCGACTGATCCATCAGTTCGATGTGGTCGCCGTGCAGGAAATTCGCTCGGATAGCCAGGATGTCGTCCCACGCTTTCTCTCGATCGTCAACCACGACGGCGGAAACTACGACTACGTGATCAGCGACCGGCTGGGACGGACCACAAGCAAAGAGCAATATGCCTTCCTCTACAACGCCGACCGCATCGAAGTCGATCGACAATCGCTCTCGACTCTGCACCAGTTCCAGAATCGGCTGCATCGCCCGCCGTTCGTCGCCAAATTTCACGTGCGAGGAACCGCCTCAAAACAACCTTTCACATTTACGCTGGTGAATCTTCATACCGATCCCGACGAGACTCGCAAAGAACTGAATGCACTCGATGATGTGATCGACTTCGTGCGTACCGCCGATCCTCAGGAGGACGACGTCATCTTACTGGGTGATCTCAACGTCGACCGGAAACATTTCGGCGAACTGGGGCAGATGCCTCACTTGCAGAGCGTGCCGATCTCCAAACCGACCAATACCCGGCAGACGGCACAATACGATCACATCACATTCGACGCATTGAGCACGACCGAATTCACCGGACGCGCGGATGTCTACGATCTGCCGGCTCGATTCGGTATGAGCATCGAAGAAACGCTGGAGGTTTCCGACCATCTGCCCATCTGGGCAGAATTCGACATCGAAGAACATCAAATCGAAAAATCGATCGCGCAACCGGCCGATCCGTTGCGGTTTTAACCCGTTCATCGCGCAGGATGCAGCACGAGCTTCGTCAGTTCCGGCGGGCAGTTCCAGCGCAGCGGATAGCGGCTCGAAAGCCCGCGTGAGACATACAGCAACGTCGGCGGGACATCGTACACTCCCCCCGCATAACGAACGCCGTGCAGACTCGGAGAAAAGACCGGACCGATGAACGGCAAAATCACCTGTCCGCCGTGATTATGCCCCGACAGCATCAGGTCGATTTTTTCGCGACGCGCCCAGGCCAGATTATCGGGAGTGTGACTCAAGAGGAGTCGAAAAGCTTCGGAATTGCATCCTGAAAAGTCGGGATGTTCCCCCATCCACGGTAACTCGGTCCCGCCGATGATCATTTCCTTGTCGCGATACCGAATCGATTCCGAGCGGCCGGAGACATCGATCCAGCCGAGTCGATTCATTTTATCCCGAATCGGCTGCACATCGAGATTCCAGTCGTGATTGCCGAGGATGTATCGGCACCCCAGCGGCGCCTTGAGCCGGCCCAATGTCTCTGGCAGCCATTCGGCCAGACTCTGATCATCCAACAAATCACCCGTGAAGACGAATAGATTCGGCTGCATTCGTTCGGCTATCTCGCAAATCTGTTCGAAGTAACTTTTCCGGATCGTTCCGATAAAATGCATGTCGGTCAAATGGACGATCGAGAGTCCGGCCCATTCTTTGGGAAGCCGGGGGAGCCGAAAATGCTTTTCGCCGATCTGCACGCGAAAGATTTCGTTTCGCGGAAAACGCGCCATCCAGCGATAGGGACCGTGACCGAGGGGCTTGTGTCCCAGCTTTTTCTCGACATCCACCGTCGTTGCATGGTTCAACAACAGAGATTTCGGCACTCTCCCGAAGTGAAAACGCCACATCGAAATCATCAGCCCGATGAAACCGCTCATCCCAATGATCGAAATCCATCCCTGCAATCCGGTGAAGTTCGCGACGAACCATGAATTGGGCGACCGATCTTCCGGCAGAAATGAGTGCATCAATTCGCGGCTGTGTATCAACAGGCCAAGAAAGACCGTCCAGGGGACGATTACCAGTAAGGCCTCCTGCAAATGCCGCACGTGCCGCAAGCGTCGCTCGCGCACGGGCAAGCCATGCACGCGATTGATGAGCGTGACGACCCATTCTGCACAACCGACCGCCAGAATGATCCACCAGAGCCACTGCAAGACAATCGTTCCTTTGTTCGTTATACTGCGTTCACGTGATCCGCCTTTGCGATCAAGATGCGTCAAGCGGCTACAGTTTATCGTTTGCTCCCCCGAACATTACAAGCATCAAAGTCACGAATCGTCCAGAACAGCATGGGTTATCGAAATCTGCAGGAATGCGTTCGCGATCTCGAACGGACGGGGCAGCTCCGCCGCGTCGACGTCGAGATTGATGCGCACCTTGAGGCCGCCGCCATCCAGCGCCGCGCCTATCAGGCCGATAGCCCCGCGATCCTGTTCACCCGCGTCAAGAATTGCAAGTTTCCATTGTTGTGCAATTTGTTCGGCACGAGGGAGCGAGCGCAGTTCATTTTTCGCGATGCGCTGGAAGCGGTTCGCCATCTGATCGAACTCAAAGCCGATCCTGGCGCGTTCGCCAGTCATCCCTGGAGATACCGCGACGTTCCCCGCTCGCTCTGGACGATGCGCCCTCGATTTGTCTCCCGCGGCCCGGTTCTCGATCAACAGACGACGCTCGATCAACTTCCGCCGCTGCAATGCTGGCCAAAAGATGGCGGAGCCTTCATCACGTTGCCGCAGGTCTACACCGAGGATCCCGATCATCCCGGCTGGAGATTTTCGAATCTCGGCATGTATCGCATCCAATTCACGGGCGGAGCGTATCAACCCAACCGCGAAGTCGGCCTGCATTATCAGATCCATCGGACTATCGGCGTACATCACGCGGCGGCGATCCGCAACGGAGAACGCCTGCGCGTCAACATTTTCATCGGCGGCTCCCCCGCGATGACGCTCGCCGCGGTCATGCCGCTCCCTGAAAATCTGACCGAGTTGATGTTCGCCGGGGCGCTTTCCCGCCGACGGGTGGCCATGATCCGTCGAGGTAATGAACTGCCGATCGCCGCCGAGGCCGATTTCTGCATTTCGGGAACCATCGATCCCGCACGGGTCTTGCCGGAAGGTCCGTTCGGAGATCACCTCGGTTATTACAGCTTGCAACATGATTTTCCCGTCATACAAGTCGATAAGGTCTATCATCGCCGCGACGCCATCTGGCTGTTTACTTCAGTCGGACGTCCGCCGCAGGAAGACACCGTCTTCGGGGAGTTGATTCACGATCTCACCGGGCCGGCGATCCCGACGGTTCTCCCCGGCATCAAAGCGGTGCATGCTGTCGATGCGGCGGGAGTCCATCCTCTGCTGCTCGCCATCGGCAGCGAACGCTATGTGCCGTATGCCTCGGTCCGTCAGCCGCAGGAATTGCTGACGCAAGCCAATGCGATTCTCGGTCAGGGACAGCTCTCACTCGCGAAGTACCTGCTGATCGCCGCTCAAGAAGATGATCAGCAGCTCGATATTCACGACATCGGTCGATTTTTCCGGCACATTCTCGAACGGATCGACTGGAGCAGGGATCTCCACTTTCAGACGAGAACGACGATCGATACGCTCGATTACACGGGGACCGGATTGAACGAAGGCTCAAAAGTCGTTTTCGCAGCAGCGGGACCGAAACGCCGCGAACTCGCGACCGAACTGCCGGCGAATTTTTCGCTCCCCAACGGCTTTTGCGAACCGGCGATCTGTCAACCTGGGATTCTCGCCGTCACGGCTCCGCGCTGGTCACACTCATCGTTGAACGGCGTCGAAATGTCCATCGAGCAATTCACGAAACATCTCGATGCGCAGCATCCGATCAATCGATTTCCACTGATCGTGCTGGTCGATGACAGCCGTTTCACCGCCGAGTCGCTGTATAACTTCTTGTGGGTCACATTCACCCGTTCGAATCCGGCCTCCGACATTCACGGTATTGATTCATTTATTGAACAGAAACATTGGGGCTGTCGCGGCTCGCTGATCATCGACGCCCGGATCAAGCCGCATCACGCCCCGCCCCTGGAAGAAGATCTCGCTGTGTTGAAGAAAATCGAAGCGTTGGCCGTTCGTGGCGGACCGCTGAAAGGATTGATCTGACTGCGGGGCGAATCCGCCACATTCTGCTTGACACGATTTCGTACCAGACCGATAGTATCCATCCTCAGGAATCAACATAGGAACAGAGAATAGCCGCGAAAAACGCGAAAGGACGCAAGAAAATTAATGAATAGACTGTTCAATGACGGATCCGAATACGTTTCTTCTTTTTTGATATTTTGTGTTTTTCGCGGCCATCCTCACACATCTTCTCTTTGGAAATCTGACACTCTCAATCATGCAAACCATCCGCATTGCCGCCGTGAGTATGAATAGCCCGCTGGGTCAGCGAGAGCAGACGCTGGCGAAGATGAACGATTATTGTCGTGAAGCCTCTCAGGCGGGGGCCGAGTTGATCCTCTTCCCCGAACTGGTCGTGCATGGTCATTGCACGCCGAATACGTGGGAAGTCGCCGAACCGGCTCCCGACGGCCCGAGCGTCGAACGGCTATGTACGATGGCTCGCGAACACCGAATGTTCATTTCGTTCGGTATGAGCGAAAAAGAACGGGAAATCGTCTTCAACACGCAAGTTCTCGTCGGCCCGGAAGGTTACATCGGCAAGCAACGCAAAATTCACCTCTCGCGCGACGAAACGTTTTTCTACAAGGGGGGGAAAGAGTTGCCGGTTTTCGATATCGGCAAATGCAAAGTCGGTACGGTGATCTGTTACGACAATCAGTTTCCGGAACTCGCCCGCATTCTCACGCTTCGCGGTGCCGAAGTGATTCTGATGCCGCACGCCGCCAGAGAAGGGATGTGGCACGACGCGGAATCCGAAACTCGCGCCCGGAAAAAAGTCTTCAATTATTTCAGCAGCTACGCAATGCGAGCGAGAGAAAATGCCACGTACTGCATCTACTCAGATCAAGCGGGGAAAGCTGGTATCGTCGACATGTATCCCGCCGATCACTTCAATCAGCCGAATCATCCCGGCGGCGCGATCATATTCGCTCCCAACGGGGAGATCGTCGAACACACGCAACTCGAGCGCATTCAGGATGAAATGCTGATCGTCGATCTCGAAGCGAAACCGCTCATCGCCGCCCGCAGTCATCCGAACTTTACGATTCGCAACCGTCGTCCCGAATTGTTCGGGGAACTCGTGCAAGAACAGGTGACTTGGTGAATAAAGCGTTTCTCAAAGAACCGGACGCCCTTGATGCCCGTTGCCCGCGCTGCGGCACGATCGGACAATCGGTCGGCCAGGCGACGCTGCAAGCTCATTTGCCGCCGGAAGCTCTGCTCAACATTGCGGAGTCTGCCTGGTTCTGTCCGACGCCCCGTTGTGCCGTCGCCTATTACGACTTGTTCGAACGAGTCGTCGAGACTTCGGCGTTATTCCACCCGGTCTATCCGAAAGATCCCACAGCGCCGATCTGCTCCTGTTTCGGCTTGACCGAAGCCGACATCGACGCCGACATCGCCGAAGGAGTCGTCACCCGCACCCGAGCCGCGGTCGAACAGTCAAAGTCCGACAAAGCCCAATGCACCATCAAATCCCCCCACGGCCAATCCTGCGTCGCCATCGTGCAGGGGTATTATTTGAAGAACCGCAAGTAATAAGAAGAGCAGCACTAAAACTGATAGGGAGATCGGGGATGGGGAGATAGGGAGACAAGAAGTTCAATTCCGAATTCCAGATGTTCTTATCTCCCGATCACCCCATCTCCCCATCCCCCAACCACTCGACCACTCGACCACGCTATCGGACAATAAAGCAAATGGACCTGATCGCTACCAGTAGTTTTGGACTTGAAGCCGTCGTTTCGCGTGAACTGGAAGCGCTCGGGTATGGCGAACAGCAGACCGAAGATGGCCGTGTTTTTTTTCAGGGAGACGAACGGGCCATCTGCCGGACGAATCTCTGGCTGCGCAGCGCCGATCGCGTCACAATTTGTCTCGGACGATTCCCGGCGAATGACTTCGGCGAACTGTTCGATCAGACGCGCGAACTGCCCTGGACCGACTGGCTCCCCAAGGATGCGGCCTTTCCGGTGCGCGGCAAATCGGTTCGTTCGCAGTTGCACTCCGTCCCCGACTGTCAGGCGATCGTCAAGAAAGCCATCGTCTCCGCCATGCAGGATCGTTATCATCTCGAGCGATTTCCAGAAACAGGAGCGGTCTACTCCGTCGAGGTCGCGATGCTCAAGGACATGGCGACGATCACTCTCGACACAACCGGCGCCGGACTGCACAAACGCGGATACCGTACCTGGATCGGAGCGGCCCCTCTCAAGGAAACACTGGCTGCGGCACTGGTGCAGTTGAGTTACTGGAATCCCAATCGGCATCTGTGGGATCCCTGTTGCGGTTCGGGGACGATCCCGATCGAAGCGGCTCTCATCGGCCGCAATATGGCCCCCGGCATGAACCGCGATTTCGCCGCCGAGAGCTGGCCGCGACTCCCGGCAAAACTCTGGAAGGACGTCCGCCACGAAGCCCGCGAATTGATCCGCCCGCGCGGGACGGGAGAAATCCTCGGCACCGACCAGGACGCCGACATCATCGCCAAAGCCCGTCGGCATGCACAACAGGCGGGAGTCGCCGACAACATCGTCTTCGAGCATCGGGCGTTCGAGAAATCGAAACCCCGCTATCCTTACGGCGTGATGATCACGAATCCCCCGTATGGCGAGCGGATGGGCGACGATGAAACCGTCGAACAACTTTATCGCCGCATGGGAGACATGTTCAACGCCGAAGAGACCTGGTCGTGGTATGTTCTGTCGGGGTCTCCCCGATTCGAGCAACTGGCAAACCGAACCGCCACGCGACGGCGAAAACTGTACAACGGCCGGATCGAATGCACGTACTATCAATTCGCCGGTCCTCGCCCACCGCGACCGGCGACGGACACGCCACAGGATCAACGCTCATGAAACAACACGGCCCCTGGACTATTCGCGAGACGAAAACGGTTTATCGCGATCCGTGGATTGGCGTTACCTGCGACGACGTGTTACGTCCGGACGGCAAGCCGGGAACGTTTTCGGTCGTCCATTTGAAACCGGGCGTGTCGGTTCTCGCCATCGATGACCGGCAGACTGTCTATCTTACGAAAGAATTTCATTACGCCGTCGGGCGGGTGACCATCGAATGTGTCAGCGGCGGGATCGAAGAGGGAGAAGCTGCCGCGACGTCGGCCGAGCGCGAACTGCATGAAGAGCTGGGACTGACGGCGAAAACATGGACGAAACTCGGTACATGCGATCCATTCACTTCGAGCGTTCTCTCGCCGACGCAACTTTATCTCGCAGAAGACTTGCAGATGGTCGAAGCACAACCGGAGGGGACGGAATTGATCGAACGCGTTGCGTTTTCGTTGACGGAAGCCGTGAATATGGTCTTGCAAAGCGAAATCACCCACGCCCCCAGTTGCCTCGCCATCCTGCTGACCGCTAGACGGCTGGGGCTGTGATGAATAGCATGTGCGGCAGTGAGGCCGGCGCAAGTACGAAGGGTATCCGGGACAGCTTTGTGTCCCGGTCGCGCAGCGACAAGAGGTCAACGTATCATAACCCGAAGCTGTCAAGAGACTTTCTCCCTGCGGAGAGAAGAAAATAGGAACCGAGAAAGCAGCAATACATATGTCGGCGAAATTGGAATCTGATTACCAGAGACGCGTCTCTGCTGTGGAAGAGACGCGATACTTGCCGGGGACGTCGATCGAAATCATTCACGACTGGCCGGCATCCGCTCGGCCAACGCATGCTATCTTCGATTTCGATGGGACGATCAGTCTCGTGCGTGAAGGCTGGCCGCAGATTATGGTCCCGATGATGGTGGAAATCCTCCAGGATACGGGGACCGACGAATCCTCCGACCAACTCGAGAAAATCACGTTGTCGTTCGTCATGGAACTGTGCGGAAAGCAGACGATTTATCAAATGATCCGTCTTGCTGAAGAAGTCGAAAGGCGGGGTAAAAAGGCGGAAGACCCGCTCGTCTATAAGCATCGTTATCTCGACGCCCTCCATGCCCGCATTCGTTCCCGCCGCGAAGGACTCGACCGCGGCACGATTTCACCCGCGGAATTGCTCATCCCTTACGCGAATGAGTTACTCGAAGAACTGCATCGGCGAGGGGTCCAGATGTTTCTCGCCAGCGGCACCGAAGTGGAGGATGTCCGCGAAGAAGCCCGACTACTGCAAGTCGATCGGTATTTCGGTCCGCATATTTATGGAGCGATCGACAACTACCAGAATTTTTCCAAGCAAATGGTGATCGAACAAATTCTGCGGGACAATCAACTGTCGGGGTCTCAGCTCATCGGTTTTGGCGACGGTTATGTCGAAATCGACAACGTCAAGCAGGCGGGAGGTCTCGCGATCGCCGTCGCCAGCGATGAAACCAACCGCAGCGGCAAACCCGACCTCTGGAAACGCGACCGCCTGCTCGGCGTCGGTGCAGACGTCGTCATCCCCGATTTCCAGGACTACAAACCGTTGTGCGAATGGATCTGGCAACGATAACAACAAGTTTAGTTTCATTGCCACGGGCGGCTCGTCCGCCCGTGGCTCGAACATCAAATGACATTCGGCGAAGCAGAGCTTCGAAGACCGTGCGTCCCCAAGCAGAGCTTGGGGACGAGGAGTAAAAATGCCCTTTCCGCAATTCGATCGCCGGCAATTGCGAATTCTGCCGTTACGCGAGCGCATTCACGACATCCAACGCGAGCAAATTCTGAATTTGCCCGACGGTCCCCGCGTTCCCTTCTCGCATGAGGCGTTGCCCATCCTCGCCGACCGCATTGTGACGGCAGCGAAGAACGACCGTTCGGTATTGTTCATCTGCGGAGCACATGTGCTCCGACAGGGGAATGCCGCTCTGCTGATCGACCTGATGCAGCGGGGATTGCTGAAACATCTCGCCCTCAACGGAGCCGGGGCGATTCACGACTTCGAACTCGCCATGATCGGACAAACCTGTGAAAGTGTCGCCAAATATGTAAGCGAAGGCCAATTCGGCTTGTGGCATGAGACTTCTCGGATCAACGACGCCGCGGCCGCCGGTCATCGCAACGGTATCGGATTGGGTGAAGCAATCGGACGGATGATCGAAGAGGAAAAGTTTCCGTTTCGCGAAACGAGCGTGCTCGCGGCGGCGTACCGATTGCATGTCCCCGTTACGAGTCACGTGAGCATCGGACAGGACATCGTTCACGAGCATCCGAATTTCGACGGCGCCGCCACCGGAGCAACCTCGTTCACCGATTTTCTGATCTTTACCGAAACCGTAACCAAACTCGAAGGGGGCGTCTTCCTCAACATCGGCACGGCCGTGATGGGGCCTGAGGTCTATCTCAAAGCGCTGGCGATGGCCCGCAATGTCGCGCATGCGAAAGGGGAAACGATCCGCAAGTTCACGACGGCGGTCTTCGATCTTCCCAATTTAGGAACCGATCTCTCTCACGAAGCCCCGAAGGACGACCCCCGCTACTATTTCCGCCCGTTCAAAACGATCCTCGTCCGGACCGTCGCTGACGGCGGAGAAAGTTACTACGTCCAGGGAGACCACAAACAAACGATCCCCGCGCTGTATGATTTGATCATGGAACGCGCGGAAAAATGAAGACGATATGATCGACAGAGAACGCCGAGAGGCACAGAAAAATCAGGATCTATTTTCTGTCCTTCGGGTGGCACTGGCGGCTTGTCCGCCAGTGGAATGTAATATCGTTATACATTGTGCGAAGCAGAAGCTCTCGCTGACTTTCGTTCCCAAGCGGAGCTGGGGTACGACGTGAAAAAAAGTCTAACTCATTAAGTTGCCGGCATGAAAACTTTCACTCCCCAACAGATGACGGCGGATCGATTGAGCGAATTGATCGAACGCTTTCCCTCTCGGCGGATTGCGGTCATCGGCGATTTCTTTCTCGATAAGTATCTCGATACCGATCCCCGCATCATCGAATCGAGCGTCGAGACCGGTCGGCATGCGCATCAGGTCGTGCAGATTCGCCGCGCACCCGGCGTCGCGGGAACCGTCGTCAACAACCTGGCAAGCCTCGGGACGGGAACGATTTATACGCTCGGTGCGATCGGCGACGACGGCGAAGCCTTCGATCTGCGGCGATGTCTGACGCAACTCGGATGCCGCGTGGAAGGTCTGTTGCAGTTCGATTCGCTCATGACGCCGCAGTATCTCAAGCCCCGCAACATCACCGACCCGTCATTGAAGGGGGAACACGACCGTTACGACACCAAAAATCGCCGACCGATGCCCGCGGAGATCGGCGAGCGCGTGCTGGCGGCACTCGATAAGGTGCTCCCCGAACTCGATGCCGTTATCATCTCCGATCAGGTCGAATACGACGATTGCGGCATCATCACCGCCGCGGTCCGTCACGGACTCAGCGAGCGTGCGCAACGTCATCCGCGCGTGATATTCTGGGTTGACAGCCGGACGCACATCAAGCATTTCCGTCACGTCCATATCAAACCCAATCAATTCGAAGCAGTCGATTTTCCCGCGCCGAAACCGGAAGACCGCATCTCCCTCGAACAGATCGAACAATCGCTGCCGCAACTGGCCGCCGATGCACGAGCACCGGTCTGCATCACGCTCGGTGAGCGGGGGATGTGCGTGAGCGATCCGGTTCCGACGCTGGTTCCGGGTGTTCGTGTCCCACCACTGATCGACTCGACGGGAGCAGGGGACAGCGCCACCGCCGGCTGCGTACTCGCCCTCGCCGCCGGTGCGAATCTTGCCGAGGGAGCGCTCGTCGGCAATCTGGTCGCCTCGATCACCGTGCAACAACTCGCCGTCACGGGAACGGCGAAGCCGAGTGAACTGATTCCACGTCTACAGATGTGGAAAGAGCAACAGAGTTAGACGAAATCCAATCGATCGTTTACAATTTCAGCGAAAGATGAATTTCGCTTTCTTGAAATGGAGTTGAGCATGTCCGACGATTTGGCGTTCACATCCCATTACCTCGATGAACTGGCCTCGCTGCTTCCTCGGCTGGATCGACCGAAGATCGCACAGGCGATCGGCTGGATGCGGGCCGTTCGCGATGCGGGGAAGATGATCTACATCTGCGGCAACGGGGGGAGCGCCTCGATTGCCTCGCAGATGGTCGTCGATATCGTCAAAGGGGCCTCGTTCAAGAAGAAGGCCCGCTTCAAAATGCTCGGCTTGACCGACAGCATCGCTACGATCACCGCTTACGCGAACGATGAAGGATACGAAACCGTCTTCGTCGAGCAACTCAAAAACTATGCCGAGAAAGATGATCTGTTGATCGGCATCAGTGGCAGCGGAAACAGCCCCAATGTACTTCGCGCAATCGAATACGCGAATTCCGTCGGCTGCAAGACGATCGGAGTGACGACCGGGGAAGGGGGGAAACTCAAGGATCTGGTCAACTTGCCCTTGCTGGTCCCCTCACGGCACATGGGACGACTGGAAGACTGTTTCTTCATTTTGACGCATGTGTTATGCTATGCTTTCATGGAGGCGGACTGATATCGCGTGATGCATTTCATGTGTTGAGTTCCGCGGGTTCGGCATTCTCCCAGAATTGAGGTTCGCCATGGTCGCCATCTGTCGTCCGGTCGGTTCGAATCGTTCGGCCCTGTTCGGTTTCGCTGCGATCGTGCTGCTGGGAATCTGTTCTCAGTCCGCGAATGCGGGAATCGTGAGCGGAGAACTGAAATCGATCTCAGCCGATTCCCAGCGCATCGTCATCGTGACCGGGGCCGCTAAAACCAGCAAGACATTCAAGCTGACAAAACAATCGGCCATTCTGCTGAACGACAAAAAAGCGGGAATTGATGAACTCTCCACCGGGATGAAGGTCAGCATCTTCACCACCAAATCGGGAGAAGTGACGAAAGTCGTCGCCCGAGCTGCAAAGGATGCCGACGCTGCCGCCACGGAGACTGATGGGAAAAAATCGGATGAAGATGAACCGTCGGCAAAAAGTGACACCGACAACGAAAAGAAGACGGCCGGCCGAAAACCGGCTCGCAGGTCGACGAAGAAAAGCAAAGTCGAAGTCGATGACGTGCTCAATACCGATTGGCACCAGTTTCGCGGGCCGCGACGCGACAACGTCTCGACGGAAACCGGTTTCCTCAAGCAATGGCCGGAGGACGGACCGGCTCTCGTCTGGGGGACCGAAGGACTGGGGGAAGGTTACTCGAGCGTCTCGCTCAGCGATGACATGATTTACACGATGGGAACCAAAGAGGGGGGTGAATACGTCATCGCCGTCAATGTCGATGACGGGAAGATTCTCTGGGGAACGAAGACCGGTTCGGTCTTTCAAGATGGCGCCGGCAACGGACCGCGTTCGACGCCGACAATCGACGGCGACAATCTTTACGCCTTGGGAGCACAAGGCGACCTCGTTTGTCTCGACAAAAAAACGGGGGCCATCACTTGGCAGAAAAACATCCTGAAGGAATATCAGGCCAATAACATCTCGTGGGGAATTTGCGAATCGGTCCTGATCGATGGCAATAAACTGATCTGCACACCCGGCGGACGCGGCGCCACGATGGTGGCAATCGATAAGCTCTCGGGCGATACCCTCTGGACATCCGAAGTTCCCACGAATCCAGCGGCCGGCTACGCCTCGGCGATCGTCGCCGAAGTCGGAGGAGTCGGAGGAGTCCGCCAATACATCAACTTCACACACGCCGGAGTGATGGGAGTGCGAGCCGAGGATGGTATTTTCCTCTGGGGCAATCAGGCTTCCGCCAATGGGACGGCGAATTGTTCTGCTCCGTTGTTCTATGACGACTATGTTTTCAGTTCATCCGGATACGGCACCGGCGGCGCGCTGGTTCAACTCCGTTCGGCCAACGACCGCACGACTGCCGAACAAAAATACCACACGAATGAAATGGCCAATCATCACGGAGGAATGGTCATCGTCGACGGTTACTTGTACGGCTCGCACGATCCAGGAATCCTCACCTGCATGGATGTGAAAAGCGGCAAGGTCAAATGGAAGGATCGCTCGGTCGGCAAGGGTTCGGTGCTGTACGCCGACGGACATATTTATCTCCGCAGCGAAAACGGACCGCTGGCCCTCGTCGAAGCGAACCCTGAAGAATACGTCGAGAAAGGCCGTTTCGAACAACCCAACCGCAGCGGCCGCCCCGCCTGGGCGTATCATGTCGTCACCAAAGGGAAACTTTACCTTCGCGATCTCGATAAGCTGTTGGTTTATGATATCAGCGAAGGGAAGTAATTATCGCGGACGTGTTATAATCGAAAGTATTACGTGTATTTGTGGCTGGCCTCTGTGAGGCCGGACTGAGATCATTGACCTCGGCTACCAAGACCTCTTGTCGCTGCGCGACCGGGACACAGGGCTGTCCCGGCTACCCTCTTTTGCCGCTCGGCTCACTTCACCAGCCGAATATCCACGCTCGCACTGTGCCCGGTGAGTCCTTCTTTTTCGGCCATCAGCCGCAAGTCATCCGCCGCGCCGCGGAGGGCCGACTGGTTATAGCCGATGATCGACGATCGCTTGAGAAAATCGAGCGAACACAGGCCGTTGGCGAACCTGGCTGTGCCTCCCGTGGGCAGTACGTGCGATGGTCCGGCGATGTAATCTCCCACCGCGACCGGCGTGTAATGCCCAAGGAAAATTGCCCCCGCATTCTGGATCCGATCGAGCAACACTTCAGGATTTTCGGTCGAGATGTGGAGATGCTCCGGCGCAAGTAAGTCGGTGAATCGAGCTGCTTCATCTGCATCGCGCGTGAGAATCAGCGCTCCGTAATCGATGAGGCTCTGCCTTGCCAGGTCGCCGCGAGGAAGATTTTGGAGCTGACGAATTAGCTCCAGTCGCACTTGCTCGATCAACGGCTCGTGCCAGGTGAGCAGGACTCCCGAACCGGGGCTATGCTCCGCCTGTGAAATCAGATCGCTGGCGATAAAATCGGGCCGCGCAGATTCATCGGCGATGAGTACCACTTCGCTCGGGCCGGCGATGCTGTCGATGTCGACTTCGCCGAACACATATCGCTTGGCGAGCGCCACGAATAGATTTCCCGGCCCGACGATCTTGTCGACGCGCGGCAAGCCGTCGATGCCGTAGGCCATCGCCGCGACTGCTTGTGCCCCGCCGAGTCGATAGACTTCAGTCACGCCAAGTTCATGACAGGCGGCGAGCAGGTCGGTGTTGTAGCTGCCGAATGGCGTCGGCGGGGCGACGACGACGATCTCTTTCACTCCAGCAGTTTGTGCAGGGACGACGGTCATGAGCAACGTCGAAGGGTAAGCCGCCGCTCCGCCGGGGATGCAGACGCCGACCCGCCTGAGCGGACGGTATCGCTGACGAAGCACGATGTGACGGTCGCCATCCTGCTTGATCAGTTCAACATCCTGCGTCAGCACGCACTGCTGAAAGGCAACGATATTCAAGCGAATGCGGCGCAGGGTTTCGAGATACTGCGGATCGGCCTTGGAGTGCGCCTCCGCCAGTTCGGATGCCGAGACTCTCATCGACTCGACAGTGAGCGACTTGCGATCGAGTTTTTCGGTGTACTCGAGAACCGCCGCCGCGCCGCGAGATTGGACGTCTTTGCAAATTCTCTCGACGACCTGCTGCGGTGAGAGTGCCTCGCCGAAGTGTTCAATCGTCCGCGCTCGTCCCTGCGGTGATACGACGTCCCCTTGAGGAGACAATTTATGTCGTAATTCGCGAAACGCCTGCTCGGCATCCTGCCGGCGGCAATCGATCATACGGATCGGCAACTCTTCAATGGTCATTGATCGGCCTTTGGTTTATTTTCCATCTGCGGACGATGACGTGCAAAAACAGTATTTTTCACCGGCGAATACGCCATGTTCCGCGAGAAATTCCGTATAATCCGCATAGAACGAGGGAGATCTTCACTCAAATAGAGAGTATCGATTGCCAGCGGTCTTGACTACCATTACAGTGGATCTGGCGATGAGACTGATGGAAATCCGGACATTCTCCGAGAGATATCGGTTCACCGCAATATTCAGAATTTCGATTTGTCGGTGAACCGTTGTCGAATGACGGATGCAATCGTTATTCTGTCGAATTCATTGATCTTGCTGACTTTGCTTCGCAGAGGCACTCACGATAACAGGATTATTGGCATGGCAAACCCGTTGAAAATTGATATGCGCAGCGACACCGTCACCAAACCGACCCCCGGGATGCGGCAGGCCATTGCCCACGCCGAGGTCGGCGACGACATGAGCGGTGAAGATCCGACCGTCAATCGGCTGGAACAAGTGGTTTGCGAACTGCTCAAAAAAGAAGCGGCCGTTTTCGCTTGCTCCGGCACGCAATCGAATCAGATGGGAGTCAAAGTCCACTGCTCTCCCGGTGATGAACTGCTGATCGAAGAAACCGGCCACATCGCGAATTTTGAAGCGGGGGGACCGGCGGTGTTAAGCGGAGTCACCTGCCGCACGATTCCCGGACAACTGGGTATGCTGGATGTCGATTTACTCCGCGGAAAGATTCGCGCCGATAACCAGCACTTATGCACCACGCGTCTCGTCTGCATCGAAAACACGACCAACACCGGAGGAGGACGCGCCTATCCCGTCGATCAATTGCATCGAGTTGGCCTATGGGCGCACGAACAAGGATTGAAAGTTCACATGGATGGCGCGCGGCTCTTTAACGCGGTGATCGCCACAAACTCAACAGCTGCTGATGTGTGCAAACATGTCGACACCGTGTCGATCTGCTTTTCGAAGGGATTAGGCTGCCCGATGGGTTCGATTCTCGTCGGCAAGAAGGATGAAATAGCCAAAGCCCGCCGCATCCGCAAACTCTTCGGCGGCGCGATGCGTCAATCGGGAATCATGGCGGCAGCTTGTCTGTACGCTCTCGATCATCATGTCGATCGCCTGGCGGAAGATCATGCCCATGCCCGCCTATTCGCCGAGATGATCGCCGATATCCCCGGCATCATCATCGACCCCGACGACGTCGAAACCAATCTCGTCTTCTTCGATGTCGAACGCCAGCACGGCTACGCCGGTCAACTCTCGACGATGCTTCGTCAACGGGAAATCGGCATCAATGCGTGCGGGTCACAACGCTTGCGCGCCTGCACGCATCTGGATGTGAACAAAGCGGATGTCAAAGCCGCCGCCCATGCGATTGCGGAGTGCATGGCTCAGGGTTTCAGCGATGTTGCCGCTTCGGTCTGCGGTCCGTACGTTCGTGGATGAGCATCGTCGCGTCGAGATTTCCAGGCGGCACGGAGTCGCAAGTTTTTCTGAAATCGACGGCTGAATCCTGGATGTGATATTGTTCTCATAAATTTCAGCCGATACGATGAAGCGGTCGCGTCCTTCATTTATGACCGAGAAATTGAGAACGGCACGCTATGACGACTCGCAATCCTCACTCGTCCGCACTGCATCTGCGTCGCCGCGAACTATTACAAGTCGGTTCTCTGGGTGCATTCGGGCTGGGACTGCCGCACTGGTTCGCCGGTCAGGCACACGGCGAGACGACCGGCAAGGCCAAGTCGGTGATTTTGCTCTGGCTGTACGGCGGGCCGAGCCATATCGACACGGTCGACCCCAAGCCGCTGGCGAATTCGGAAATCCGCAGTCCGTTCAGTCCGATTGATACCTCGGTCCCGGGGATTCAGATTACCGAACTCCTGCCGCAGCTTTCGCAGCGAATCGATCGCTGTGCGATTCTGCGGGGAATGTATCACGAGAACAGCGATCACAACGTCGGCGGCACGATCGCATTAACGGGCGTCCCCGCGGGGGGAAAGTTAGGCGGCGGAGCACCGCTCCCCGGCGACCGGCGACCGACACTCGGCTCGCTTGTCACCCGCCTGATCAGCGAACCGTCCCCCGGCTGGCCTGCGTTCATGTGCATCGGCGCTGAGGCCAAAGTGAGTGGCGGAGCCAGCGGACAAGACGCCGCGAGCTTCGGTGCGATTTACGAACCGTTCCGGCTCGAATACAAACTTGAAAGCGGTTTGAAAGTTCCCGAAGCCCTCAACCTGATGCCCGGCCTGTCGACCGATCGGCTCGGTGATCGTCGCAGTCTGCTGACGTCGCTCGATGCCTTGACGCAAAAAACGGGAGCCTCGGATTCGTTTCAGCGACTCGGCCAGTTTTACGATCAGGCGATGGGATTGTTGACCTCGTCCGAGGCACGCAAGGCAGTCGATCTGGAAGAAGAAACGGTCAAGGTCCGAAACCGATACGGCAAGACCCGCTTCGGTCAATCGTGCCTGCTCGCCCGCCGACTCGTCGAATCGGGGGTTCCCTTCGTGCAAGTCAACTGGAGCGATCACGGAGAAGATCAGCAGACATCGGGGGGCGACGGAGGCTGGGATCATCACTGGCGATTGTACGAATTCATTCAGGATCATTGTGCGTGGTCCTACGACCAGGCAATCACCGCGCTGCTCGATGATCTGGAAGAACGCGGCCTGCTTGAAGAAACGCTGGTGTTGGCAATGGGAGAATTCGGGCGGACACCCAAAATCAACGGCTGCGGCGGACGCGATCACTGGGCCAACGTTTACAGCGTCATGATGGCCGGCGGAGGTGTTCAAGGCGGACGGGTGATCGGCTCGAGCGATCTGGAAGGGGCCTATCCCGCCGATCGTCCCGTGCATCCGCAAGAGTTGCATGCGACCGTACTCAAAGCGATGGGACTCGATCGACTGGCGTTGATTCCGTTGGGGGTAACGCTCAACGTCGAACCGGTGGATGAGTTGTTCTGAGTTTCGGCGCGACATCACAGAAATATTGAGGGCACGATGATTGGTCTCTCTGAACCGCGTCGCTTGACGCATTCCGATTTCGTCAAGCAGCATGTCCGCTTCGATCCGCGGGGAGATCGCTTGGTCTTCTCGCGCACGATCGGTCCCAGGTTGACGTTGATGGCCATCGCGCTCGCCGGGGGCGAAGAACAAACGCTCTTTGCAGACCGAACCGACTACATCGAACAGCACCCGGCGTGGTCTCCCGATCGCAAGCAATTCTCGTTCACAATGGATGACGGTCATCGCACGGGGCGGGTCGGCGTGATGCGGTGCGACATCACCGACGACGAAACGTTCGCGAATTTCGAATTCTGGTTTTCCGGCAATCAGTACACATACGCCAGTTGGTCTCCCGATGGAACCCGTGCCGTTCTCGTCGCGCAAAATTATCGGATGGCGATCGCCGACGCCGACGGGAAGAACTTGAAGATTCTCGGTCCGGTGGAGGGAATTCAAGGTCAACCGTGCTGGTCTCCCGATGGCAGCCGCATCGCCTTCAGCAGCAGTCATGCGGGAAATCAAGACGTCTACACCATCAAGCCCGACGGTTCGGAGCTGATACGGTTGACCGATTCCCCGCGCTCCGATTTTCGTCCCGTCTATGCTCCCGGAGGAAACTGGATCGCCTTCACCTCGGCTCGAACCGGCAACTACGAAATCTTCGTCATGCGTCCCGACGGCTCCGAGCAGCAGAATCTGACGAATCACGAAGCACTCGACGATCACGTCGCCTGGAATGCCGACGGCAGTCAGGTTGCATTTATCTCCACGCGAGATGGCGGGTACGATGTCTATGTGGCCGACGTCGTCGTTTGAACTCGATGCTGCGAGTTGAAATCATCGCTTCCCCCTATCCGAACAGCATTTAGATGCTATATAATTAAGCGAGAGCTGGCTCAAAAAATCCTCAATCTTCCTGCTCAAAAACCGGAGTTGTTGTTGAACAAATCGACTTCCGTCGATAAGATAGAGAGGGAGAGCGCATGCTCTTGCCCGATCGAGGTAGCTTTCGTTAAAAACTGACGAGATAAGTACTTCGAAAAATCAGCCTGCCGTAGTAGATAATCGCCATTACCATCCATTGGATCACTCGTTGGCAAGCTGCAACGAAATTTGATCCGCGATATGAGTCCGAGGTGACGCGATGACCACCCAGATCCCTTTTAGTTCTCACGGTTCTACGCATCAACAGCATGCCTTCACGGGTTTGAACGCCCGCGAGCGTGAAGGGTTGGTGCTGCATAGCCGTCGCAACATGCTCAAGGTCGGCATGGCGGGGCTGGCCGGTTTGACGCTGCCCGATTTACTCCGCCTCCGCGCCGAAGCGGCTCAATCGAATCGCCCGATGAACAGTCGCAAGAGCGTGGTCCTGCTCTGGATGGCGGGGGGACCGAGCCACATCGATACATGGGATCCCAAGCCCGAACGTCCCTACATCAATCGCGGACCGTTCGGCGTCGCACAGACGTCTCTCCCCGGCGTCATCATCAGCGAACATCTCCCCAAGCAAGCGGCGATGATGGACAAGTTCACGCTCATTCGCTCGGTCGATTGCCGTTTCAGCAATCACGAACCGAATACCGTGATGCAGACCGCGAACCTTGACGCCGAAGCGCGAACGAATCCCAAGGCGCGGATGTATCCTTCCATCGCGTCGCTGGTGGCGAAATTCCGCGGGCCGAACGATCCTTCGATGCCGCCGTATGTTGCGTTTCAAAAATCCGCAGGGCATCTCGCATATGGCGGATATCTCGGCAAAGGTTACGACCCGTTTATCGCGAATATGGCGGTCGATCTCCCCGTTTATACCGACGTCGGCGTCGACACCGGCACGACCACCGGCGCATCGCTTTTCAATTTCGCACAGGGGCTGTCGCACGACCGCATCCAGAATCGTCAGACGCTGCTCAAGGACTTCGATCGCCTGCGCAGCGAGATCGACGGCAGCGGGTCAATGGAATCGCTCGACACCTACAGCCAGCAGGCGGTCGACCTCGTCGTCGGGGGAAAAGCCCGCGATGCGTTCGATATCAGCCAGGAATCGGACGAGACTCGCGCGAAATACGGCAAGCACCTCTGGCTGCAGCAATGTCTGCTGGCCCGACGTCTCGTCGAAGCGGGGACCAACTTCGTCACCATCGATCTCAGTTATCACGCTGCATCGGGAACGTGGGATACCCACGGCGACAACATCCCCCCCTACGGCGGGATCAGAAACGGCCTCGGGCCGCTTCTGCCGTTGTTCGATCATCTGATCACGACTCTCGTCGGCGATCTCGATGAACGGGGGCTGCTGGATGAGTGCCTCGTCATCGCGATGGGTGAGTTCGGTCGATCTCCAAACATGGGAACGCAAGACAGCGTCGACGGCCGCAATCACTGGCCGGTGGTCATGTCAATTGCATTGGCCGGCGGTGGTATGCGACACGGACAGGTGATCGGATCCAGCGAATACGACGGAGGAACGATTGCATCACGACCGGTCACTCCGGGAGACCTCGCCGCCACGATCTATCGGCATATGGAAGTTCCCGTCGACGGTTTTTATCTCGATCCCCGCGGTCGCCCGAACCCGATCGTGAATCAAGGGCATCCGATTGCGGAGTTGTTCTGAGAGTCTCTCTCGATAGGTTGTATTCGGATGGAACATCCCATTATCCATTGTGATCCGGAGATTCAGGGAGGCGTTCCTGTTTTTTTTGGAACGCGCGTTCCCGTGAAGAACCTCTTCGATTATCTGGAATCCGCGTACTCGCTCGAAGATTTTCTGACGGATTTTCCCGCCGTTACCCGTAGTCAAGCCATTGATGCTTTGGAATTGGCACGCGAGGCGTTGATTCCCCATGCGAATCTTGCTTGACGAATCCTTGCCCCGTCGTTTAGGACGAGAATTACTTGGTCACGACGCGGTTACAGTCACCGAGCGAGGATGGTCTGGAACTAAAAATGGCGACCTATTACGTTTGGCTGCCAGTGAATTTGATGTCTTTCTCACAGCCGATCAGAATCTACAGTATCAGCAGAATTTGAGTACGTTGCCGTTGTCAATAATCGTTCTGATCGCTCCGGACAACAAACTTGAAACCCTGTGTCTTTTGGTCCCTGAGGTTCTTGATCACCTCGCGAATCTCCCATTGCGATCGCTTGTCAACGTCGGTAAACGATAGCAAGACCACTCCACTTAATTTATCAATTAACGTTCCGTGAATATTTCCCAATACAAGAATCAAACGATGGTTGCCAGATACACTGCGGTCATCCAACAGTATGGTGAGTGGTGGATCGGCTGGGTGGAAGAAGTATCGGGTGTCAATTCACAGGGTGCCTCTCGCGAAGAATTACTCGATAATCTCCGCGACGCTCTGGATGAAGCGATTGAAATGAATCGGGTTGAAGCCCGCTCGGCGGCGGCAAAAGCCGGTGCATTCGAGGAAGTTGAGTTGGTGCCGTAAATCGACGCGACTTGATTCGCGACAGGTCATCCGGGAGACCTCGCCGCCACGATCTATCGGCATATGGAAGTTCCGGTCGACGGCTACTACGTCGACCCCCGCGGCCGCCCGGTCCCAATCGTGAACCAGGGGCATCCGATTGTGGAGTTGTTCTGAAGGGGACTCAACGATGTCATTGGCAAACTCGGTCATGAAGGGAGTGATACACGGCAATGTGGTCACACTCGACGAGGACGCTGGCCTGCCGGACGGGCAAGAAGTCAATGTGACGCTTCAGCCTATGGCGAAAGCGGAATCTCGCCTCTCCGGGGAAGGACTGCGACAGTCGTTCGGGGCATGGGAGGAGGACTCCGGCGAGGTTAGATCGGTATTTGGAGTGGAATCGCCAGCAGCGAAAGCTGGGGCGCCCGGGGATTGAAGCGTGAGCTACTTGCTCACCCGCCGTCGTGAACGGACTCAAGCAGGAAAATTTAGTCAATTCACCGCGTGTATGATGTTCACATATCCTTCGGCGCTCAGCATTTCACTGGCCTCTTCAAACGCTTTGTCCCAAGAAAAAACTTTCGCTTGCTGCCGGTTCACGCAGATCGATTTCACAGTTCGAATATCTTCGACGTCAATTCTGAGCCGAATTTCGTCATTAAGTCGCTCGATGATTTCCGCGTTGCCGCGAACACAGACGAGTTCGCCATAATACAATGGGCCAATCGGAATAAAGTAAGGTGAAAGCATCGTTGCAGGCAATTTGAGATCCAGACCTTTCTTCGGCACTCGAACTTCAGCTCGTAGATCTTCACAAGGGATCTGACGTCGTGCTGCCATCAGCAATTGCGCAGCGGGGCCATATCGCCTGATGTCAGCGATTGAAACCTCGATCGCATCGTCTACTCCAACCTCCTTACCGAAATCGGCAAAATCGCAACCCAACCGAAGGAGCCGATGCACATCGGGATGGAGTCCAGTAAGAGGGCCGATGGTGCCGAGTGAAGCGTGTATGTTATTGAACTGCACTTCAATAGATGAAGCGTCGGTTTGAGCTTCAGTGAGAATTCGGACAAATGCAAAAGATAAGCGAAGTTCACCGACAGTCAGCGTACGTTCATCCGAAAGATTGCGAAGTGTCAATCGTGCGTCTTTCCCACGTCCCTCGAGGACTAAATCAATGAGGTCCGACTCAAAGCGAATTATTTCGAACTCTTCTGGAAGCATCGGAAAGGCACTTGCCGAATATCGCATTCTTACTCGTAATGCAACGGCTTTACCTTGAGCCGAGTCGTTGACGATCAGCGTGGCGGCATTTTGATCTTTCGAGGGACCAATGCTCACCTTTGCGGAATCACCCAAATTAAAACGTGCATCGTCGATTTCGATTCCAAATCGTGTGGTTGTGCCACGAACGTTGAATACCTCAACAGATTTATCCAAGCCAACTGCTGCGCGAGCAATCTTGCGGTAAAGTTCGTCGCGGGTCGCCGCTTGAAAAGTGAATTTAACGTGCTGTGTCGCGTCCTCCATCCCTGCGAGTTCAAACCATTTATGTTTTTGCTTTGCGTACTCCAGAGCATCATCGCCAACGCATCGATAGATGTGGGTTTTCAAAGACTCTGGATAAGGTGGAGTCAGCAGAACTCCGTCGCCATTCTTGATCGAAAGGGTACATTTGTTTAACGCCTTGTTTCCGCGCCGGTTTAATTCGAAAAGTCGCTTGAGAATGCGTTCGGTTAAGGCTGCGTCGACATGGATCAGGTGAACCTGTTTAGGATCACACGTCGAGGGGTCCAAATCTAGAAAAAGGAAGAACCATGGAAAAACACTTTCAACTGCTTTCTTACAATTGCTCAGCTTTATCGTATGAGACCTCACGGACTTGGTCGTAGACTTCACTTGAATTTTTGTCTCAAACTGTTTGACGATTTCACCAAACTCTCCGACCTTGCCGTCTTGTCGTGAAAACTCAAACTGATGATCCCAGCCGTCTCGGTCTCGCTTCACAGGCGTAACCGTGAAGCCGGCAATTGTCCCCCACGATTCTACGACACTTTCGGCGGAGTCGGATGATCTCGACAAGTATTCCTCCATCACCTTCAGGCCTTAGACCTACTTCGCAAAAACATCTTCTCACAACGGGTTAGCTGGCCAAGTGGAACACACACTCAAGGAACAAATGCCGTTTTACCAGTCAGGGTTGCAACGCTTCAAGTCTTTTCGCGAGCGCCGGGGTTTGAATGAACGAGAAATTTAGGACGGCGGGGATAAACCCCGCCGCTCGGGCGCGAATCTCACCCCAACACGCCCCACACAGGCTCGCCGGTAGTCAGCAGATACGGCCGGCCTTCGTTGTCGTGGAGTTCGGTGCGGGGGTCGATTCCCAGGAGATGGTAGATCGTCGCCGAGAGATCGGCGGGGGTCACTGGATCGCGGAGCGGATATGCCGCCTCTTTGTCGGAAGCGCCGTATACCGCGCCGCCGGGGAGGCCCGCTCCCGCCAAAATAACAGTGTTGCACGGAGCCCAGTGATCGCGGCCGGCGTTGCTGTTGATCTTCGGGGTGCGGCCAAATTCGCCCATCCAGACGATGAGCGTGTCATCCCACATGCCGCGCGACTGCAAGTCGTCGATCAATGCCGAAAAGCCGCGATCCAGATTCGGCAGCAGCTTTTCCTTGAGATCCTTGAAGTTGTTCGCGTGCGTATCCCAATACGCGTCGTCTCGCTCCCAGTTGACCGTGACGAGCGAGACCCCGGCTTCCAGCAATCGCCTCGCGAGCAGGCATCCCTGACCGAACGGCGTGCGTCCGAAATTGTCGCGGAGTGTTTCCGATTCCGCCGAGAGATCGAAGGCGCGGCTGACGGATGACGACGTCAACAGATCGAATGCCTGATCGTATTGCGTCCGCAGATCGACGACGTGCGATTCGTTTTGCACACGGACAAAATCGAGTTCCATCCGCCGCAATAACTCGCGGCGGTCGAGCAGTCGTTCCAGACGGTCTTGCCGCGAGAACGGGGCGAAATCGATCTTGTGCGGGGCATCGGAGACGAACAGCGGATCGTAACGGGTGCCGAGATATCCGCCGAAAAAACCGGGGAAGATATGATTGTTCGCCGAGACCTGATTCGCCGGCGCATTGAGACTGACGGCGTGCGGAAGCCCCACAAGTTTCGCCGCTCTTTCGTCGCGCGATTCAGAGTCTGCACGATCGATTTGCTGATTCGCCTCGTGAAGGTAATTCACGACCGAACCGAAGCAGGGGGTATCGTCTGGCGAGTTTTGCGGATTGGTCGCCGGTCGGCGATGCCGCACTCCGGTGAGCATCGCGTGCATAGCGACGGTGTGCGTGTTGTCGGGATGCGTCACCGAACGGAGTTGACAGAGGTGCTGAGTGCGTTGCGAGAGCATCGGCAGATGTTCGCAGACCTGCATGCCGGGGGTGGCCGATGCGATCGGCGAGAACTCCCCACGAATTTCGACGGGTGAAGCGGGTTTCAAATCCCAGGTGTCCTGATGGGCGGGGGCACCGAACATGAAGAGCACGATGCAACGTTTAGCCCGGCCGAATGACGAACCGTGAGCTGCGCGGAGATCCGGCTCACCGAGAACTCGGCCGACATGCAAATCGGGGAGGGTCAGACCGATTCCGCCCAGTCCGCCGATGGCGAGCCAATCCCGGCGGGAGAGTTGCCAACGGCTCGGTGTGCGATGAATGCGATTCATGGGGAGAATCGATCCTGGGAAATCGTAAGACGGTTGATACGTGCCGATTCGTGGATAAGATGACTGCAATGCCAGTCTATCCCACCAATTCAGGGATTGTCGAGTCCGAAGATCGCTTCCGGGGGAAGTAACGGGGAGAATGCGAAAAATTCAGCAGAAGTACCGAACTGGCATCCATCGGTTGCTTGACAGTGATTTTCCGGTTCGCGTACCATGCACGGTCTTCATTGGTCGCGACATTACCGATCGCGGGGCATGCAGTTGCAATGAAGCATCAGGAGCCGGGTCAGTACCACATGGCAAGCAGGCTCCGAACATGAAACGTTAAGCCTATTTAGAACGAATGGTTGGATCATGGCAGTCCCTAAGCGTAGAAGCTCAAAATCAAAAATTCGTCAACGCAGAAGTCATAATGCGATAAAACCTCAACAACTCGCGCACTGTCCACAATGCGGGACGACGGTACCCTCACACATCGTCTGCCCGAATTGTGGTTACTATCAGGGCCGGACGGTTGTCGAAACTGAGGATTAACCTTCATGCGCATCGCTCTCGACGCGATGGGGGGTGACTTCGCTCCTGCCCCCAATGTTCACGGCGCAATCGCCGCTCTGAAATCTCAGCCGGAACTGGAAGTGCTCCTGGTCGGCGACGTCGCCGCACTCGAACCGCTGCTTTCGGAAAGCGGATACTCCGGCGAGCGTTTGGCCGTTCATCCCGCCGAAGGTTTCGTCGGGATGGAAGAAAAGCCGACGGAAGCTCTCCGTAGAAAACCCAACAGTTCGATTTCCGTCTGCTGGAAATTGATGGCGAGCCGCGACGTCGACGCGGTCGTCAGCGCGGGAAACACCGGTGCGGTCGTCGCCGCGGGATTGAGAACGCGGTTGTTTCTTCCCGGAGTCAAGCGTCCCGGTATCGCAGTCGCCTTGCCGACGCTGCGCGGCCGCACGCTGCTGCTGGACGTCGGGGCCAATCCCGCCGCACGTCCGGAACATCTCTATCAATACGGCATCATGGGGCAGATATTCGCCCGTGAGATCATGGGAATTCCCGAACCTCGCGTCGGCCTGATGAACATCGGCAGCGAGGACGGAAAAGGGAACGATCTGTATCGCGAAACGCACAGCTTTCTGGTTTCGAGCTCGCTGAAAGATTGTTACATCGGCAATGTCGAAGGCCGTGGACTGTATCAGGGCGAAGCCGACGTCGTGATCTGCGAGGGTTTCGTGGGGAATGTCGTTCTCAAGGTCAGCGAAGGAATGGCCGACTTCATGATGAAAGCGATCGCCCATTCGGTGATCGGCGCGCTGGATCAGGAACGCGATCAAGCGCATACCGCGCTCAAGAAGCTGGCCAAGAGTTACGAATATCACGAAGAAGGGGGTGCGCCCCTCCTTGGTATCGACGGAGTCTGCATGATCTGTCACGGCTCGAGCAATGCCCGCTCGATCGAAAATGCCCTGAAACGTGCGATGGCGTTCAAAGATAGTGGGCTGAATGCGCTCATCACAGCATCGCTGACCGAGGCCGCGGACGGCGAGATGACGGTCCGCAGCGCCTGACGGACGGTTCCTCTCGTGCGTTCCGATTGATTCGTGTGCGAATCGCGAAATTCCAATATCCTGTTGGCACTGCATGTCTCTGTTTTGACAGCAACAGGCCGGATGGATATCTTTTCCACTGGGAAGTTTTCTCAACCGGTCGATTTCACCTCCGGTAAAAACATTCGCGATCAGATTGTTCATATTGAGGTCATCTGTGAGCAAAATTGGATTCCTTTATCCGGGGCAGGGGGCACAGCACGTCGGCATGGGTCAGCGGTTGGCTGCCGATTATCCCGCCGCGAAAGCCTTGTACGATCGGGCATCGGAGATTCTCGGTTACGATCTGGCCAAAACCTGCTTCGAAGGGCCGGCCGATGTCCTCGATTCGACCTCGGTCAGTCAGCCGGCGATCTTCGTCACCAGTCTGGCCGCTCTGGAAAAACTGCGGGCCGATTCTCCCGACGTCGTGCTCTCTTGTGAAATGGCGGCCGGACTGAGCCTGGGCGAATACACCGCATTGGTATTCGCCGGCGTCATGACGTTCGAAGAAGGTCTGCGCGTCGTCCAGCGCCGCGGCGCGGCGATGCAGGCGGCATCGGATGCCACTCCTTCGGGGATGGTCAGCATTCTGCTCCTCTCGCGCGAACAGGTCGAACAGATCTGCGTCGAGTCACAGTCGGCTGGCAAATTGCAAATCGCGAATTATCTCTGTCCTGGTAATATCGTCGTCTCCGGAGAAAACGCCGCGTGCCTCAAGGCCGCGGAACTCGCCGACAAGTACGGCGGACGAGCGGTCCCGTTGGCGGTCGCTGGCGCGTTTCATACCTCCATCATGAAGCCCGCTGACGTACAACTCGCGGAAGCGTTGGCGGGAGTTCCGCTGCGAAAGCCGGAAATTCCCGTGATTTCCAACGTTGATGCCCAAACCCACGACGATCCCGACGAAATTCGAGATCTTTTGATCCGTCAGGTGCTGAATCCCGTTCTGTGGGAAGACTCGCTGCGGGCCATGATCGCCGCCGGAGTCGACGAATTTTACGAAATCGGACCGGGAAAAGTCTTGCGCGGTTTACTGAAACGGGTCGATCGCCAGGCCGTATGCACAACGGTCAACGACAGTTAGCAGGCCGTTGAAAATTGGTGCTGCGCCTGGTTTGACCGGCTGTGAGGTTGATTGTCGTTGTGAAAACACCGGGTGGATAAACCACCCGGCTCATGGCTATTAGCATTTGACCATTTTTCAACGAGCTGTTAGCCGTAAACAGACGGCGTAGATAAGGTTCTTGCATGTCTCAACTGGGTGATCCGCGGCATCGGGAAATACGACAACTGCTCCGCATCGTCGGATCGCTCGTTTTATTGTGCGGAGTGGTCATGGTCGCCATCGGGATGGGGAATTTCTTTTATTCCTTTGGTTCGTTCGGCCCACCGCGATATTTCTGGTGCGCATTTGTCGGTATGCCGTTGATTTTCGTCGGGGCAATTTTGGCCAAATTCGCGTATCTTGGCTCAATCACCCGATTCATGGCTGAAGAAGTCACTCCGGTCGGAATAGACACATTCAATACGATGGCCGACGGAACCAGTGCCGCCGTGCGTGATATCGCCTCGGCTGTCGGTGCGGGATTACACGCCGGTCTTCACAGAGATGCAAACGAGCGAGCGATGCGCTGCCATCAATGCCATGACGAAAACCCTGCCGATGCGAAGTTCTGCCAATCGTGCGGCACATCGCTTTCCGAGAACCGCCTGTGCGCTCAATGCGGCGAGGTCTGCGAACCCGAGGCGAAGTTCTGTCACCAATGCGGTACGGTGCGGGGTTAGACAAGAGAGTTAGTCTTGTAAGAAAGCATGTCGATCAGCGGTTGACTCTCTCCGATGCGTATAGCCCCATTTGATGAATCTCCGAGAATAGCGGCTGGAAGTCCTGTCGTATTCGCGTAAAATCTATACACATGTCTTCATGCGGTTTCATCAGATAACCAGCCGAAGTGACTTGATGCCTTTCGACGGACTGTGGTAAAACAACTCGCGTGACGGGGGAATTCCACACTCTGGGAATTTTCCGGAAACTGGCGTTCATTTGCGATTTACAGAATCGCCGTGTTCCGTTATATGAGCACCACTTTCATCGCGATGGATATGGGTGGGGTGCGTTCTCAAAAATCCGGGACCATTCTGCCAAGCCAATACAAGCTGCTAGAGGAGAGCACACAGTGTCGACTGTTGAGGAAAAGGTCGTAAGTATCGTTTGTGAGCAACTCGGAGTTTCTTCGGAAGAAATCACTCGAGAAAGTTCCTTCATCGATGACTTAAAAGCAGATTCTTTGGACGTCGTGGAACTCGTGATGTCTTTCGAGGATGAATTCTCGATCACCATTCCTGACGAAGATTACGAGAAGATCCGCACGGTAGGAGACGCCGTCGAATACATCGAAAAGAAACAGTGATTCTGCTTCGATCGTCGTCGTAGCCTCAACAACATCCGGCATTTGTCTCATAGAGATCGACCGGACGGGTTTATCGCGCCGAGCGTAATCAACATCATTCGTCGGTTTGTTCAATTCACGAGTCTGTCTGTTCAAAGAGTGGACGCATGCGAAGACGGGTTGTCGTAACGGGAATTTCAGTCGTCACTTCGCTGGCGTGCGATGTCGCGGAATTCTGGGACAAAATCTGCGCCGGTAAAAGCGGCGTCGGCCCGATCGAGCGTTTCGATTGCTCTGAATTCAAAGTCCGCTTCGGCGGCGAAGTCAAACACTTTGAACCCGCCGATCACTTCGATATCGATACCAAAGAAATCAAACGCCTCGACCGATTCTGCCAGTTCGCCATCGTCGCCGCCCAGAAGGCCATCGTGAGCTCCGGCATCGATCTCTCTCAGGGAGATCCCTACCGCAAGGGGGTGCTGGTCGGAAGCGGCATCGGCGGCCTCAACGAAATTGAAGAACAACACTCCAAATTGTTCGACCGCGGACCCGCTCGCGTCTCACCCTTCATGATCCCCAAGCTGATGGTCAATGCGGCGAGCGGCAATATCTCGGTCCATTGGCGGCTGCGCGGCCCGAACAGCGCCGTCGCCACCGCATGTGCATCGGCAACGAATGCCATCGGCGACGCCTTCAAGCTGATTCAGAACGACATGGCCGATTTGATGGTCACCGGCGGCAGCGAAGCGGCGATGACCCCGATGGGCCTCTCCGGTTTTTCGCGCATGAACGCGCTATCGACGCGTAACGACTCGCCCCAGACCGCCAGCCGTCCTTTCGACAAAGATCGCGACGGATTCGTGCTTTCCGAAGGAGCGGGGGTGGTCGTGCTCGAAGAATACGAACACGCCATAAGCCGTGGCGCCCCGATTCTCGCCGAAATTATCGGTTACGGCATGTCGGCCGACGGGACGCATATGACAGCCCCCGATCCGGAAGGGACGGGAGCCGCGCGAGCCATGTTGCATGCCCTGCGCGATGCCCGCATCAATCCGGCGGATATCGACTACGTCAACGCGCATGGCACGAGTACTCCGCTGGGTGACAAGGCGGAATCCGTCGCCATCAAGACGGTCTTCGGATCACATGCGAAATCGCTCTCTGTCTCGAGCATTAAAGGACATCTGGGCCATCTGCTGGGCGCATCGGGCGGTGTCGAAGTCGTGGCCTGCGTGCTCGCCATCAAGGATCAAACCGCGCCCCCCACCATCAATCTGGAAAACCCGGATCCCGAATGTGACCTCGATTACGTGGCCAATGAATCCCGACCATTGAAAATTCGCCGCATTCTTAAAAACAGTTTCGGATTCGGCGGCCATAATGCCTGCCTCGTGCTGGAAAAAGTCGCGTAACAGCTCGTGAAATGAGGTAGACTGGCGGCTTGCCTGCCAGTGTGACTCCTTGAACGACCTGAAATCGCAGGTGAACAAGCTCCCCAAGGCATGCGTCGGTTTGCCTGACGTCGTCGATCAACGTGCTGCCTGTATCGGAAACCGCTGATGGAACTGAGTGCCGCTTACGGGATTCTTGTCCTCCTCTTCGGCTTGGGTCTGCTCACCGTACTGATCTATCGCGGCCTCAATATCTTCGTCGCCGGACCGCTGTGCGCTTTCGCCGTGCTGGTTCTGAGCGGGGCCGATCCGGTCAAGGGGATGGGCGAAGACTATATGACCGGTTTCGCCGATTACATGCGCAGCTTTTATCTGGTATTCATTTTCGGAGCCGCGTTCGGCAAATTGATGGAACACTCCGGTGGGGCGATCAGTCTCGCAGAAGCGGTCGTGCGCTGGCTGGGGACGCGATGGGCCTGTCTGTCGGTCGTCCTGGCGTGCGCCATCATGACATACGGAGGGGTCTCGCTGTTCGTCGTCGGCTTTTCGGTTTACCCGCTCGCATTGCGAATTTTTCGCGTCGCCGATCTCCCGCATCGCTTTATCCCGGCGACGATCGCCTTCGGGTCGATCACATTTACAATGACTTCGGCAGGGTCACCTGAAATTCAGAATCTGATTCCGATCAAATATTTTGTCGACAGTCAGACGGGCGAAAAACTGACCGACGCCCGGGCCGGCTGGCCGGTTAGTATCATCGTATCGGGAATGATGTTTCTCGTCGGGCAGATCTACCTCGAATGGGCGATCCGCCGCGACCAGAAGCGAGGCGTGAAATTCGATCGGCATGAACCGCCCGTTGGGGATGCGAATTCAGTTTCTGCCAACTCGACCGGCCATTCGATCGACAGTTCCATGAATCGCCCGTCGGGGGGATGGCGTTAGTCCCATTATTGCTGACTTTGCTGGCGCTCAACTTGTTCCCTGCCATCGACTCCCGGTTCCCCGAAGATCCCGCGGTCGCGATTTTCGTCGGAATGATCGCCGCCGTGATTTGTTTCAAACGCTATCTGATCTCGGTATCGGCTCCCATCTCGGAAGGTTTCGTCAACGGTTTTCTGGCGATCGGCGCGACCGCGTCGATTGTCGGTTTCGGCACGGCATTGAAAAGCCTGCCGGCGTTCAACCTGATCGTCGATTGGGTGACGCATCTGCCGATCGATCATCTGACGGCCGCCGCGCTGGCGGTAGCCATCATTTCGGGAATCGCCGGCTCGGCTTCCGGGGGACAAGGGCTGGCGCTGCCGATCATCAAACCGATTTTCATCGATACCCTTGGCGTGGCCCCCCGCGCTCTGCATCGCGTCGTCTCTATTGCATCCGGTTCGTTGGATTCCCTTCCGACGAACGGCTACATCGTGATGCTCATCCGCCATATTTGCGGCGAAACCCATGCGAAAGCCTATGGACCGATCTTCGTCACCACCGTGCTGGTTCCAGCCCTGGGGACCGTGCTGGCGGTCGTGTTGTTTCGAGCGTTTCCGCATTGGGGCTACTACTAAAAGCGTTCGACGGTAAAATTCATATGAACTCAAATTCGGCAAGGAAATGATTTCACTTCTGCCGTATTCACAAAACAGAGGGAGACTGGAATCCTGGGCAGCTTGAGCTGCAGATACCTTCACAACCTGATCTTGACCCTCTTCCCCACGTATGGCACACTCCGACCAATGCAAGCCCTGAGTTCCTGATGTTGCGTCAAACCGTACGGAATGTCCGTGAACCTTAGCAGAGTCGTCCTGGCAATTCTGTGGGGCCAGGAGCCATTTTTCCCGCCTGCGAATGACAAAACGTGAACATGCGAACCCTTCATCTCGCTTGCCCCCACAGCAAGCTCGGCTATAGTTGTACTTCTGCAAGGAGTTTTCGTGGGGCGAAATCGTCTTGCACAGGCTGGGGAGCCAGGTTTCCATCTGCTGTCGTAACATGGGTCTGCGGCAGATGCCGAGATCGGTTTGTTTCTTTGTAAGCGGGTCATCAGTTTTCCTATGAGCAACGTTCAGGAAGCAAAACGGCGAGTGGTGATTACCGGTATGGGAATCGTCAGTCCCATCGGTATCGGTATCGATTCGTTCTGGAACAATTTGTCGAACGGCAAGAGCGGAGTTTCTACCCTCGAAGTGCTGAAGGACTATGCTCTTCCCAATAACATCGGCGCGGAAGTCAAGGATTTCACGGAAGAGACCGCGAAGAAAGTATACCTCAAGGAACTTCGCAAGAGCCTCAAGGTCATGTGCCGGGAAATCCAGCTCGGCGTCGCGTCGGCCTGCATGGCTCTGGAGAATTCAAAGCTCGACTTGAATGCCATCAATCATGAACGCCTGGGAATCGACTTTGGCGCCGACCTGATGCTCAGCCCGCCGGCAAATCTCAAAGATGGCTGCTTCGCTTGTTCGGATGACGAGTCCAAAGTATTTCGCATCGACGATTGGGGAAAAAGCGGTCTCGATAACATGGAACCGCTCTGGCTGCTCAAATATCTCCCCAACATGCCGGCCTGCCATATCGGCATTTATGCCGACGCCCGCGGCCCAAATAACTCCATCACGCAGGCGGAAGCGGCGGGAAACCTGGCGATGACCGAAGCCTTTCATATCATCGAGCGCAACAACGCCGATATCATGATTGTCGGCTGTACCGGTTCGCCGCTGGTTCCTATCAAATCGATGCACGTCGCCACGTGGGGTGAATGTTCTTCCGGTCCGGACGTTCGATGTCGGCCCTTCGATTTGAATCGAAACGGACAGGTATTCGGCGAAGGGGCCTGCACGCTCATTCTCGAAGAAGAGTCGCACGCACGCGCCCGCGGCGCAAAGATTTACGGCACAATTCTCGGCGGAGGAAGCTCATGCGTTTCGCCGGTGAGATCCGATGACGCGACGCGACTCGCTCTCGTCAACTCGATGAGACAGGCGCTGCACGATGCCGGTATGTCACCCCGGCAGATCGGGCACATCAACGCTCACGGCGATGGAACCCGTCGCCGCGATGAGCAGGAAGCCCAAGCCATTCTGGATGTCTTCGGAGAGGCGGGGCGGGAAGTTCCCGTGACGTCGTTCAAGAGTTATTGGGGGAATTCGTCGGCGGGATGTGGAATCCACGAGATCGCCGGTTCGCTGCTCGGCCTGAATCACGGATGCGTTCTTCCCACACTCAATTACGAGACGCCCGACCCGAAGTGCCCGCTCAATGTGGTTCACGGCAAAATGCTGCCGGTGACGAACAAGGTTTTCATCAAGTCCGACATCACGCCGATGGGTCAGGCGAGTTCGGTCGTCATCCAGGGTGCGTAAAGCCCCGTCCGGCGCAAATCAAAAAAACCGCGGCCCGGTTCACAGTGAAACCGGACCGCGGAACACCACCTGGGTTCTGAAAACTTCGCATAGTTCGGACTAGCGTTTTTCGATGATCGCCGGCTGGGCAGCCTGCTGAGTGTTCGAGAACTTCTTCATGTAGAATTCCGCACCGCGGTAGGCCCACATGTGCTTGCCCTTGCTCTCCATTGCCAGGCGGAAGTTATCCACCGCAGACGACGGATCGCTCGATTGCAATTTCTTGAGTCCGATGAAGAAGTGTGCCTCGCAAATTTTGGCGTCCTTTTCATTCGCAGGAGCCGCTTCGGCCACTTTAATCAAGTCCTGTTCGCTCATCGCACCCATGAGGTGAATGATCAGGTTGTCGACCCAGTCGCGTTGCACGACGGCACGCTTGAGGCTGTCGCTGAACCGCTGACGGGCGACGTCCTGCTGGCCCGTAACCACCATCGTCCAGTACTGCCACGTATTCAAGTGGCGGGCGGTCGAATCGAGTTCGAAAGCCTTGGCAAAAGCGGCCAGGGCACCGGGCTTGTCGTCCGACAGGAATCGAGCAAAGCCCATGTTGGCGATGGCAATCGAGTCTTTCGGGTCGTTATCGGAAACGAACTTGTAGTCGGCAATCGCTTCCTGGAACTTGCCCTGAGCCATGAGCGCGTCGCCGCGAAGGGTGTGAACCCAGGCCTGTTCTGCATCCATCTTCAACGACTGATTGAGATCGTTGATGGCGGCTTCGGGATCCCCTTCTTGAATCAGTGCATAACCGCGGTTCGTGAAGGCGCTGATGTGGTTCGGGTCGAGTTCGATGGCGCGGGTGAAATCGATGATCGCGTCCTGAACCCGTCCCTGCTTCTGCAGAAACATGCCGCGATTGTTGTAGACCACCGCATTGCTCGGATACGTTGCCACCGTCTTGTCAAAAATGTCCAAGGCTTCGGCATTCTTGCCAACCGCGGCATACGCTTCGGCCAGGCCGACCAGCGAACCGAGATTGGTGGACACGAGTTTCACCGATTCCGCGAAGTCGACGACGGCAGCGTCGTTTCTCTTCAGGAAATTATTGATCGTGCCGCGTTGATAGAGAACATTGGCGCGATCGTCAGGCTTCAGATTGGTGCGTGCGAGAACCTGGGCGGCGATCTCCAGAGCCGATTCGGCGTGTTTGTTGTCCGATTCGATCGAGGCCAAGTTCACCATTCCGTATAAATACGGGAGATAGTAGTTGATGATCGTGCCGTTCGAAACGCGAATCGATTCGCGCGCGTCGGCGATGGCGTCCCGAATGAGCTTGGCGTCATTCCGGTTCGTCCCCAGTTCGGCGCGGGCGCTGGATCGGAGATACAGGGCCACGTGGTCCTTGGGATTCTGCGTCAGCACGCCGGTCGTCAATTGAATCGAGCGGGCGAAATCGCCGGTCGAATAAGCCTGTTCGGCTTCGATCTTGATGCGTTCGTGCGTCGGATTCAGAGGCTGCTGCGCCGGCGCGGCGGCATTCGTCGTATCGGTGACGGTTGGTGTTTCTTTCTTGGCGTCGTTGTTCTTGCGGAACTGAAAAGCTTCAGCCGGAGAATTCGTGAGACTGCACGCAATCACGCAAAGTCCCGCGGAATGTTTTATCAGTCGAGAGATCATCTTCTATCGTTCCTTGTACTCAGGAGCCCAATGGGTATGCGAGACTATCGGACATGGTTTATTCGGAGGCGAACGGACCGTCGTTCGCGACGCGATCTTTCCGGGATGACAATTTGCCCGACACCCGCCATGTGGAGATACAGAATGTCACTGTGTCATTCTGGTCCAGTTACGGCAGGTCAGTTTTTGAAGCGTGAGGGGACCACAAACCTCATTCAAAGCCGATCTCGCAGGATCATCCTTCCAATCATTTCAGTTTTTTCAGGCATAAGAGAATTCACTCCCCTCACACGAAAAATCGGCTGATTCGTCGCGAGAGGAAACGAAAATCAGATCGGTGATTTGGGAATTTTCGATACCGCCCTGAACGATCCCGATCTCTGATACGAGTCCTATAACCCGAGCAATCGGGTCGCATTGATCCCTTATTCCTGCTTCTGTGAATAAGTGTCCCAGAGCATAAATATCCTCAAGATTCACCAAGTTTCGCTGGGTCGGAGAACAGACCCGGTTGACCGGAGGCAGCCGATCCCTAAAATCTTTGTAATTGTCCGCTTATGCCAAATCTTTCGCGTGGGGGAGTCTCGAGAGTTTCATGAATTGGGCGGCGTGATGCTTGACATGTGGATTCAGGCATATTAACTTGTGCAGAGTTCTGCGACGAAATTCTATCGCCATCATGGAGATGGTCTTTTCCGTTCAGAACCGTTAGATACGGTCAAAAGGCTTATGGAGCACTCGGTCGCGTTAACCCGAAAGACAGTCTCCCTAAACCATAAGGTTGTGTTGTTCCGCGATTTCGGAATAATTCGACGGGCTGACGATGTCTTCCGCCAGGGGAAGTGAATATGTAGACGGCTATGGAATCGTTAGTTCCGTGTTGATTTTCCAGCCATTCGACCGTGGGCGTTTGTCTCCGGCAGAATGTCTGGTTCGCGAATATCGGAGAGAATTCGCGACGAAAGTGGGACATGTGCCCGCTTTTTTTATTAGATGTGACTGTTGAGCAATCATCGGGATGTTGAACGAACGGTAGAGAGAATCCTCGAACCGGTACGATCACTTGGTCGTTGGCGACCTGATCCACCGAATCGATACTTGAGAAGACTTCGGGTCAGCAAATCGTCGAAGCGTTAAATCATGCGGGACAATCGCTGAACCGCGAAATCGCTTCGACGACCATCTGCGGATTCGACCCGTTGACAGGATATGGAGTTGATCGGTGGCCACGACGCCACTGTGCGAAAGGACGACCATGAACGGCAATGAGTTATTGCGAATCGTCGATGCGATCCATCGCGACAAGGGGATCGATAAGGAGATCGTCTTTGAAGGCATCGAGCAGTCCATCCTCTCCGCCATTCGGCGCCATTATGGGGAGGAATGCGAATACAAGATCAGCATCCATCGCGAATCGGGTGAACCGAGCGTCCAGGTCGACGGCCGCGACCTGACTCCCGACGAACTCGGACGCATCGCCGCTCAAACCGCTAAACAGGTGATGATTCAGAAGATCCGCGAAGCCGAGCGCGATTCGCAGTTCGACGAATATATGGCAATGCGCGGCCAGACGGTCTCCGGCGTGGTGACGCGCATGGAAGGGGGAACCGCATCGATCAACCTCGGCAAAGTTGAAGGGATCCTCCCCCGCGGCGAACAGATTCCCGGTGAATCGCATCGCGTCGGGGAACGGGTTCGCGCGGTGGTGCTCGACGTCAAGAAATCGGGGAGCCGCGTTAAAATCATCTTGTCGCGCGCGCATCCCGATCTGGTGCGACGGCTGTTCGAACTCGAAATCCCTGAAGTCGCCGAACGCATCATCGACGTCCGCTCGCTGGCCCGCGAAGCGGGTTACCGCAGCAAGGTCGCCGTCTCGTGCATCGATAACAGCATCGACTGCGTGGGGGCCTGCGTTGGCGTCAGAGGTTCACGTATCAAGAACATTGTCGACGAACTGGCGGGCGAACGAATCGACATCGTCCGCTGGAACGACTCGTTGCAGGTACTCGTTCCGAACGCTCTCCAGCCGGCTGAAGTCGAAGAAGTCATTTTGTGCCCGATGTTGGGACGCGTCATCGTGCTGGTTCGCGACGATCAGCTTTCTCTGGCCATCGGCAAGAAAGGCCAGAATGTCCGTCTCGCATCGAAACTGGTGGGTTGGGACATCGAAGTCATGACGCGCGACGAATTGAACGAACAACTCGACAAATCGGTGCAGGCGTTTTCTTCGATCGCGCATATCACCGAAGACCTGGCGGAAAACCTCGTCTCCCAGGGTTTTTTCAGCTTTTATGACCTGTCGGTCATCGAACCCGATCAGCTCGCGGAACTGGGAGGCCTGACCGAAGAACAAGTTGACACCATCGTCGCCCGGGCAGACAAAGAAAGCATCCGCGAAGAGGCCGAGGAAGAAGCGACGCGACAATCCAAGCGCAATGCCATGATGGATTCGTCTCGCTCCGGCCGGAACGGCAAAGATGTCGTCGCTGCTGTGGAGAGCAAGCCCGTTACAGCCGAAGCCGTTTCGGAAACCGCCGAAACGGTTGCTGAAAATGTAGAAGCCGAACCGGAAATTGCGGATGCCGACGCGGAGGACTCCATCGGTAACGTGGCTGAGACTCCGGTCGAAGAGTCCGGCATAACCGATGAAGAATCGGCCTCCGCCGAACCTGGAAATTCTTGACGAATCAAAAATACAATGTCCTATCTCATCAGGGGAGAATTGAAAAGCCGACACTTACCCACTGACCGAACGATGACTTTTTGAACGCCATGCGCGGTTGATCGAACCCGCCGGCGTCACCGCGATGGGTCGTTTGCAACCTCGATTGTCCAATCGAATGACTGCGGTAACAGTCGACAACTTTTACCGCAATCGTGGCACTAAAACGACGACTTACCCTCCTTACTGCAGAATTTCCGCCGACTGTCCCACACGCGTACAGCCGGCTAAGTGATAGAGGTATTAACGTGACGCAATCACGTACGAAAGAACCGACTCCCGCCGAGAAAGAGACCAAGATTCGTCTCTTTACCCTGGCAAAGGAACTCGGACTCGACAGCAAAGAGCTGATCAAGTACTGCAATGAGGCCGGCATCCAGGTCAAAGCATCTGTCCTGGCGAGTATCACCCCCGACGAACGGGATATTGTCCTTCAATATCTGGAGACACAGCGCAAGACGTCCCCCGCCGCTCCCGGGCCGGACGAGGCTCAGAAATCCCCGCAGCGCGATCGCGCTGCGGAATTCGTCGGCAAGATCCGCTCGATCAAAACGATGGCTCCCCGGATGGTCAGCCCCAAACCGATTCAACCCAAGGGGGCCGATTCGACCGCACAACCGGGTGACGAGACTGACGTGACCGAAGACGACGGCGGCGAATCCAGAGTCGACGAGTCCGTGGCGGAATCGCCTGCGGCTCGCGACACCGGTACTCCGGCGGGATTGGCTTCCGACGCGCCGATCGTCTCGCCGCGCGCGACCCCATTGGCGGGGACTGAAACCGGATCTCCAACGGTCGGCAAATTGTCGCCGCACTCGAAAGAGGATTACGTTTCCGCCTTTGGATCCACCGGCACGCCGATGCGAGAAATGAAACCCCGCAGTTCGTCGGCCGATCGCCGAACCAAAGAAAAAGCAAAACCATCACTTCCGGCGATCGCTGCTCCGCCGACGATGAAGCCTCCCAAGCAGAAAACGCCCAAGCCCGAAGAGGGACCGGCACAAAAACCGGATCTCCGCTTCACGGCCGAGACGATGGAACAGCACAGCCCGCTCGCCGCACACCTCAAAAAGCATACCGAAAAGAAAAAGCGAGACGACGAGTTGCTGGGTGAAGCGGAGCCGCGCCGCGGCGGGACCAAGATCGGCAGTACCGATTTAGCGGATTCGAGACAACAAAGACGAGAAAAACGGCGTCTGGCTCGTCCAGCCCAGGCCACCGAAGAAGAAGAAGCGATTCCTCAGCGCGGGGTTGCGGCGCCCCGCCGACGGCGGCTCAAACCGCAGTCCAGTTCCTTCACCAAGACCTCCGCTGAAGTCGATCTGCCGATCACCGTCCGCAGCCTTTCGGAAGCGATGGGACGGACGGCGAAGATTCTGCTCCAGACGCTGTTCAATCAAGGCCAAATGGCTACGATCAATACCACGCTGGCCGAAGAAGTCGCTCAGGAGTTGGCGCTGGAACTCGGTGTCGATCTCGTCATTCGTCGCCCCAAATCACTTGAAGAGACTCTCTTGGAATCCGTACAAACCGAAGATGACCCGGCCGATCTCGTCACGCGCTCCCCCATCATCACCATCCTGGGACACGTCGACCACGGCAAAACGACCCTGCTCGACAAGATACGCTCGGCCAACGTGGCGGCCGGCGAAGCGGGTGGCATCACTCAGCATATCGCCGCGTACCAGGTCGAACATCACGGTCAGAAAATCACGTTTGTCGATACCCCCGGTCACGCGGCCTTCGGCGAAATGCGCGCTCGCGGGGCCAACGTCACCGATATCGTCGTGCTTGTGGTCGCGGCGGATGACGGCGTCATGCCGCAAACCGTCGAATGCATCAGCCATGCCAAAGCGGCGGGAGTCCCCATGGTCGTGGCGATGAACAAAATCGACAAGCCGAGCGCCAACGAACAGAAAGTCCTTCAGGAACTGGCCACGCATAACGTTCTCGCGGTCGAGTGGGGTGGCGATACCGAAGTCGTCCGTACGTCGGCCACGACCGGAAAAGGGATCGAGCAGTTGCTCGAAACGTTGCTGCTCACCGCCGAATTGAACGAACTGAAAGCCAATGTCCAGCGTCCCGCCAGCGGCGTTTGTCTCGAAGCCTTCCGCGATGAAGGCCGCGGCAACATCGCCTGGATGATGGTTCGCCAGGGGACGCTGCGCATCGGTGATTTCGTTCTCTGCGGACCGGCCTGCGGACGCATTCGATCCATGTACAACGACCGCGATCAGGAACTATCGGAAGCGGGTCCGTCGACCCCGGTCAAAGTCGCCGGTCTCGATTCGATCCCCGGCGCGGGAGATATTTTTACGGTCGTCCAGGATCTCGATGCGGCCCGCGAAGTCGCCGGTGACCGCCGCGACAAAGGGCGAACGGATTCGATTGCCCGTCAGCGCGGCGGCGGACCGCGCACGCTGGAAGACATTCTCGCCACCGCTCGCGGCGGGATCGCACAAGACCTTCCGCTGATCATCAAGGCCGATACGCTCGGCTCGATCGAAGCCCTGCGCAGCGAACTGGGACGGTTTGAACATCCGGAAGTTCGCGTCAAACTGCTGCACGACGGCGTGGGGGGAGTCAACGAAAGCGACGTGACGCTGGCAAGCGCATCGGGGGCGATCATCGTCGCCTTCCACGTCATCCCCGAAGACCGTGCTCAAATGCTCGCCGAACAGTTGGGAGTCGACATCCGGCGTTACAACATCATTTACGAAGTCATCGACGACATCAAGCTGGCGCTGGAAGGGATGCTCACTCCCGAGCGGGTCCAGGTTCCGACCGGACGCGCCATCGTGCTGCGAACATTCCATATTTCCCGGTACGGTACGGTTGCGGGATGCCGCGTGCTCAACGGCACGATCGAACGCAACAATCAGATTCGCGTGATCCGGGATCAAAAGCTGTTGAACGAATACCCGATTGCCTCGTTGAAGCGCGAAAAGGACGATGCCCGTGAAGTTCGCGAAGGGATGGAATGCGGGATTCGCATCGATGGATTCAACGACGTCAAAGAAGGAGATTTGCTGGAGGCTTACCGCGTCGAAGAAATCAAGCGCAAACTCGAACCGTAATCCGGTTCGCATCGCGCGACGAACGATTTCCCGTACCCGCCGGCGAACACTTTTCGTCGGGGTTTCAAGAGAGATCGGCGCGACGACCGCTGGACGACGTTACTCCAGCGGAAAAGACGATGATTCGGGCCGCCGATGGGCTGAAATTCAGGCTTCAGATACGCGAGTCAAACGCACCACGCATGAGCTCACGCAGGACCGCAAAATTGGCGCATGCCATCTTGGAAACGGTCAGCACGACGATCCTGTTTAACCTCAAGGATCCTCGTGTTAAGAATGTCACCGTTTTGAATGTGGAAGTGGCCGACGATCTTCGGACCGCCAAGGTCTATGTTTCCGTCATGGGTGACGACAAATCGCAGTCGTTGTGCATGCACGGCTTGCGTTCGGCGCGGGGCTTCATTCAATCCAAACTGGCGAGCCGTCTGGATACCCGCTATACCCCGGTCCTGACGTTCATACTCGACCAAAGTCTCAAACTCAGCGCGGAAGCCGCGCGAATATTGAGAGAGGTTCTTCCCTCCGAGAATCCTCCGCTCCCCGGCGAGGAGATTTCCGATGACGCGATGTCGAATGACGCATTCACCGACAACGATGGAAACGAACCCGATTCGGAGTCTGAGGACGCCTCGGCGGAAACTATCAATGACGTGGATGACTCACCGGAGGTCAGGCCGCCGGTCTCCTCGACGTCGACGGATTCGACACACCCTCAGCGTTCACCCCCTCCGACATCGGGCTGATACGCCTCGCAATTGCGAAAGTGTGGCGTTGGTTCCGTCGATTCTCTTCCAGTAGTTCAGTTTTCTTTCTGTAATGGACAATCGAAATTATGGCCGCTACTTCTCGTCCATCCAATTCGGAGAAACTCGAGTTTTGCAAAAAGTTGGTCACCTTTTTGAAAAAGCGCTATAAGACCCCGGTGCCGAAACTGGAAGAACCCGTTCTGCAGACCATGCTGCTGGCGGTCTGCCTGGAAAATAATACGCTCGAGCAGGCCCAGGCGGCGATCAAGCGTCTCGAAACCGATTTTCACGATCTGAATGAAGTTCGTGTCAGCTCGATTTCCGAACTCGAGACCGCCCTCAAAGATCAGTCCGATGCCGAACATCGCGCCCACCAGTTGCGCAATATCCTGCAATACGTCTTCGAGCGGAACTTCTCATTCGAGTTCGAATCGTTCCGCAAGAAGAACGTCGAACAGGCGACCAAGATCCTCAACAAGATTCGCAATCTGTCGGGGTTCTGCAAATCGTACATCATGCAGCACACGCTCGGCTCGCATATCGTGCCGCTCGACCGCCAGATGACCGGCTCGCTGATCTGGCTGGGGGTTCTCGAAAAGGGGACTTCGACTGATGCCGGTTCGGAAGCCATCAAATCGTGCATTCGCAAATCGGACGCGGCCGACTTCTGCCATTTTCTCCGCTATCTCGGCAATGAAGAAAAACTCAAGCCGTATTTCCATAAAGCGGCCACGACGCACTCGGGCGAGGCTTTCACGCTGCACGACGCACTCCATCGCTTGACCGATTTGTTCGAGACCTCAAAGCACCCGCCGAAAACTGTCGAACGCAAGAAACTCGTCAAGAAACCGACGGTCAAAGCCGCCAAACCCAGACGCCCGGCGACCGGCGCTGGCGCTCATAAAAAGGTGTCTAAAAAGGCGACTCCCGCGAAAAAAGTCGCCGTGAAGCGAACCGTCAAGAAGAAATAGAACTGCCGATGACGGGAAATTGAATGTGGATCGATCGAGAGATGCTTGGCCTCTGCTCCCGGGATGGCCGGAAGGTGTCGACGGGAATGGCTTGTTTGATCCACGAACTCGCATGATTCTTCGGGGAATATGCGTTGCGACAATTTCCCGGATCGACTTCACATCCGAAAACCTCCCTTGGTCTTCAATAGCTTTATCGAGTAGAATGGCAGGCAGAGTCATCGGGAGTCCGCTTGTGGCCGGCGCGTGAATCGAAACTTCGTTGCCGTCACTTTTTTCAGTCGGAGAGACAGACATGCATCGACTATGCCGGTTCGTCGCGGAATATCGCCTTCCTGCGCAATCTCTCACCCGCGAAGTTCATTGGTGTCGCTCGTGCGTGCCGTACCACGCAATGATCGCAATTTGCTTCTCGTGGGTTTCCCTCGCGGCATTCTCCCAGGAGATCGAAACCGCCGCTAAGGAAGAAGAGCCGGCTCCTCCCGTTGCTGAAACTCCAGATGCCTCGGCGAAGAAGAAGTCGCTCCCGCCGTTGCAGGATGCCGATGACGTCACCGAGCCGCTCAATCCCAAGAACCCGCCGAAACCGGAAGACGCACAGCGAGTGAGTTCGGCTGCCTGGTATATGGCCGGTCGACTGCTGGAATCCCGCAACGATTTCAACGGCGCATTAGCGGCGTATAAGAAAGCGGTGGAAATGAATCCGCGGGCGATTGAAGCGTACCGCTCGCTGATCCCGCTGGCCTACAGTTTGAATCAGCCGGCCGATGCCTTGAAGTACGCGATGATGGCCATTGAAGTCGATCCGGACGATTACCAGATGATGCATCGCCTGGGGGTGCAGCTCGCCTCCGAACGAAAAATCCCCGACTCCATCCGGATTCTGGAAAAGGCCCTGCTGTCGAAGCGTCTTGCGCACGACTCCGCCGATTTCGTCAACCTGCATCGCGATCTCGCATTCCTGTACGAAGAGACTCAGCAGATCGAACAAGCGGCAAGCAGTTTCGAAAAAGTCTTCGACGCTTTGAAGCAGCCTCTCAAATATCATCTCGACTCGGAGCAGCGCGACATCCTCCTCAAGGATGCCACCCAGACCTACGAACACCTCGGCGATATTTTCCTGAAAGCCAAGCGGACCGAACTCGCCATTCAGGCTTATCAAAAGGGTGGCGAAGCGAGCGGCAAGAAGCCGAGCAACCTGCATTACAATCTCGCGCAGGTTTACCGTCAGACACAGCAGCCCGAACAGGCATTGGCCGAACTCCAGCAGTACCTCGATGCGAAACAGCACTCGAAGGGTAAAGAAGCCTATCAGCTTCTCAGCGACATATTGACCGATCTGAACCGGCAACCCGAGTTGATTCCGTTGCTCGAATCGCATTATTCAAAGGACGAGAAGAACAAGTCGCTGCAATATTTCCTTGCCTCTCAATACGTTGCTGCGGACAAGCTGACCGAAGCCGAGGCTCTATACCAAAAGTCTCTCAACAATGCCGTCGATTCCGAAGCCTATGCAGGACTCGCCGGAATTTACCGTCGGCAGCAGAAGCCGGCGGAACTGCTCATCGTCCTGAGCAAGGCGATTCAATCGCAAGAGGGACTGGAACTTCTCCAGCAGGAATTGGAAATCATTGCCAAGGATCTCCCCCTGATGGAGGGCCTGATCAAGGCAGGACGAGAAGCGGCGACCGGAGACAATCCCACGCTCGATTTCGGCGGAAGCCTGATCCTCGCCAAACTCGCCGCAGAAGTGAAACAAACAGACGCCGCGATTGAATTCTATCGATTTGCGATTCAGGCGCGGGCCGATCGCGCGGCGGTGTTGTACGAGGAACTCGGCAATCACCTGATGCAAGTGGATCGCAACGCGGACGCCGTCAAGATTTTTCAGGAAGCGGTTAACGACGCGGGTCTGGCGAACGCGCGACCCAATTTCCAGTATAAACTGTCTCAGGCCCTGGAAATGAACGGCGAGACCGACGCGGCGCTCGAGGCCATCCGCGAGGCTCAGAAAGAGATACCCGATCATCCGCTGCTCAAGTATCAGGAAGGCTGGATCAACTACCATGCCCGCCGCTGGGATGAAGCGATCCCTCATTTCGAAAAGGTGATTGCGCAGAATTCCGATCCGAAGTTCGTTCGGCTGAGCCAGCTCAGTCTCTCGAATGTGTACGTCCTGCAGGGAGACATCGGTAAAGGGGAAGCGATCCTCGAGAAAGTCTTCGCCGAAGATCCCGAAGATCCGTCAATCAATAATGATCTAGGCTATCTGTACGCCGATCAGGGGAAGAACCTCGAGCAGGCGGAGCAAATGATTCGCAAGGCAATCGCCGTCGATCCCGACAACGCCGCTTATCTCGACAGCCTGGGATGGGTTCTCTTTAAGTTGAACAAGTTTGAAGAAGCATTTCCACACTTGGAGAAAGCGGCCGCGGCCCCGGGTGGCGGCGATGCCACGATCTGGGAACACCTGGGAGACTGCCAGCAGAAACTGGGCCGAGACGCCGATGCCCAGACGTCGTGGAAGAAGTCCCTCGAATCGACCGAGAAGGAAAAATTCCCCGACGAGAAACTGATTCAGAGATTGCGCGAGAAGATCAAACCGTAACGGGTGACACTGGCGGCTAGCCCGCCAGTGTGATGAACATGAATAGCAACCGGCGAAGCAGAGCTTCGAAGACTTGCGTTCCCAAGCGGAGCTTGGGAACGAGGTGAGTCAGCAAAAAAAGATACCTAATTATCATCGGGATGCGATATATCCATCCCGGCATCACGTAGAAATCGAGAGTTGATATGGCAGGGCATTCACATTGGGCGAATATCGCCAACAAGAAGGGAGTCGCGGATAAACGGAAAGGAAAGCTGTTCGGCAAACTCAGCCGGGCGATCATCGTGGCCTGCCACCACGGCGGCGGCGATCCCGATTCGAATCTCGCCCTTCGCTATGCTATCGATAAAGCCCGCAAGAACAGCATGCCCAAAGACAACATCGAACGAGCCATCAAAAAAGGTTGCGGCGAGTCGAGCGGCGAACAATACGCGGAAATCCTCTATGAAGGTTACGGACCGTCGGGCGTGGCGGTCATCTGCGAAATCCTGACCGAAAATCGCAACCGGACGGCGGGTGAAATCCGCAAGATCTTCGAAGTCAACGGCGGAAACCTCGGCAGCACCGGCTGCGTCGCCTGGATGTTCGAACGCAAAGGACTGTTTCTCGTTCCGGCTCAAAATGTCACCGAAGACCAACTGTTCGAAGTGGCTCTCGACGCGGGGGCCGACGATGTGAAAGCCGCGGGCGAATCGTTTGAAGTGACGTGCGGCGTCGACCGTTTTCAGGCGGTGTCGCTGGCCCTCGAACAGAACAAGATCCCCATCGACCTCGCTGAAGTGACGCGCATCCCGCTCAACACGGTCGAACTCGACGTCGAAAAGGGACGCCAGGTCTTGAAATTGCTCGAAATCCTGGAAGATAACGACGACGTGCAAAGCGTCACCGCCAATTACAATATTCCGGATGCGGTCATGGCTGAAGTCATGGCCGGTTCGTGATCCTCCCGCTCACCGTTCAATCTTTTGCTTTCCGGTTTTTCTTCTTCGTTGCAGGCGGTCACTATGGTGCGTCAATCGGTCATTCACGGAGAGGGTGACGAAGACGACGATGAGCAGCACGATGCCGTCCCTCCCGAACGTCCCGTCGATCCCGAAACACAACTCAATGAGGAAATGCGCCCGCAGCGGCTCAAGGACGTCGTGGGCCAGCGCAAGGTCATCGAACGCCTGAAGATCATCCTCGATGCCGCCATCAAGCGTAACGAACCGCTGGGGCATTTGCTGTTCGATGGACCGCCGGGTTTGGGGAAAACGACCCTCGCGACCGTGCTCCCGCGCGAACTGGGGGTCGACGTGCAGATCGCCTCAGGACCGACGCTCAAAGCTCCTAAGGATTTGCTCTCGTATCTCACCAATGCCAGCCGGGGCTCGGTTCTGTTCATCGACGAAATCCATCGGCTGCCGCCGGCGGTCGAAGAATTCATTTACCCCGCGATGGAAGATTTTCGCGTCGATATCACGCTGGGCGAAGGGCTTAATGCGCGAACGATCAATCTCAAGCTGCAGCCGTTCACACTCATCGGGGCCACCACGCGCAGCGGGATGCTGACCGCCCCGCTGCGCGATCGCTTCGTGCATCGCGAACATCTCGATTTTTACGATCTCGATGAACTCTCGGAAATCGTCACGCGAAACGCGGTCAAGTTGCGGACGAAGTTGACGAGAGAGTCGTCCGACGAAATCGCCAAACGGAGCCGGGGAACGCCGCGAAAGGCGAACAATCTCTTGTACTGGATTCGCGACTTCGCCGAACACCACAATGCGACCCATGAGATTCCCGTCGATATCGTCCACGCGGCTTTGCGGATGAAAGAGATCGACGAACTCGGTCTCGATCATCAGGACCGGCGCTACTTGACCGCATTGGTCCACGTGTTTCAGGGGGGGCCGGCGGGATTGCAGGCCCTCGCGCATACATTGAACATCTCGCCCGATACGCTGGAAGATGAAGTCGAACCGTTTCTGCTGCGCTGCGGTTTCATTCAGCGGACTCCGCGCGGACGGATGATTTCCGTCGCGGCATTGGAGCACATGCACTTGACGCTCCCTGAAAATAAAACCGGGGATAAAAAGTCCGTTGAATCGCCCGATGACCGTCAACCGCGCCTGTTTTGAGCGAGTTGGACGGCGTCGTGGCAACGGATCATTTCAATTGCATCCGGCAGTCAATATACTGCCGCTCGGGCTGCGAAATTCGACAATGTCCTTACTCTCGAAATTGATGCTGTTCTCGCTATGAAATTCATGGATCATCTGGAACGCTATTTCGGCGCATTCGCCATTCCGAATCTGGCGTGGGTTCTGGTCTCCGGCCAGGCCGTCGGCATGTACCTGGGGATGACGCAGAATCCGCTGATCGATCAATGGTCTATGAGCGGCGAAAAGGTGGCACTCGGTGAATACCATCGGTTGTTTCTATTTCCGTTTCTTCCCCCCGGTTTTGGGATTCTGGTCATTTTTTGCCTGTACTTCTTTCTGCTGATGGGTACGGCGCTCGAAAACCAGTGGGGCAAATTCCGCTTCAATCTTTACATACTGATCGCCTACCTTTCGACGCTTGCGGTCGCCTTCATGATCCCGGAGGTTCAAATCGGCAGCGGATACATCGGCACCTCCGTCTTCCTGGCGTTTGCGTGGTTGTTTCCCGAATTCGTGATCATGCTGTTCTTTGTCCTTCCGGTCAAAATCAAGTATGTGGCGTTGATCACCTGGATTTATTATTTGATGGAACTCTCTTTCGGCGATTGGATGTCGCGAGGCCTGGTACTGGCCTCGATCTCGAATTTTCTGCTGTTTTTTGGCTCCGATCTGTACTACCGCGCCCGTGGGGGACACCGCTCGATGAAGCACGCCGTCACGCAAATCAAAGCCAAGCATCAGGCGTTTCACGAATGCGCGGTCTGCGGCATCACGGAAAAAGACGACCGCAAAATGGACTTTCGCATCTGTTCGCAATGCGAAGGGAGTTACGAATACTGCGCCAATCACCTGCAAACGCACGAGCACCGTCGCCTTTCGTCGCATGTCGTCCCGGCTCGCGAAGAAACGACGACGTGAGTACTGTTTCGCGTGCGGATGCGACCGGTCGAATAAAAAACGAGAATTTGGCATTCGGGGCAAGATTTTTTGATCCCAATGCGTCATGATGGCGTTTACAGCTTATTGAAAAATGGGTAGCACTGGCGGCTCGCCCGCCAGTGTGAATGAGTCGAGAGTCTTCAGACACGAATGAACCAGCCGCTACGGCAAGTCTTGGAACCGAAGGGGAAATCAAATGGCCATTGGTGGATTAGCCATTGTCGCAATCGTCATCGTAGGGGGAGCGCTCCTCCTGTTCCTGTACGCCATCGGGATCTATAACGGTCTCGTCTCACTCCGCAACCGCTTCAAAAATGCGTTTGCCCAGATCGACGTGCAACTCAAGCGGCGATACGACCTGATCCCCAACCTGGTCGAAACCGCCAAAGGCTACATGAAGCACGAACGGGAAACGCTGGAAGCCGTCATCGCGGCCCGCAACCAGGCGGTCACCGCCGGCCAACATGCCGCCGCTCAACCGGGCAACCCCTCGGCGATGAAAGAGTTGATGGGAGCCGAGTCGGTTCTGACGGGGACGATGTCCCGGCTGTTCGCCGTCATGGAGAGTTATCCCGACCTCAAAGCCAATCAGAACATGCTCTCCCTCCAGGAGGAACTGACCTCGACGGAGAACAAGGTTTCGTTCGCCCGGCAGGCATACAACGACGCCGTCACCGCGTACAACACGAAGCGGGAACAAATTCCCGACGTGTTCGTCGCCAATCTCGGCGGGTTCACCGCTGCGGAATTGTTCGAAGTCACCGTCGAAGCCGAAAAAGCGGCCCCCAAGGTTTCGTTCAGTTGAAACCGTAACGGCATGTTACGATTCGACCGCGGGATGAATTGAGGACTCGTCTCCATCATGGACTTTTTTCGCAGCCAGGACGTTGCGCGACGAAATACCAGTCTGCTGGTCTTCTATTTCATACTCGCGGTGGCGATGATTGTCCTCGCCCTTTACGCCTTGCTGCTCTTCACCTACGGCAAGATGATGGAACAGAGCGATCCCGCGGCGGCGGTCTCGCTGTGGGTGCCCGAACTGTTTCTCGGTGTCTCCGTCGGCACGCTGACGATTATACTGCTCGGCAGTTTGTACAAGACCAGCCAGCTTCGCGGGGGAGGGCACGTCGTCGCCGAAGAACTGGGAGGGCGTCTGCTCGAAGGCGAAACCCGCGACTTGCGCGAGCGGATGCTGCTCAACATCGTCGAAGAAATGTCGATCGCTTCGGGAACGCCGGTCCCGCCGGTCTATCTGCTCGATGACGAAGACGGCATCAACGCCTTCGCCGCCGGTTTTACACCTGAAACCGCCGTCATCGGCGTAACCCGCGGCTGCCTCGACCGTCTCAAACGCGATGAATTGCAAGGGGTCATTGCCCACGAATTCAGCCATATTCTCAACGGAGACATGCGGCTGAACATCCGGCTGATCGGCATCGTGCATGGAATATTGCTGATCGCGCTCGTCGGCCGGATCATTCTGCGATCGGTCGGCAACTCCAGTACCCGCCGGTCTACGAGCAGCAGCAAGAAGGGGAAAGACGGCAGCGGCGGGTTTATCATCCTCGCCATTGGATTGATGGCGATCGGATACATCGGGGTCTTCTTCGGCAAATTGATCAAAAGTGCGGTCTCGCGGCAGCGCGAATTTCTCGCCGATTCTTCCGCCGTTCAGTTCACTCGCAATCCGGGAGGGATCGCCTCGGCCCTGATGAACATCGGCGGGTTCGCCACGGGATCGAAGATCGCCAATCCGCGAGCCGAAGAAGCCAGCCACATGTTTTTCAGCAACGGATTGAGGGCTTCCTTTCTGCAATTGATGTCGACGCATCCACCCCTCGTCGAACGAATTCGCCGCATCGACTCTTCCTTCAACGGGAAATTCCCGAAGTCCCACGTGTTGACCGATGAAGAAGCCGTTGCGGAAACCGAATCGCTGGCTGTCGTGTCGCAAATGAACTCGCAGGCATCAGCCGAAATCAGGCCGCGCAAACCGAAGGCGGAATCCCGATTCGCGTTCCGGCCCGAATCGTCGGTCGAAGAGGTTGGAAAGCCGGAACTGAAACACTTGCAGTTTGCCACCTCCTTCCTGCACGAATTGCCCGATACCTTGAGATCGGCAGTGCATCATCCACTGGGAGCGCAAGCCACGTTGTACGCATTGATGTTGTCGAGCGACGAAGAAACGCGGCAGTCGCAATTGAACGGGCTTGCCGGCCGCACCGATGAGGTCGCCTTCGATTTGACGAAACGGCTGGCGACGTTCGTCGACCGCTTGCCGGTCGAATATCGCATCCCGGTCGTAGAACTTTCATTGTCGGCGCTGCATCGGCTTTCGGAGGCGCAGGGTAAGTCATTCCACGAAAATCTGAGTTATCTCGCGCAGGCCGATGGCCAAATCACGCTCTTCGAGATGGGATTATTGCGAATCGTCATCAAATCGTTGTTCGCGGAAGATCGAACCGGAATGCCCAAATCTCGCCGCACGTTAACCAAATCGGCGGTTCAGTCGGAGGCGGTTGCCTTGCTCTCCGCGTTAGCCCGCATCGGCCACGATGAGGATGCCGCCGTCGCCCACGCGTATTCCGCCGGGATGCAGCGATTGCCGTTTCAACCGGTCCCCGGACTTCTTCCGGCCAAAGACTGCGGATTGCCCCGAATTTCCAAGTCACTCGACTTGCTGTCGCTGACCCCCCCTCAAGTCAAAAAACAGATTCTGCAAGCTGCTGCGGAGACGATCGGTGCCGACGGGCAAATCACGACCCGCGAAGCCGAACTGCTGCGGATCACGGCCCACTCGCTGGGATGCCCGATGCCCCCGCTGATCGTCGGGCAAACCGGCTAAGCCGACGAAGTTTCGCTTCTGGAATTTGCCTCCATGCGATACAATTCTCATCCATTCGCGATTCCCCCTTCATCAGAACAGTTCTCATGCTCGACAGCGCAACGATATTTTTTCTGGGTTGTCTGATCCCTGCATTCGTGATCTCCTTTGGGGCGACCGCCTGGATGAGGAAGCTTGCACCGCGGCTGGGATTGATCGATCGACCCGCCGCTCGAAAAGTTCATACGACGCCAACGCCGCTCGGTGGCGGAATCGGTATCTGGCTGGGGGTCGTCCTGCCGCTGATCGGCGTTCAACTCCTCGCCTATTTGTATCAGAAGGGAACTCTCGCGGGCCTGCGCCTTCCTCAGGAATTGACCGTCCACTTCGACGGCATCGGTTTTCGCGGCCCGCAGCTCTGGGCGATCCTCGCGGGAGGGACCATTCTGTCGATCATGGGATTGCTCGACGACCTCAAGAATCTGCGCTGGTGGCCGCGGCTGATCATGCAAATTCTGGTCGCGACCGGGCTGGTCATGTCAGGCGTCAAGGTCACGTTACTCTTGAACTATCCCTGGATCGGAAATGTCGTCACGATTCTCTGGCTGCTGGTGCTGATGAACTCGTTTAATTTTCTCGACAACATGGATGGCCTGTCTTCGGGAATCGCGCTCATCGCCGCACTGGGGTTTGTGATCGTCATGCTGACGGGTACCAGCGAACCGCGCTGGCTCGTCGGCGGAGTGCTCTTGATCCTCGCCGGATCGATCGCCGGGTTCCTGTGCCACAACTGGCCTCCCGCTCGAATTTTCATGGGAGACACCGGCAGTCATTTCATCGGACTGATGCTGGCGTCGATGACCGTGCTCGGCACGTTTTACGAGTATAAGCCGCAAACGGAACACCATATTCTGGCGCCGCTGTGCATTCTGGCGATTCCGTTGTATGACTTTTGTTCGGTCATCGTCATACGATTATCTCAAGGCCGCAGTCCGTTTCATGCCGACAAGAGTCATTTCTCACATCGGCTCGTCGAACTGGGTCTCAAGCCGAAATACGCCGTGCTGACAATCTATCTGGCGACGATGACGACGGGACTGGCCGGGCTCTTGTTGTATCGGGTCCCCGATTGGCCGTCGGCGTTGTTATTGATGGCCTTGGTGACGTGCGTGCTGGCGATCATCGCCATTCTGGAGACCGTCGGTCGTCACCGCTCCTGAGTGCGGGATGTCGGTAGATGAAATCCCAGGAAAATGGCCTGTTACGCCCTGCCCGGAATCTATAAGATCCCACGAATTCGAGCCTTCCGACGTATGAATTCGTGAGGCCCGTTGTCGGTTCTTGTTCCCAAGCTCCGCTTGGGAACACAAGTCTTCGAAGCTCCGCTTCACCCAATGACTATCGACATTCTACGACATGGGCGGAAATTCCTTCTTGGATCTGTATTCTCGCAGTGGGTTGAGGGGAGTCCCCTCATTAGCAAATAGATAACAGGATATGACTCTTCGGAAACCCCGCGCTGCACAATCGCGTTCGTCCCCAGTCCGGTCGCATTCGTCCGGTTCGACGGGAAACATGCATCACGATTCAAGCGGAACCTCGTTCTTGCTGCGGGACGGGATCGTCGTCTGCGGCGTCGCCACTTGGTTCGCGCGCTGGCTCCTCCCGGCGGAATCGGCGACGTCCGGCGATACGTTGTGGATCGTCGCCATCTGGTCGTTGCTCTGGTTCATCCATTGGTATCGGCAATTTCGCGAGGGAAACCCACCGAGCAGGCTATCACTGTGGGAGATCGGAATGTGGCTGATCGTGGTCAGCCAATGTGCCGCGGCGGGCGCCCTGTTGATGGAAGGTGGACAACGACGAGCGGCGATCAACTCCTGCTGGGAATGGATCGGCGTCGGTATCTCCACTTCATTGATGTTGTCCTGGCTGAAATCCCGTCGCGATCGGCGACATTTTTTCTCGATCATATTGACGTTTTTCACGGTCCTCGCCGGACTCGGTATCTGGCAGCACTTTATCTGGTATCCCGCCACGGCGTCGGAGTACAAAACGCTGCTCGATGAATACGATGAGCTGCGATCGGGCACAACCGGCGATCGAAGTCATCGCATTCATCGCCTTGAGCAAATCGAAAGGCAACTCTCGCAGGAAGGCATCCCCAGCGAGCGGCAGGCGCGGATGATCTTCGAGCAACGCCTGTTCGCCAGCACCGAGCCGATCGGCTTTTTTGCGCTGGCAAATTCGTTTTCAGGACTGCTGGCAGTCGGCACGGTCATGGGAATTCTGGGCTGGTATTGGCACAAGCGGGCGCAAACGACGACGGATGACAAATCGCATTCCCCGAGAAGTCTTGTCTTCATTTCAACATCGCTTGCCATCATCTCCTATTGCCTGTTGCTGACGAAAAGCCGAACCGCCTGGGGCGGAACAACGGTCTCGCTCATTATCGGATTATTCGTCGCCACGCGGTCGTTTCGCCTGTCGTGGTCGGGGGGAATGAAGATTGTTGTGGTCGTCATCGTCGCCATCATGATCATCGGGGGAATCATGACGATGACCGGCGGACTTGACCGGCAAGTCTTGTCCGAAGCTCCCAAGTCGTTACGTTACCGTCTGGAATTCTGGACCGGAACCTGGCAGGTGATCCGCGAGCATCCGTGGCTGGGTGTCGGTCCCGGAAATTTTCGCCAACACTATTTACAGCATAAGCTGGTTGAATCGAGCGAAGAGATCGCCGATCCGCACCAGATGCTGCTCGATCTGTGGGTCCACGGCGGAATCGTCTCGCTCCTCGGCGTCGGCCTGATGTTATGGACCGCCGGCCGGTCGCTGCTTGCGAACCGATTGACCAACGTGCCTGGTACGCCCTCGCTATCGTCGCGCGATGCCGATGATCCAAGCCGGGCCGCATGGATCTGGGGAGCGGTCGGTTGTTTTCTCTTGGTGCTCGGCATGCAAATCGTCACGGGCGAGATGCTCGATGTCCGAATTCTCATTTGCGGCGTCGGTTTCGCCTGTTTGCTTCCCTTCGGTCTCAAGGTTTTCCCGTCGCTGTTATCGAGCGAAGGGATCTGGGGGATGGCAGGACTGACTATGTTCGTTCACCTGCAAGGGGCAGGGGGGATCTCGATGCCCGCTCTGACTCAGCTTCTGTTTCTGCTGCCGGCACTTTCGTTCGCGTCCGGACCGGACCACATTTCATCCGTCGAACAGAGCGATCAGGGGTCCGCCTCGCAGCGATCGGCGTTAACGTTATCGAAAGTCGCACTGGCGGTGATCATTTTTGCGGGACTGATGATCACCGCCTTCCAGCCCGTGCGGAATTGCCGGCGATTTCTGGCAGAGGGGGACTATGTGCTCTATTCGGGTAATTCTCCGCAAATCGCGGCGGCGTATTACCGGCAAGCGGCTGAAGCCGACCCCTGGAACCCGGAGCCGTACCATCGTTTGGCCAATCTTTCCTGGACGTTATGGGAATCCCGATCGGGAGAAAACGACCCCGACTTCGAACAGGGTATAGAAGCCCAGAGCCAGGCAAATGAACGCGATCCTCACAACCACAGGGGATACCGCATCCTGGGGGAATGGCACATGAAACGAAATCGGCGTAGCTCATCGCCTGTCGACGCTCAGGCCGCCGTTGTCGCATATTCACGGGCCGTCGAATTTTATCCGACCCATGCCCTCCTTCAATGGGAACTGGCGACCGCCTGTCAAGCTGCGGGTTTGGTGGCCGACGCCCGACGCGCAGCAGAGCGGGCCTTGGAAATCGACGATATCAATCGACGATACAATCATCTCGACAAATTCCTGCCGGCGGAACAGATCAAAGAACTCCGCCAATTGCTTGGCTCCGCAATGAAACCTTGAAGCAATTTCATGCAAGAATTTCTCTGTTGATAAATATGGCATTCGGCTGGATAATAGGAAAGTTTGAAGTGATCTTTCGTTAGATTCATTTTTCCGATCACCGTGAAGTTGGAGAGCTTGAAATGCGTTTTCTTTCAGTACTGCTAGGCGTCGTCTGCTCGATTGTGGCACTTTCATTCACCGTTTGGGTCGGTCGCTATGCACAAGTCGGCGAAAAGCCGGCCGACGATAAGCAGGTCGTCGTCGCACCGCCTCAACCTCCCAATCATGCCGCGGAAAAATCGGACGGTCAATCAAAGGATCCGGACCACGATCACTCGCACGACGGCAAAGAGGGCGACGGCCATGACCACGATAAAGACGAAGACAAGGTCAAACCCAAGGAAGAACCCGCCCCTGACATTTCCGCATCCGGGCCGCATCCTAAAGCGGTGGTCGATCAAACCACCTATAACTTCGGCGTAATGGAAACTAAAACGACGGGCGAACACGTCTTCATCGTTCGCAATGAAGGGGAAGCTCCGCTCAGTCTGCGCCGCGGGACAAGCACCTGCATGTGTACGCGATTCGATATTCTGAAGAAGGAAGTCCTCCCCGGAGAATCCGCCGAAATCAAAGTCGACTGGAAACCCGCAACGGAAAATAAAGTGTTCGAGCAATCTCTGGTCCTGAAAACGAACGATCCGAAACAAACGGAGATCCGCTTGAGCGTCACCGGCAGCGTCGAAACCCGTCTGGTCATGTCCCCCGTCAGCCCCTGGACCGTCACCTATCATGGCAAGGAGCCGCACACCGTTTATGGGAATCTGTTATCAAAACTGTTAAAGGAAGTGGAAATCATCGGTGTGGATGTCGAACATCCCGAATTGATGAAAGTGAACCTGACGCCGCTCTCTCCGGACGACGAATTGATCAAGGATAAAGGCAACCTGTGCGGCTATAAAATCGAAGTGATTCTCAGTCCTGAAATCCCGGCGGGGCCGATCAATGAACGTGCAACGATTCGTACTTCGGTTTCCGGACACGAACAAATTACCATCGAACTGACCGGAAATCGCACCGGGCCGATTCGCATAATTCCTACCTTCGGTGTGCGCTGGAATCAAGAGAAGAGTTTCATCATCCTGGGTCAATTCCCGAGCACGGACGGGAAAAAAGCAATCCTCACGATGATCGTCGGTGAATTGGATGAGGAATTCACGATGAGTGATATTGAAATTTCGCCGACAACGATGAAATTTTCGATTGAAAAAGACACCAAACCCGCAGCGGCCGGCCATCAGCGGTTCATATTGACATTTGAGGTTCCCGCGAACGGCCCGATTCAATCGCGCACGCGAGAAAACCCGGCGACGGTCAAGGTTCGCACGAATCACCCCCGATATCCTGAGATGACCTTCAAGCTCGAATACATTGCCCTTTAACGAATTCGCGAGAAATTCCCCGTGTCAATCTGTCAGGATTCCCAAGTCAGTCGCACTTGAGACTCAAGACTTTCTACAACGTGACCGCAGACGGATTATCGACTCACGCATATCCACAGGAGGGATAGAATATGCATTATTGTGGTCGTTCGACCCTGTTTTTTCTCGCGCTGAATGGCGTGATGTTGCTCGTCGTGGGATGTGGTTCAGAGACGAACGATAAGACCAATCCGCCTTCGTCTGTGACAGCTGAATCGCCCAAAGTCACAAATAGCCCTGCACCAGAAAACTCGACGCCGAAAGATCCTGCATCGACATCGGCGGAATCCACCGCGCCGGCTCTCCCTGACTCCACAAACAAAACCGAAACCGAAGCAGCTTCGACACCCGCCTCTTCGCCTCCGAAACCGTTGCTCAAAGATTGGCCCGCTCCCAAACTGGCCATGCTAATCACCGGCGAAATTCACGGCTATTTCGAGCCGTGCGGCTGCACTGAAAACCAGTCCGGCGGGATGTCGCGCCGGGCCGACCTCATCGAAAAAATGCAGGAAATGGGCTGGACAGTGACCGGCCTCGATCTCGGCGGGACGCTCAAACGCAATCGCCGGCAGGATCAATTAAAGTACGAAACGGTCCTCGCCTCGCTGACCGAAATGCGCTACTCCGTCGTCGGCATCGGACCCGAGGAATTGCGGTTCGGGCCTGATGCGTTCTTGCAGTTGCACAATCCCGCTCCCGAAAACCCGGATACCACCCCCTCGCTCGTCTCGGCCAACATCATCATGCTCGAAACCCCCGACCTCGGTAAATTCCCCTCGAAAGTCGTCACGTTGAACGGCGTAAAACTCGGCGTGACGTCGATTCTCGGCAAAGACCAGCGCGATCAGGTCATCGGCGCAACGACTTCGGGCGATCTCAAAATTGAAGAGGCACAAGCCGCGCTTCCGGCAGTCATCGCCTCGCTCAAAGAACAGAATCCCGATTTGCTGGTCCTGCTCTCGCACGCTTCGAAGGATGAATCGAAAGCTCTCGCCGAGAAATTTCCAGAGTTCGATCTCATCGTCACCGCCGGGGGAGCCGAAGAACCCAACGGAGTTCCGCAGAAAGTCGGCAAGACGATGATTGTCGACGTCGGCCATAAAGGGAAACACGCGGGCGTCGTCGGATACTATCCCGATCAGGGGGACGATAAATTTCGCTTCGAACTGGTCGAACTCGATCGCCGATTCGCCGACAACCAGAAGATGATCGAACAGATGCGGTTTTATCAGGAACGGCTGCGTCTGGAAAAACTGGCGTACTCCGAACCCGCGCTGCCCCACGAAAGCGGTGCTCGATTTGTCGGTGCCGAAAAATGCGGCGAATGCCACACCAAGGCGTATGAAAAATGGAAAACGACCAAACACGCGCAGGCGACCGACAGCATCACCCATTCCCGCAAAGGACAACCCGAATACGGCATCACTCGCATTTACGATCCCGAATGCCTGTGCTGTCACTCGACCGGATGGAATCCGCAGGAAGTGATCCGTTATGAAGGGGGCTTCGTCAACGAAGAATTCGCCCAGTCCGATGAGGAAAAAAGTCTGGCCAAACTCTTGCAGGGGCAGCAATGCGAAAACTGCCACGGCCCCGGCAGCAAGCACATCGAACTGGCCGAAGCGGGGGACATCGATGGAGCCAAAAAGCTGACGCATCTCGACATCGCAACGGCGAAAGAAAACGTCTGCTACAAATGTCACGACTTCGACAACAGCCCGCACTTCGAATTCAAAAAATATTGGAAAGAAATCGCCCACCCGTGGCGCGATTGAATCCATCAAGCCAGGAATACCATGATCGACCCACCGCAGAATATTCGTGCGTTACGCGAAGACCGCATTCTCGAACTCGTCTGGTCTCCTAACCGTGTCGATCGTCTGCCGTTCCGCGTCGTGCGCGAATACTGCCCTTGTGCAACGTGCATCGATGAGATCACCGGCCAGCGAATACTCGACGTCTCGCGCATCCCCGACGATATCCAGCCAACGAGCATGAATTTCTGCGGCAACTACGCGATCAAAATTGTCTGGTCCGACGGCCACTCGACCGGCCTCTACACCTGGGATCACCTCTCGCAGTTGGGTCAGGCCTACGCCAATTCGACCATTTGATGTGCGCGACAAAGTCAGTGGATCATCGTCATGGCATACGAAGTCGAACTCAAATTTCCCGTGGCAGATCGCGCACGATTGACGGTTCATCTGCATGAACTCGCCGCCCGTGCGGGGGAACTGGAACACCACAGCGATACGTATTTCATGCATCCCGATCCCGCGCGCGATTTTGCGAAAACGAACGAGGCGTTCCGCATCCGCAGCATCGGCGAGGAACATTTCCTGACCTACAAAGGACCGGTCGTCGATCGACAGGTCAAAATGCGGCAGGAAATCGAAATCGGCTTCGACTCAGGACCGGCAGCGGGAAAACAGATGATTCAACTCCTGACGCTGCTCGGTTTTCGTCCCCGTGGAACCGTGCAGAAACGGCGGATCCCCCACCAACTGCATTGGGAAGGAAGAGATTTCACCATCACGTTCGATGATGTCGCCGGGCTGGGATCGTTCGTCGAAATCGAAACCATCGCCGGCGATGAAGAAGCCGAGCGGATATCTGCCCGCGACGCCTGCCTGAATCTCGCGCACCGCGTCGGCCTCTCGCAACCCGAAAGGCGATCGTATCTGACGATGGTTTTGCAGCAGCAGGGTGAATCGCTTTCCGCGGCCGAATAGCGGCCGCGATCGCGTTTCCAATCCCCCTGGTTTTCCCGGAGGAAATCTCAAGTTCGGACGATCGCGAAAATTTCCTGCAAAATACTCTTGCAGAATTCTCAACCGGTGATAAAGTATCCTTTTGTTCAGTTTTGTGTGATTCGCAAGATCGTTCGATTTCCGCTAATATTCGCGTGCTTCGTCCCCATTCACGTTGCGAAAACCACTGTATTTGAAACCGTAAGTTGATCATCATCCGTTGTCCGTCTGCGAAAAGGAATTTGCCATCATGGCCGCCGCAAAAACAACCATCAAGAAACCCGTCGCCGCTGCCCGTACCAACGACAATTCACAAGAACTGCTGGGGAATGCCCTGGGTCAGATCGAAAAAGCCTTCGGGAAAGGCTCGATCATGAAGTTGACCAACGCCGGTGCCGCGGCGGGCATTCCGGGCATCTCGACCGGATCGCTCTCACTGGACCTCGCTCTCGGCGGACGAGGTTTGCCGCGCGGACGCATCATCGAGTTGTTCGGCCCCGAATCGAGCGGTAAGACGACGCTCGCGTTGCACACGATCGCCTGTGCGCAGAAAGAAGGGGGCATCGCCGCCTTCGTCGACGCCGAGCACGCTCTCGACCCGTCGTGGGCCAAGAAAATCGGCATCAGCCTGGAAGAACTGCTGGTCAGTCAGCCCTCGTATGGCGAAGAAGGATTGCAGATCGCCGAAATGCTGATCAAATCCAATGCGGTCGACGTCATCGTCATCGACTCGGTCGCGGCGCTCGTTCCCAAAGCCGAACTGGATGGCGAGATCGGCGATACGCACGTCGGTTTGCAGGCGCGCATGATGAGCCAGGCCCTCCGCAAGCTCACTGGCGCGATCTCGAAATCGAAGAGCGTCGTGATCTTCATCAATCAGATCCGCGAAAAAATCGGCGTGATGTTCGGCAGTCCCGAAACCACTCCCGGCGGTCGCGCGCTCAAGTTCTACAGTTCGTGCCGCATCGACGTCCGGCGCATCAGCACGATCAAGGAAGGGGAAACCGTCACCGGCATGCGGATGCGGGCCAAGGTCGTCAAGAACAAGGTCGCGCCGCCGTTCCGCATCGCGGAAGTCGACATGTACGCCGATTGCGGCATCAGCTACGAAGCTGACGTGCTCGATCTGGCGATCGCCGATCGACTGATCGACAAAAGCGGTAGCTGGCTCAGCTACGGCCAGACTCGCATCGGCCAAGGCCGCGACAAAGCGCGCGTCTTTCTCCAGGAAAACCCGGCAATCCTGAAGGAACTCAAGGACAAAATCATGGAGAATCGTGCGGCCGGCAAGATTCCCATTCCTATCGCCGTCTCGTCGGATGGCGGAGCCGACGAATAATCGCGGGTCATGCCGAGTCATTCCGTGGCAGGATCCATTCTGCGAGAGGTACAACCGATGTTCCATCAGCAGCCAGACAGAACTCGCAATGCATTGCTGGTGATACTGGCCTGGGGATCGCTGTCATTCGCTTTCTATTCGCGCAGTGGTTCGGCGCAGGATGCTAAAACCGATCCGCTCGCGGGCAATCCGATTGTGGCGATCGAGCAGACTTTCATTGACGTCATCGACAAGTGCGACGATTCGATAGTCAGCATTGCCCGCATCCAGAACGACGGCATGAATCGCCGCGAAGTTCAGATCCCGATGCCCGAGCGGGGACCGGATGAACTCTTCTCGCGAGAACTCTGGGATCCCAGCCATCCCGATTTCATCCCCATGGAATATGGCACGGGTATCATCGTCGCTCCCACCGATCGTCCCGACGAGCGTTACATCCTGACCAATTACCACGTCGTCGAGGGGGGGCCGATCAGCGGCAAAACCGATGCCCCCTCCGAGTATCAGCTATACCTGCGGTTTGCCAACCGCCGTGGATGCCGGGGGACGATTCGCGCGGCCGACCCGCGCAGCGATCTGGCGGTCATCGATATTCATTTCGAGGAACTCGAGATCAAACCGGCCGATTTGATTCCGCTTTCGTTCCCGGAAAATCCGACGTTTCGCAAGGGGCAAATCGTCGTCCTTCTGGGCAATCCGTTCGCGATTGCTCGCGACGGATCCGCCAGCGCGAGCTGGGGAATTCTGAGCAACATCGCCCGGTTGCCGCATCCGCTCGGCCCGTTGCCTCTCTCCGACGACGAACGAAAAAAAGAGACCATTCACCATTATGGAACGTTGTTGCAGGCCGATGCCCGCATGCCCCTCGGCTCGAGTGGCGGTGCCTGGGTGAATCTTCGCGGCGAACTGATCGGCGTGATGACGTCGCTTGCCGCCTTGGCCGGGTACGAAAGCAACTCGGGATATGCGATTCCCATGAACTCGTCGGTTCGCCGCATCGTCGATTCGCTGCTTTCGGGCTACGAAGTCGAATACGGCTTTTTAGGCGTGCAACCGGAGAACGTGCTCCCCGCCGAGTTGAAAGATCAACCGCTCTCCCATCCGCAGCCTTCGGCGGCGGTGGCGATGCGCGTCTATCCGAACTCGCCCGCGGCCCAGGGGGGAATGAATCGGGGAGATTATATTCTCTCTGTGAATCGAGTCCCCATTCTCGACCGAAACGACCTGTGGCGCGAGATCGGGCTGCTCGGTCCCGAGTCGCAGGCGGAAATCGTCGTCTGGCGTCCCTCCACTCGTCAGGAGTTGCAACTTTTGATAAAACTCGGAAAATGGCCCGTCTATGACGACGAAGGACTCATCGCCACGCAATCGCGCATTCCACGCTGGCGCGGGCTGCTCGTCGATCATCCCACGGGACGATTCAAATATGTACAATGGCCCTTCCGCTATCCGGCTGCCGTCCTGATCACTGACGTCGCCGCCGATACACCCGCCGCGACGGCGGAATTACATGCCGGAGATCTGATCACGCACGTCAATCAGAAACCGGTGCAAACGCCCAATGAATTTCGTGCCGCGATCGAACAACAGGAGGGCGAGATCCAACTGACCCTCACCGATGGTCGACGAATCACTCTGATGCCCTAAACGGGATGACGGTCGGTGTGACGTCCGATCACAAAACTTCGCATGAACAACAGAACCTTTCCACGAATATCGATTATTAGAACGGATGCTTGGACGAGATGAAGACTGACGAACTGCGAGAAATCTACCTGTCGTTTTTTGAAATCAAAGGGTGTGTTAGCCGACCGAACGACGTG
>JBJXGP010000364.1:0-10926 GCA_046160425.1 Planctomycetaceae bacterium
CCGATGAGTTGCTTCCTGTTTCTGGGGGCAACATTGTGGCCGCTGCTATTGGCGACGGGGAAAGCTCAGAAAACGACCATCTGGCGTGAACCTCTCGGTGATCGAACGGTTCACATCAGCCAGTCGACGCCGCTAGAACCAAAAGATTCCCGCGACGAGGCATTGAAACCCGAAATCAAACTCGCCCAACAGAACGAACAAGGAGGGCAGCCATGACCGGCGCTCAAATCCTCTTCGCGATATTCGCCCTGCTGACGTGCGGCGGTGCCGTGGCCGTGGCCTTGACGCAAAATGTCGTCCGCATGGCCTTCTGGCTGATCGTCTCGCTGGGGTCGGCTTCGGGACTGTTCTTTTTGCTGAATGCCGATTTTGTCGGTGCGACACAGTTGTTGATTTACGTGGGAGGGACTGTCGTCCTGCTCATCTTCGGCGTGATGCTGACGACATCCGGACCATTCTTGAAAATCGCATCGTCGCCCGGTGAATTGCTTCAATCGACAATCATCGGAGCGTTGTTTCTCTCGGTGTTCATGTTCACGGTCTGGTCTGTCGACTGGCAGGCCGTCGCCGACACGATGCGGGCCAATGATCCGGCGGCACAGCAGGCACAGGCCGGTTTGCAGACGACCGGACGTCCGATCGGTTTGGCATTTTTGGGAGTCCGTCCCGACCGCGATCTGGGGGCGGCGTCCGATGCTGGGTTGTCGAACGGTTATTTGCTCCCTTTCGAAATCGTCTCGATTCATCTGCTCGTGGTTCTGGTCGGTGCAGCCTATCTGGCTCGAGCCAAACGGCAACTGACGTCGGCCGAGCATGGTGATGGGACGACTTGAGTTTTACTTGTAAATCCGCGAGAGGCATCTCGATCCGTTCACTCACAAAGACAGTTCAAAACCAATAAATTGACATGGTGATATATGGAAGGCGTCGATCTCAAATTGTTCCTCCTGGTCGGAGCCGTATTGTTCGTCTGCGGAGTCATTTGCATGACGAGCAAGCGGAACGGTATCGGAATTTTGATCGGCGTGGAACTGGTGCTCAATGCCGCGAATCTGAATTTCGTGGCGTTTTCCCGCTATACGCCGCTGGGACTCGATGGCCAGATCATGGCTTTGTTCGTGATCGTTCTGGCGGCTGCCGAAGCGGCTGTGGCCTTAGCCATCGCCCTGAATTTTTATAACAATCATCTATCGATCGACGTCGATCGCGCTGACGAATTACGGGGCTAATTCATGGAACTCGTCTTGGATCCGAGTGAGCGTTTAGGAGAGACGCTGGCGAACCTGCTGGGGGTGGCCTGTCTGCTGCCTCTGCTGGGATTTCTGATCGAAATCTTCGCCGGATACTGGAGTCACCGACTCAGCAAAGCGGCCGCCTATCTGGCGGTCGGCTGCATCGGCGGCGGTTTCGTCTGCAGCATCACGGCGTTGACGATGTGGGGGAATGCCACCGGATGGGAAGCGCTCTCCGATGACGGTCACGGCGCTGCCCATCATTCGGTCTCCGATTCACTCGCGCAGGCCGACGCCTCAGACCAAGCCGTGGAAAAAGTCGATCATGACGGCAAAGACGAAGCGACGGGCGACACACACGATCATGAACATGACGCCGGCGGCAACGTCCACGCCGTCGAAACCGACGACGGAAAAATTTCGGCTCACGCAGTCTTCAGCGGCACGATCTATGAATTGGCCCGTTTCGGCGATCTCGAGGTCTCGGTCGATTACTACATCGACAGTCTGACGCTGGTGATGTTCGTGATGGTGACGTTTATCGCCACGTGCATTCACGTATTTGCGATGGGCTACATGAGCGAGGAATTGTCCGAAGCATATGTCGATCACTCAGTCCATCTTGCGGACGGGCATCACCTGCACCGTCCCGGACGGTTTTACATGTTCTTCTCCTACATGTCGTTGTTCTGCTTTTCGATGCTGGGATTGGTCTATTCCGGCAACATCTTCCTGGTCTTCGTATTCTGGGAACTGGTCGGAATCTGTAGCTACCTGCTGATCGGTTTCTACGTCGAACGTAAGTCGGCCAACGTCGCTGCGAATAAAGCGTTCATCATGAATCGCGTCGGCGACTTCGGTTTTCTGATCGGCCTGATGATCATCTGGACGTCGTTCGGCACGTTCCGCTTCGCCGATGACATCGAAAACGGCCATCCGCACGGCGGGTTGTTCCATATGGTCCGCGGCGACGTGGGTTATATGGAAGTTACCGACGACAAGAGTTCTGTCGTGCTCAAAGACGGTCACGATCAGCCGCTGCTCGATAAATCGGGAAATCCACGGACCGTTCCCTATTATCTGCTGGTTATCGCCGGGCTGGGAATTTTCGCGGGATGCGTCGGTAAGAGCGCACAGTTCCCGCTGCAAACCTGGCTGCCCGATGCGATGGAAGGGCCGACCCCCGTCTCCGCATTGGTCCACTCGGCGACGATGGTCGCCGCCGGCGTGTATCTCGCCGGGCGATTCTTCCCGATGTTTACGACAGAGGTCTTGCTGACGATCGCCTATACCGGGTGCATCACGTTGTTCATTGCGGCCACCATCGCCATTGTCGCGACCGACATCAAACGCGTGCTGGCCTATTCGACGATCAGTCAACTCGGTTACATGATGCTGGGGATCGGAGTCGGCGGCTGGGGCGCAGGACTGTTCCATCTGATCACGCACGCATTTTTCAAGTCGTTGATGTTCCTGGCATCCGGCAGCGTGATCTACGGCTGCCACCACGAACAGGAAATGCCCCGCATGGGTGGCTTGTGGCGCAAGATGCCGATCACGGCATTGACGATGCTCGTCGGGGTGATCGCGATTGCGGGCTTGGCGATTCCCGTCACGATCATGGGAGCCAGGATCGCCTTTTCGGGATATCACTCGAAAGATGCGATCGTGGCGACGGCACTTGCCTTCACGGAGGAAAACAGCGTCCACTTTCTGCTGTTCATTACTCCGCTGGTGACAGCGGGGATCACCGCGTTCTACATGTTTCGCCTCTGGTTTTATACGTTCGCCGGTTCCCCACGCGATCAACACGTGTATGAGCATGCTCACGAGTCACCCAAGGTCATGACGATACCGCTGCTGGTGTTGAGCGTGTTGGCGGCGGGTTGTGCGATCGGCGGCGAGTCGGGTGTGCTATATAAGTTGCTGATCAACAGCGAACCGGTCGGTGTCGCCGCGGGACGATTTACGGGCGAACTGGTTGGGGTCAATCTCCCCAGTCATGAAGCCATTCATCTCGTCCACGGACAAGCGGGGACTCTGGTACTACTAATGGCGGTGCTCGGAACGTTTACCGCATACGCCTTTTACGGCGCTCGCTGGATCAATCCCGCGGAAGTCGGACAGAATTTCCCGGGATTGCATCGGTTCCTCGTCGAAAAATGGCAGTTCGATGCTCTGTACGATGCCCTGTTTGTCCGTCCCGTCCGAGTCATCGCCGGGTGGCTGGCGGCATTCGATCGTATCGTGCTGGATGGGCTGTTACACGCGGCCGCCAATTCGATCGTCAATATCGCAAAGTGGGATCGCAGGTTTGATGAAGCGATCATCGACGGGTTTGTGAATTTGCTGGGCGAGGCGACTTTCGGCATCGGCCGATCGTTCAAACGCATCCAGACGGGATTGCTGCGGCAATACGTGACGTTCATCGCCGTAGGGGTGATCGCCTTATTTGTGGCGATGCTCAGCTTTTTCCCGGGTTAATGTCCGTTCAATACATCGGTCTAACATCAGTTGATATCTGCAAGAGTCAAATAGGGAAGCGATTGAATTATGGATCCTCTCGTGCTGTTGACGGCGATCATTTTCACACCGACGCTCGGTGCTTTGGGACTCTTACTGTTTCATTCCAAATCAGAAGAGGCCATGAAAAACTGGGGACTGGTCGTCACCCTCGTGACGTTTGTGCTGACGCTGTTCCTCTGGAAGGACTTTGATGCCGCCATTCCCGGCATGCAGTTCACGAGCAACGTGCCGTGGATACCGTATTGGGGCATCAATTATCAGTTGGGCGTCGACGGCATCAGTCTGCCTCTCGTGCTGTTGACGAGCCTGATCAGCATGCTTTCGATGATGGCATCATGGAGCATTCGCAAGCAGGTCAAAGGTTACCTGATGCTGTTTCTGTTGCTCGAAACCGGCATGCTGGGCGTCTTTCTGGCACTCGACTTCTTCCTGTTCTACGTCTTCTGGGAAGTGATGCTGTTGCCGATGTACTTCCTGATCGGTATCTGGGGCGGTCCGCGAAAGGAATACGCGGCGATCAAGTTCTTCCTGTATACGTTGTTCGGCGGCGTGTTGATGTTCATCGCCATGCTCATGTTCTATTTCGGCAGCGCCAATTCCGAACAGGGAGTCGCTGCCACGTTTGATCTGCTCCGATTGGCGGAGATCGGTCAAGGAAAAGTTCCGGGTGTGCAATTCGGCCAGACGATGCAAACGATCGCCTTCTGGCTGCTGTTCATCGGGTTCGCCATCAAATTGCCGTCGCTGCCGTTTCATACCTGGTTGCCCGATGCCCACGTGGAAGCTCCCACACCGATCAGTATGATTCTGGCCGGCGTGCTGCTGAAAATGGGGGGATACGGAATTCTGCGAATTGCATTTCCGCTCTGTCCCTACGGCACGCAGGTCGCCTGCTACATGCTGGTGCTGATCGGCGTGTCCAGCATTCTGTACGGTGCATTCGCCGCGATGGCACAAACCGACTTCAAACGACTGGTCGCCTATAGTTCGGTCAGCCACATGGGCTATGTACTCGTCGGGATGGCGGTCTGGTCGATCGGTGCGGATGGCACGACGATCGGGCGCGATTACTGGGAACAAGGCCTGAACGCCTCAATGTTCCAGATGATCGCTCACGGCATCTCCTCCGCCGGCATGTTCTTTATCGTCGGCGTGATTTACGACCGCGTGCATCATCGCGATCTCAATCAATTTGGCGGACTGGCCGGCCTGATGCCGCTTTATACCGGGCTGGCCGCAGGTCTGTTCTTCGCGGGATTAGGCTTGCCGGGATTGTGCGGCTTTATCGGCGAAGTCTTCGTCACGCTGAGCGCCTGGAACTATTCGCGACTGCTCGCGGTTCTGGTCGCGTCGGGTGTCATTCTGACGGCCGGATATATTCTCTGGACGATGCAGCGAGTCTTTTTAGGAGCGGAATACAAAGGACCGCACAAGGAAGACATCACTCAGATGAACGGCCGGGAAATCACCGTCGCGTCGGTCTTACTGTTCTTCGCCGTGCTGCTCGGAATATTCCCTCATCTGATGTTTAACATGATGGGTGCATCCTTGGACCTTCTGGTGACTTCGCTCGATGCCGGCTATCAGAATGCCATTCAGACCGTGAACGAAATTCAAACGACGATGGTGAAATGAGTGCCGCGATGACCGGTCGCATCTCGGCGTGAAACCAAAAATGAGCAGACAGTTCAAATCGATTTGTCTCTCCAACATTTGAAACTGAATAGATCATGACATTCGACGTCTTACTTAACCAGGTGATCAACGAGACTCTTCAAGTCTCGATCTGCCGATTCAGTCCGGAATTAATCGTCAGCGCCACCATCATTGCTCTGCTGCTGACGCGTCTGTTCGGCATCGATCGCTGGGTGACGCCGTATTGGACGACTCTGATCGGATCGCTGATCGCATTAGGTTCCGCCACTCAGCAGTTTCTGATGCTCCAGCAGGGTGAACTCGCGGCCGGCGAATACTTCACCGGCCTGATGGTCTTCGACGGTTTGACCGCATTCCTGCGGATATTCCTGCTGCTGTTCCTGATTCTGGTGACGGTACTGACGGTCTTGAGCGGAATCCCCGATCTCGAAGATGGCCCCGACTTTTACACGCTACTGCTGGGATCGACATTGGGGATGATGATCATGGGAGGGGCGAATCATCTGCTGATGCTCTTCCTCGGCATCGAGATGACCAGCGTTCCCAGTTATGCCATGGTTGGATATCTCAAAGGCCGTCGTCAAAGCAGTGAAGCGGCATTGAAATATGTCGTATACGGTGCCGGTGCCGCCGGAGTCATGCTATACGGTATCAGCTTGATTGCGGGGATGCTCGGTACGGGAGACTTGTCGGAAATCGCGCAAAAAATCAGCCTGCTGGTTGGCACCGCGCCGGGTTTTGACACGCCCGTCCTCAGAACATTGTCGCTGGCCATCCTGATGGTCTTCGTCGGGCTGGCGTTCAAGCTCTCGCTCGTGCCGTTTCACTTTTGGTGTCCCGATGCCTTCGAAGGGGCATCGGCCGAAGTCGCCGGCTATTTGTCGGTCGCCTCGAAAGCGGCTGCCTTCGGTTTGCTGATTCGCTTCTGCCTGGCGTTGATGGGAAACACCGGAGTGGAACAGTCGACGTCGACTTATCTGCACTTGGGAATCGGGCTCGGTTTCATCGCCATGATCTCCGCGACCTACGGCAATCTGGCGGCATACACGCAGACCAACGTCAAGCGTCTCTTGGCGTATTCGACGATCGCCCACGCCGGTTATATGCTGATGGCCGTCTCGGCCATGATGGTGGTCCTGAATGCACCGGCCGGTTCGAGCTTATCAGTTGCACAGCAAAACGAGTTAGCCACCGGCAGCATTCAGGGGTTGCTCTATTACCTTGTCGTCTACCTGTTCATGAACCTGGGGGCGTTTGCCATCGTGGCCTTGATCCGAAACGAGATTTTTAGCGAAGAGATAGCATCATACAGAGGATTGGCGCGACAGGCTCCCGTCCTCTGCGTGTGCATGATGATCTGCCTGTTCAGCCTGATCGGCGTTCCCCCCATGGCGGGTTTTTTCGGAAAGTTCTTTGTCTTCGCCTCGGTGTTCCAAGCGACCGAAGTCCATTGGTCGATGTGGCTGGTTCTGATCGTCGGGGGCATCAATACCGTCTTCAGCCTGTATTATTACCTGATCATCCTCAAGGCGATGTTTCTGGACGAACGGCCGATTGGCGCGAAATCCGTGCATATCCCCATGAATCCCTGTGGCTGGTACGTCGTATTCGTGACGGCACCGATTCTGGTCCTCGTGCTCTGCACCGAACAGCTCACGCTGACGGCTCGTCATGTCGCCGCCGGATTGTTTCACTTATAGCGTTCATCACAACCTCGAAGCGTGGAATTGTTTCGGCAGAGACCAGATCGATCGACAGGCCCAACCCAATGTGTATAGGCCGCAAACAAGGTGTTTCATCGAAATGAATTCGACTGCATGCCATGCCAGAGTGAATGAGCTGTTGATTGCCGCCGGCCGGGGATTGCTGCAATACGTGGGAGAGTGCTGGCCCTGGTCGAGCATCGGCGATTCCGATTTGCGAAATGAACTTGAGGGTCTCGTCAAGCGTCAACAAAACGACGTCGCGCGCCTCGTGAATCATCTCGCCTCGCAGCGGTGGCCGATCGATTTCAGCAACTATCCGACTGAATTCACCGACAAGCACTTTCTGTCGATCGATTTTCTTCTGCCGCAGATTCTTGAAAACGAAGCCGCAATTCGAGCGAACTGCGAGAATGCGTTGCCGACCTGTCAGGAAGATGCAGAACTAACTGAACTCCTCCGGCAGATACTCGCCAACGAGATCGACGGAATTGATCGCCTCAAGAAACTCTGCGAACCCCGAAATGCCCCCTGCGCCACGGCCCGTTAGGTGGATCCTCTCAGGATGCTGATATGGAGTTGATCGACACTCACGCGCACCTGGATGAGGATGCATTCACTCCGGAAATCGACGTCATCCTCGCGCGTGCCGCCGAAGCCGGCCTGACAGCGATCGTCTCGATCGGCACGACCGCCGACAGCAGCCTGAAAGCCATCGAAATGGCTGCCAACTCGAATCTGATTTGGGCATCGATCGGCATCCATCCGAACTACGCCGCAGAGGCGCATCCCGGCGACTGGGAGCGGATCGAATCTCTCGTGCGGCAACCGAAGGTCGTCGCGCTGGGTGAAACCGGACTCGACAAGTATTGGGACTTTGCGCCGCTCGACGTACAGCGGGATTATTTCGAACGGCATCTGGCGTTGTCGCGAGCGTCAGGATTGCCGTTCATCGTGCATTGCCGTAACGCTGAAGGGACTCACAATGCCGAAGACGAAGTGCTGGAAATGCTGATTGCCGCATCGGTTCACAGTCCGCTGAACGGCGTCATGCATTCGTTCTGCGGACGAGAAGAGACAGGCCGCCGTTGTCTCGAAATGGGAATGTATCTTTCCTTTTCAGGAATGATCACCTTCAAGAAGAACGGCGAACTGCTGGCCTTGGCGGCTCGTGTTCCCGACGACCGCATTCTTGTCGAGACCGACGCCCCTTATCTGGCTCCCAATCCGTATCGCGGAAAACGCAACGAACCGGCATACGTCAAAAATACGGCAACATGTCTCGCAGAAGCCAAGGGAATCACTCTCGATGAACTGGCGCAATTGACCAGCGCGAACGCCCGGCGACTGTTTCGCATCCCGGCATAATGGCTCGATACGACGAGAAACATCGCAGAACATTTCCTCTTCTTCCCGCTGAATTACCGACAGAAATAGCGCCCGACGGGTCGAATTTGTCGAACCGTTCGATTATGTTACGCACATGCTGATTGTGGTCCTGGGATCTCATGAAACCTCGAAGAAGGATGATCGAGATGGGGTGGTGGCAAAAGGCGTTTGCAATCGGTCCGGCTCAGTCGTGGACCCCATCGCGGGAAGAGCAGGAACTCGTCGACCGCTTTGCGAGTTGGGTCGTACGCCGCCGCATGACGGGGCCGGCGCTGCTTTGTCTGGAGATGTCTCGACCGCTGAATTACGTCGGCTCGCAATCCTTACATTTTCTCAAGCCGTTTCTGTCGCCATTTTGCGATACGAAGAGTTGCGAAAATCTCGCTAAACTCCTGGATAATCGGGCATCGGTCGAATTCATCTCTCGGCGACTCGAGCAATTAGAGACGCAACATCGGTTGCTTGCCGAGGAGCTTCAAACGCGAGAGTCGTCGGCCGATATCGGCATCGGACTTTGTGAAGACAAAAATCGCAACGACAAGGATGTTCTGTGATGTCGGCGATCAATCCCCACGACTTGGAAGTCATTCTCGCGACCGATTGTGGCAGTACGACCACCAAGGCGATTCTGATCGAGAAGAAGGGGAACGAATATCGCCAGACATTTCGCGGCGAAGCGCCGACCACCGTTGAAGAACCGGCGGCCGATGTCACGGTTGGAGTCGTCAACGCCGTCACCGAAGTCGGCGAACTGGCCGGTCGAAAACTGATCGACGACCAGGGTGAGATCATCCGTCCGCGAAATGGAAAAGACGGCTGCGACATTTATATCTCCACGTCGAGTGCCGGCGGCGGATTGCAGATGATGGTCGCCGGGGTCGTCAAACAGATGACGGCTGCGAGTGCCAAGCGGGCCGCACTGGGGGCGGGGGCCATCGTCATGGATGTGATTGCCTGCAACGACAATCGACCCGCCTACGAGCAGATTCAGCGGATTCGCGAATTGCGGCCGGACATGATCCTGATTTCCGGCGGGACGGACGGCGGAACGACGACGCACGTCGTCCAGTTGGCGGAGCTGGTCGCTCCCGCCAAACCGCGTCCGCGATTCGGCGGCCAGTATCAGATGCCCGTGATATACGCGGGAAACAAGGACGCTGCCGAGCTAGTCGCAAAAACGTTTGATTCAAGCATCGCACTTTCGATTGTGGAAAATATCCGCCCGGTGCTCGAGCGGGAAAATCTGGGACCGGCGCGGGACCGCATTCACGATCTCTTTCTCGAACATGTGATGGCTCATGCTCCCGGATATGAAAAACTGATCCGCTGGGCCGATGCGCCGATCATGCCGACTCCCGCTGCCGTGGGAAATATCTTGCAGACAATCGCCCAGCGACAAGGGATCAATGCCCTCGGAGTCGATATCGGCGGGGCGACGACCGACGTGTTCAGCGTGTTCGGCGGCGTCTTCAATCGGACGGTCAGCGCAAATCTGGGGATGAGTTATTCGATCTCGAACGTCTGCGCCGAGGCGACGTTTCCGATGATCCTCCGCTGGGTTCCGATCGAGATGGACGAAAAGGATCTGCGAAACCGGGTCAAGAATAAAATGATCCGCCCCACGACGATTCCGCAAACCCTGGAGTCGTTGATCTTCGAACAGGCCGTCGCGAGAGAGGCGCTACGATTGGCGTATATTCAGCACAAGGAGTTCGCCACGACCCTCAAAGGGGTGCAGCAGCAGCGTTCGGTCGGCGATACGTTTCGACAGCAGGCCTCCGGGCAGACCCTCGTCGACAATATGTCGCTCGATCTGATCGTCGGATCGGGGGGCGTCTTATCGCATGCTCCCCTGCCACAGCAGACGGCGGCGATGATGATCGACGCCTTCGAACCGGAAGGGGTGACGACGCTCGCCAAAGACAGCATTTTCATGATGCCCCATCTGGGAGTGTTGGCTCAGGTTCATCCCGAAGCGGCGATGCAGGTCTTCGAACGCGATTGTCTGGTCTATCTGGGGACGTGCATTGCCCCCAAGGGGACCGGCAAAGATGGTCAACCCTGTCTGCGATTCTCGGTCAAGTCTCCGTCGCTGACGATTTCGGGGGAACTCCGATCCGGCGAACTGAAGTTATACAGCTTGCCCGACGGAGAATCGGCGAATGTAACGCTCGATCCGGCGAAAGGCTTTGATGTCGGCGCCGGACCGGGCAAGTCGTGGACGGGAACGATTCGCGGTGGAACGGTCGGATTGATACTCGATGGTCGCGGACGCCCGCTGCAATTTCCCGGCAATCCGCAACTGGTCCGTCAGCGCGTCATCGAATGGACGAATGCATTGAATCTGTACGCAAAGTTGTCATCATGACCAAGGCTTATACTCCCGGACTCAAAGTCATCGCTCGGCATCGCGAGCGGTG
>JBJXGP010000365.1:0-52293 GCA_046160425.1 Planctomycetaceae bacterium
ATCGTGCAGGCACATGTTGTAGCTGTTCGGGTTGAGCTGCCGTTCATCGAACGGATCGATATGGATGTTCGTGCCCAATTGGGCTTTGATTTCGTTCCCAGTCAGAATCATAGTCGGGGCTCGAAGAGGGGCCAGAGTTTGAGATCCGCCAGGTCCGCAAGGCTCAGCCCACACCTTATCCCCCGCAGCGGCTCAACGCAATATCCAGCCGGGTACTTCTCTGGCTCTCCCGCAAAAGCGGTCGCCACGATCATTCACCGGCCTTCGAGCGTTACGGTCACGTCCAGTTCGAGCGCACCGCGCATAATGTGCATCTCAAGCTTATCGCCGCTTTTATATGCGGAAACAACTTCAGCCAATGCGGCATGGGAAGCGACCGATTTGTCGCCCACCTGCTGGATTAAATCCCCCACGCGGATCCCCGCGGACTCCGCCGGGCTTTCCGCGATCACGCGTTTCACTTTCAAGCCCTTCTCCTCGGCCTGGGCTTCGCAAAACACACCGAGAAATGCCTTGCGGGGCTCCGACGCCTTGCCCGATGTCGATGATTTCGATGTCGAATTCCCGGAAGGCAACAGCGACGTCAACGACCACGCCGCGCCGGTCTTGTTGTACGTGGGGCGGGATTCGGTCTGCGCAATCTCGATGGCGAGGTCGGCTACCATTTCGGCGATCCGCCGCATCCCCTCGAGATTCAGTTTTTCATAGTCGTCGGCGGGGCGGTGATATTCGGGATGGAAGCCCGTGAAGAAGTGCAGTACGGGAACTTGTTCGCCGTAGAATGACGAATGATCGCTGGGACCGTATCCGTCGGGTTTGCGGGTGAATCGGAAACCGTATTCGGTCTCCAGAGGATTCAGCAGCGCATTGAATTCGGTCGCCGTATCAGTTCCATAGACGGTCAATCGCTCTTTTCGCAGCCGACCGACCATATCGAGGTTCAGCATGGCGACGGTCGACTCGAGCGGAAAGAGCGGATGCTTGACGTACCATTCGCTGCCGATCAGTCCCTGTTCTTCCGCCGTGAACGCGAGGCAGAGGATCCGCCGCGAGAGGGGTTGTTTTTTGGCGCGTTCCGCCAGCAATCGCGAGACTTCGAGCAGGACGGAAGTTCCCGAAGCATTGTCGTCGGCCCCGTTGTGAATTTCATTCGGCGACGACATTTCGAGCGAGCCCCAGCCTCCGCGGCCGAGGTGATCGTAGTGCGCGCCAATGACGATCGTTTCGTGGGCTTTTTCACCTTTCCCTTCGATCAATCCGGCGACGTTTTTCAATTCCGAACCGCGCCATGTGACTGAGACTTCCCCGGCGATCTTCCAATCGGAGAGCAGATGGCTGGACGGCTTCTGCGAAGTTTGTATGACCGCTTCGACGTCGACGAGAGACTTCGACATCGCCGCTTGCAGAATGCGGTTGATCATTTCGCGTTTGCAATGCAGCACGGGAATGGCACGATCGGAGACATTCGAGCTGCCGACTTGCAGATCGAGCAGCGGATCGACGGCCGAATCGTCATCATCTCCCGTTTTGACTAACGCATCGAACAGCGGTTTGAGTTGCCGCTGATGTTGCAGCAAGTCTGCTTCGGAGAGAGCATCGGGTTGAGTTTTTTGCCGTTCGCGCCAGGCGGTCTCGGCTTCGATGAGGCGATCCATCGTCGCTTTCCAATCCGCCAGCCGTTGCTGCAACTGCTCGTGGACCTGGCTGCGTTCGGTGCAAAAGATGACCCCCGTCGCGCCGTGTGCGATCGCGTTCTCGATCTTGCGAAAGAGAAAAGCATGATCGGACCCCTGTCCGGATTTTGCCTTTTCACTGCCTTGTGTCGACGTTTTCTCGCCGGCCCAGGTCGGTTCGCTGCGAAGGATAATCACGCAGCGCCCCGTGACGTCGATCCCTGCATAATCGTCGTAGTTCCATTCGGGGGCGGTGATCCCGTAACCGACGAAGGCGAGCGATGAATCGAGTTTGCCGGTCTGACTCCACGAAAGCGGGACGAAATCGCGGCCGAGTTCCGGTTCGATCTGCTGTCCAGATCCGACGAATCGGACATGATTGCCCGGACCGAGCTTGAATTTCCCGCGTCTGCGAAAGACCTGATACGGCTTCTCTTCGAATAACGCGGTCTTCAAGCCCGCTTGCTCGTATTGCTCGGCGATGTACTTCGCCGCGAGTTCGAGGCCTTTGGTTCCGACGCCTCGGCCTTCGAGATCATCCGAGGCGAGGTATTTGGCACTCTCGAGCAGCCGCTGTTCGCGCTCTTTGGCAATTTCATCGGAACCAGACTTGACCGATTCGCGGCTGACGGACGTGCCATTCCCGCGTTCGTCAAATCCATACGCGAAGCAGGCCGAGAGCAAAAGGACTCCGGTTCCCAGCATCAGTCTACAAGAATTTAATCTTGAGCGAGAATACGTTGTTCCACCCATTGGCTGTTCGCCCCAGTTACCCAATATCCTTAATTTCACGTTTTCGATTGTACAACGATGCCGACCCGCGGGGAACTGGGGAAATTCAAATCCCGCCAGCAAGTCGGATTTTTCATCGCAACCCGCTACAATGGAGTTCATCTCCATTTGCACGAATGTCAGGAGGATCGCATGCGGCCTTGGATACTTTCCGAAATCAATTACGGCTACGTCAAAGCCAACCCCTACGAGGTCGCCGTACTGCCGATGGGGGCGACGGAACCGCATAACCTGCATTTGCCGTATGGAACCGACGTCTTCGAGGCCGAAGCAATATCCAGCCGAGCTTGTGAAGCGGCGTTCGCGCGCGGAGCAAAAGTCGTGATGCTCCCGACGGTCCCCTTTGGGACCGAGACGAATCAGCAGAAATTTCCGCTGTCGATCAATCTCAATCCTTCCACGCTGGCACTCGTCATTCGAGATGTCGTCGCCTCGCTCGAGAACACGGGAATCAAAAAATTATTGATTCTCAACAGTCACGGGGGCAACGAATTCAAGCCGGTGCTCCGCGAACTGTTCGGTAAGACTTCGGTGCATATTTTTCTTTGCGACTGGTTCCGGATGGTCGGCGACGTCTACGACGAAATCTTTACACGTCGAGACGATCATGCGGGGGAAATGGAAACCTCACTGGCGCTGGCGTATTTCGGCGATCTGGTATCGCGCGATCGCCAGACGGGAAAATTTCTGGCCGATGATGGTGCCGTACCGCAATCGCGGTTTCAGGCCGTGAATGCAGGCTGGATCTCATTCACCCGCCCTTGGCATTTGCTGACCACCAACACCGGTTCGGGAAATCCGTGGGATGCAACGAAAGAGAAAGGGGAGCGGCTGATGGAAATCATCGTCGAGCGGCTCTCGACGTTTCTCGTCGAGTTGGCCGGTTCGCCGATAGACGATCAATTTCCGTTCGCCGAGAGAACCTGAAACTTGCCGGCAAGCGAATTATTCAGACTGGTTGCAGCGTTAGTGGCTGGTCACTTCGACGGAGGCCGGTTCTTCGGTATCCCACAGGTCGACCGGGTAAGCGAATGCCTTGCGTGCGCGGCCCCAAGCCTGCGTTTCGCCCTCGTCGTAGCCGGTCCGAAATCCGCTCAGCCAGCATAGGCTTCCGCCATAAATGATGACGGCGACCACGCCAGCGCTCAGCAGCAGTTTTCTCGTCAGCATCAATTCACCTCAAAAACATCCGAATTTTGAGCGGAGACTGGATTGTTAAGGATTCGTGAAGAATCGATGAATAATATATATAATCTATCTTTCGATCAACACGTGTTTCCATACTTTTCTCAGCAATTCAGGCCAAAATTAACAATTCCCTCGGTCGATGGAGATGGATTCAAGCAATATCTGCCCGTCCGACCGAAATCGTCAGGCAGGAGAGTGTCTTCACAATTCTGAAGGCTTGTATGTCGAATCAACAGACGGGACACTGTATTTCTTCTCACGCCGAGCGTGACGTGTTGATGCCTGGAACCGCAGCCATTCGAAGAATGAATCGCCGTCATGGATAAAGTTGGCAAAGTCTATCTCGTCGGTGCCGGACCGGGTGATCCCGGACTGCTGACGCTGCGCGGCTGGGAACTGCTGCAACAGGCCGATCTCGTGCTCTACGATGGCCTCGTGCATCCGCTCGTGCTGACCTTCGCCAAAGGTGAACTCCAGCGAACATCGCGGGCCAATAAGTGCGAAGATGCCGCGAAAAAACAGGCCGAAATCCATGAAACACTGATCTCCGCCGCTCGCCAGGGAAAAACCGTCGTGCGACTCAAAGGGGGAGACCCTTTCATTTTCGGCCGCGGGGGCGAAGAAGCGACGGCTCTCGTCAATGCGGGAATCTCGTTCGAAATCGTCCCCGGAATCACTGCCGCTACGGCCGCATGCGCGTATGCGGGCATCCCGCTCACGCATCGCGAATCGGCCTCAGCGGTCGCTTTGGTGACCGGCCACGAAGACCCGACGAAACCGGAATCGGCTCTCGACTATGCACAACTGGCGAAATTTCCTGGGACGCTCATCTTCTACATGGGGCTGCATCGGCTGGAAGCAATCATCGAGGCCTTGATCGCTGCGGGGAGAAATCCGCAAGAACCGGCGGCTGTCATCAGCCAGGCGACCACTCCGCTGCAACAAACGGTCTCGGCATCGCTCGCCGACCTGCCCGCTCGCGTGCGTCAAGCGAAGTTGCATGCCCCGTCGGTGATCGTCATCGGTCCGGTCGTCGCGATGCGGCAGACAATTCAATGGTTCGAGAAGCGACCGTTATTCGGCCTGCGCATCGGCATCACGCGCGCCGAGGGGCAAACGTCGGAGATCATCCGTCAAGCGTGGGAACTCGGCGCCGAACCGGTGTTGATGCCGATGATCGAAATCGTCCCCCCTGCCGACTGGACCGCCGTCGATGACGCGATCGAGAGACTTCACGAATTCGACTGGCTGATTTTCACGAGCGCCAACGGCGTCAGAGGTCTGCTCGATCGGCTATATGATACGGGACACGATCTGCGCCAACTCGCGCGAACGAAACTGGCGGCGATCGGCCCGGCGACGGCGGAGACGTTAAACGCATATCATCTGCGCCCTGACCTCGTGCCGACGGTCTATCGAGGAGAGGCGCTGGCGGAGGCTTTGACTCCTCTCGTTCGCGAGAAAAAGATTCTCTGGTCGCGAGCCAACCGGGGACGAGACGTCTTGCCGCAACAGTTGAAACACGCGGGTGCTCTGCTCGAAGAGGTCATCGTCTACCAACATCGCGACGTCGAACAACTTCCGCCGGAGCAACTGTCGGATTTGGAACAAGGCGCAATGCAATGGGTCGCGCTCAGCAGTCCCGCGATCTCCCGACAGTTCGCCAAGGTTCTTTCGACATCAGCGTTCGAGTCGTTCAAAACCGGGAAATGTAGGCTGGCGAGCATCAGTCCCGTGACGACGGCAGCGGCAAATGAAGTCGGACTTACGATCTCAGCCGAGGCCGCTGTCTATACGTGGGATGGAATTTTCTCCGCGATTCAAAGTTACGAGAAAAAATCGCACGATACGTGACTGGAGATCCATCGCCGTGTGATTCATACTGTGGAGAATCCTTCTCCCTCCGGGAGAAGGTGGCCGAAGGCCGGATGAGGGTGTATTTGTTTTCGTGGAAAAAAGCACCATCACCCCGGCCCTCTCCCAATGGAAGAGGGAGAAAAACATCACCGAAAAATCATCCCCGCTAAGAAAAATAACGCATGTCGCTTTTGAAAATCGCCAACGGGACGCTGTACGATCCGAAGAATCAGATCGACGGCGAAGTCCGCGATCTCTGGATTCAAGATGGCAAAGTCATCGCCGCGCCGATCGATCCTTCGATACGGGCCGACCGGACGATCGATGCCACGGGGATGGTGGTCATGCCAGGCGGGATCGACATGCATTGCCACATCGCCGGCCCGAAGGTCAATACCGCCCGTAAAATGATGCCCGACGATAAGCGAGTCTCCCGCGTCGTGCATCGCACGCGGACCACGCGATCGGGAACCGTCGGCAGCGTCCCCAGCACGTTCGCGACCGGGTATCTCTACGCCGGTCTCGGTTATACGACCGCCTTCGACGCGGCGATTCCTCCGATGGGTGCCCGGCATGCCCACGAAGAACTGCAAGACACGCCGCTCATCGACAAGGGCTTCTACGTGTTGATGGGGAACAATCATTACGTCATGAAGCAGGTCCAGGCCGGGGAACCGCAACTGCTCAAATCGTACATCGCCTGGCTGCTGAATGCGACGAAAGGTTATGCTTGCAAACTGGTCAATCCCGGCGGCGTCGAGGTCTGGAAATCGGGCGGCGGGAACATCACGGGACTCGATGAAAGCGTCGGGCATTTCGACGTCACGCCGCGGCAGATCATTCGGCAAGTCGCGCAGGCAGCCGGCGAATTGAACTTGCCGCATCCCGTCCACATTCATTGCAACAATCTCGGCATGCCCGGAAATTTTCAGACGACGCTCGAGACAATGCAGGCCCTCGAAGGACACCAGGGACATCTGACGCACATCCAGTTCCACAGCTACGGCGGCGATGCCGACGATCCCCTGACGTTTTGCTCCGAAGTGACGAGACTCGCCGAGTACGTCAACTCGCACAAGAATCTGACGATCGACGTCGGACAAGTGATGTTCGGCGAGACCACGTCGATGACCGGCGACGGGCCGCTCGGATATTTCCTGCACAAAGTCACCGGACGAAAATGGTTCAGCGCCGATACCGAAATGGAGACCGGCTGCGGGATCGTACCGATCACATACAAAGACAAAAGCCTCGTGCATGCCCTGCAATGGGCGATCGGGCTCGAATGGTTTCTGCTGATGGAAGACCCCTGGCGGGTCGCCCTCACGACCGATCATCCCAACGGGGCTTCGTTCCTGGCATATCCGGCGATCATCGCGCTCCTGATGGATAAGAGTCGCCGGAAAGACGTGCTCAATCGCGTCCCGCCGAAAGTCCGCGAACGTTGCGTGCTCGGCGATCTCGATCGCGAATACACGCTCAACGAGATCGCCATCATCACGCGGGCCGCGCCGGCGAGAATTCTGGGTCTCGACCGCAAAGGGCATCTCGGCCTGGACGCCGACGGCGACGTCACAATCTATCAGCCGCAGGATGACGTGCAGTTGATGTTCGAACTCCCCCGTTATGTGATCCACGCCGGTCAAGTCGTCGTCGAAGACGGCGAAGTCCGCGACAGCCAGGAAGGGAAATTACTGCACGTGGCTCCCGCCTATGACGAGTCGGCGGTCGACGATATTCAGTCGTGGTTCGAAGAACATTACACGATCCGCTTTCGAAATTATCCGGTCGATGACAGCTATCTTCACGAGCACGAAATCATCGCCACGTAATGACGATCATGTTTTCAGGTTAGCCGCGACGCGCAGGTCTTCCGCAGCGGAGCGCGTCCCTAACGAGCGGGAGCCAGAATCAGAATCGGATCGACGATATCGACGTGATCGCCGACGTCGCCGAACGGGCCGAACTCGACGGAGATCGTCAATTCGCGGGCGCGATCGAGTTGATCGACTCGCAATTCGATCGCCGGCTCGCCTCCTTTAACCGGCAATTGATCGATGCGAGGCTCACCATCGATGAGCACCGAGATCAGTGCCTGTCCTTTGTGCTTGTATGTATCGTCGATCCCGGCCCGCGCTTGAAGTCGCTGGAATCGGCCATCGAGCTGATACGTCACCCGACACTGCGAATGCAAGCCGAGACCTTTGACGTACTCGCGCCTGGCGATCATGAGGGGACCACCGCCGGCATTCCGGTCGAGCTGATACTCCCATTTCGTCGAGAAAAACGGCGTAAATTGATAGTCGGCCGCTTTCAATTCCGACAACGGTACGATTCGTCGATCCCAAAATGCAATCGACAAGAGATCGCTCGATGCGATGTTAACCTCTTGATCGAACAGCGTCCGGCCGATGAATGTCGGGTCTCCCGCATGATTGCCGGTCGCCGATGATTCCTGGGTCGCGAGAGACTTCAGCGTCAGGTACGAACCATCCCTCAGCATCAGCAGGATGCGCGGCTCGGACACAGCGGGAAAGACTATCAGATCTGGATTCATCTCGAACCCTTCGATATCGCCGAGCGGGAGCGTATGTTTTCCCGTCGTTGTCTCGAATTCGAATTGCCCATTCGCGAAGTTCAATAGCTCGCCAGAAAGGCGATCGCCGTTGGCGAGCGAGACGATATCCGATCGCAATGCAGTGGTTGGTCCCCAAGCGATGGGAGCCTCTGCGTCGAAGTCGGTGACGAATCCGCGGATCATTTCCAGCGGGATCGTCCACGTCGGTGCGGCTGCGATGCTCTGCACGCGCACGGTGATTTGCTCATCGTTCAGTTCGAGGAGTTCGACGGCGATGCGGTCTCCATTTCCCAGCCAGAGGCGACCCTGCCGATCACCGGCGACGATGGACAATCTTCGATCGGCGAGAGTCCCCTTCGCGGGGGAGGGATCGTCGCCTGTGGATGATGGGCGGAGCGTGACGCGATCGATGGAGATGACGTCATCGAGAGTCCATTCACGGTTTACCGGCTTTTCGAGTCTTCGTTCACCCTGCCCGATGACTTCGAGTTCAATCCGTTCGCCGGTCAATTTTCGAATGTGGCCGATGACCGGTTCGTCATCGACCGTTTGCACCAAGACCGGAAAATTGTCATTTGGCGGATCTGCAGGAGGTTCTTGTGCATCCGCCTTCGAGACATCGATACACGCAATGATTCCCAGGAACGTCAACCGCAAGCACAGCCGGACAATGCTTCGTTGATGGTATGAATTGTTCTCGTTCCCAAGCTCCGCTTGAGAACGCAAGTCCCTGAAGCTCCGCTTCACCGCGACCGGGGCATCCGACTTTCGATGCAGTCTTGAATTCGTGAACGAATGGGGAAGGGAATGCAACATACAATCGTCGTTACCGCTGGAAAATCGGGATGTACTGGTTGGGGATTTGAATGATCACGCACGCCATGGCGGTGCCGTATTCGGCGCAGATCAGCGAGTCGGGCCAACTGCCGTTGATGTTTTGCCGTCGCAAAAGTTCATCGCGAATCGCCGGATACCATTGTTCCCACTCCGTCCCTCCCGCCTGCCAGATCGCCTGGGCGGCATAATAGTGGCCGTAAAAATAATGACTCTCGTACCGCACGATTTTCGGCTGCGGGAGATACCGCATGAGATGATCGACGCTGCGCTGAAGTTCCTGTCCCTCGTAGACGCCTGAACTATTGAGCGCGACGATACCGGCTGCGGTCAGGGGAAACAGGCTTTCGGAAGGCTTGATCGCCTGATAACGAAAACCGCCATCGGAGTTCTGACACGTCTCGACGTATTCGATGCAGCGATCGACGGTGTTTTTGGGGACGAAAATCCCGGCGTTGCGCGCCGCCCGCAGAGCCATGATCTGGCAGACGGTGACCGAAAGATCGGCGTCCTTGGTTTCCGGGAAATAACGCCAGCCCCCTTCCTTGTTCTGCGTCTGAATGATGAGCTTGACCGCCTTCTGTAATTTTTCGCGGACGTCATCCCGTTCGGTCATCCCGTAAACTTCCGCGAGGTACATGGTCGCGAACCCGTGCCCGTACATCGGACCGTGTGACGGACTCTCGTCCTGAATGATGTATCCCGAAGCGCGTGTGCATTTCAGAATGAAATCGATCGAGCGATCGACCACGTCGCCGTATTTCCCCCGGCCGGGTGTATTACCCGCCGACAGAAACGCCAGGCCGCACAGCGACGTCACCGCCACATTGCGTTGATAGACGTTGCCCGAACCGAACGAGCCATCGGCATGTTGACGCGATGCGAGAAATTCAAGCCCGCGATCGACGCTTTGCAGTGCGGCGGGCGTGAGCAATTCCTGGCCGCTGGTTTCCACCGACTTCGCCGGCTGTTCCTGTGCAGAGGTGTCTTGCGAAGCGGAAGCGAGAGTACCCGCAATCGCGGTCATGGCGAAGAACAGCGGCAGGGTTCGCATGCAGAGACTCCGAAAGCCGTGGTCGAATTGTACAGAGGCCAAGCACCATTATTCTAACCGGCTTTCACGGGAATCTATAGAATAAACGGATCGTCCCGGCGAATTACGGCAGTGCCATCCATTTTTTAGGCTGCTAAGGCTGCACGACATTCGGGTATTCTGAGCCGAGTCCCGAATTCGGTGGGCTGTAAACCGGCGGACCGTATGGCGGAGGGGCATATCCGGGATACGCCGGGTAACTCGGCAGCGGCTTCCCCTGGTTGAATTCAATCGCCCGTCGACTCGGTTCACGTTGCTTCACGTAGGCACGCGGGCGCGAATAGGTATCGGGGGCGCCGGCGCTATCGGGAAAGGGGTCGAATCGCTCGTATTCTTTTTTCTCCGCTTCGGGGGAACCGATATTCCAGGTCGGCAAGCGGGTCGTCATCGGATTGAGACAACCCGTGCAGACACACAGGCTGAACCATACTCCGAATTGAAATAATGGACGACCCATACCGGCATCCGCATGAAATAACGCTTTGGCTGAGGTCGAGACTTGCCGAGTCCTCAGCGAATCGAAGGACGAATGTCTGAATCCGAATGTCGATAATGACGAACGACAAACTGTACCAGAACCCCGGTTTTTCGCATAGCCGGACTTGAACCGCTGACTTTTTACGCCAACCTTGGCTGATGAGTTGTATGAGATTACGTGCAAAGACTTTGTGTCTTTCTAACGCACAAACCAGCGGCAGGCCAGTTGCGTTTCCCGGTCTTCAAATCGGCGTGTGATCGGGTCGAGCCGACGGACGACGGCCATGCCATCGGTACGCAAAAAGACCCAGCAGAGATCCCAGCCCTGTGAAGTATAAATCACGGGGATCCCCGGCTTCACGCGGACGATGGGATGCGTACTGCACGCATACAACTGCGGCTGGCAATGGTAAAAGCCCGAACCGACGAGCGAAAAAACCTCGTGCGGCAGTGCGTCATTCGCAGCCGGGCAGAGTCCGCTGATGCCGACTTTGATTTCCTTGCCCGCGAGCTGTGCCTGTTCGATCGCCGTTACGTCTCCGAACGTGGGCTTCCCCTGGGCATCGTAAGAGAAGATCATTTCCCATTCGTCGCGCACAAAGTAGCGATAAACTTCCATGTCGTAGATGAAGTTTCTTCCGGGGCCGTAGGTATCGCCGTCGAAGACCTGCATCGCGCTCATTTTGGGCATATCGGCAGGAGGAGGGATTTCCTCGTTCGACCCGGCGATCATCGAGCAGACGGCGTCATCGAGAATCAAGTTCGCGCATGCCTGCTGACCATCCATATTGTAAAGGAAGAACGACATCTTGGGCTGCGTGCCGTTGAATCCGAACGGAGGATGCAACGGTTGCCGCTGAGTGGTCACCGCCGCCGTGTGTCGGCCGTCGATCAATATTGTCTGGCGGAAATCGATGACTTCACGAATGAGGCCGTTGTATTTCGGGTTCCCTTTCCAGTTCGGCTCGATGTGCTCATCGAAGAGAAATTCGGTATAAATCCGCAGGTCCGCCCCGCGACCGATGGCAGCGCAGAGGTCCACTGCACTCCCTTGAGAGACGCGGCGATCGGGAGTCAATTCCAGTGCGCATTTCCACATAGCGATGACTTTCATAAAGTGGCGAGTACCTAAGATCTCGGCGGAACTCCGAGCGATTTACCTCCATCGATGGCGATCGTCGTTCCCGTGACCATCAGCGATTGATCGCTGACGAGATACAACACGGCCTCGGCGATTTCGCGAGGAGTGATCATTCGCCGATTTGCTCTGGCCAGCGGACTGGCTTCGATTAACGACTGAGCAAACTGCTCAGGATGTGCCGCGCGCGCGATGTCGTCGCGGATCATTCCGGTATCTCCCACCGGACCGGGACAAACGGCATTGATGCGAATGCGATCTTTCGCATGACACAATGCCAGACTTTTTGTTAATCCGACCAACGCCAGTTTGCTGATGGAATAGACGGGATCATGAGCCCTCGGTAACAGACCTGCATTGCTGGCGATGTTGACGATGGCACCGCCTCCCGAGCCCTGCATGTGTTTGATGGCGTGTTTACAGCCGAAAAACGGACCTTTCAGATTGGTATCGATGACGGCGTCCCAATCGGATTCGGTGACCTCGGTGATTTGCTTGACCATACCGATGCCGGCGTTGTTGACGAGGATATCGATTCGACCTGTCTGCGAAACGGCGGAGTCAATCAGCGCTGACAATTGGGCTTCGCTGCGAACATCGCAGGACTGAAAGGAGATGCTCAGAGAGTCGAACCGTTCCTGATTTTCAGGGAGTTGGCGGATGTCGGAGACAAAGACTCTGGCTCCCTGTTCGGCCAGAAGGATGGCGGTGGCGCGGCCGATGCCGTCCGAACCCCCGGTGACCACGGCGGTGCGGCCTGAAAGTAACTTATTAGCCATATTGATCTTTCGTCAAATGATTATGTCGCAGCAATCCGCAGGAGGCAGGCCAGAGCCGCGTTTTTGTCGGGCGGATAATTGCTGATTTTTGGTAAAGATGATTTCAGTGAACCGAAGAAGAGTGGACAGGCTGCAACAGTTGGTCATATAATAACTTGTGTTGCTTCCTGTGCAACGGCTGCGAGCGAAATCAAATAAAAGCGATTTCCTTGCGAACATTACGAATGTCGTGCGGGTATATATTATGGCAGGGATAACGTAAATCCACGCCTCATGAAAGTCCGGTCGAGATTTTTCGACGCAAAAACGCTCCATAGGTCGGTTCATATCAAAGGTTTTCCAGGCGAAGGATCGAGGGGAGGCCCGTTCGTTAGTCGTAACGGTTTCGATATGTTACGGTCGCAGCGGGATGAAGCACAAGTAGCTACTGTCCATCGTCAATGATCCGCTAAATCATCTCAAGCAGCCCATGTCCTGGTACTCGCCATGTCGAGTGGGACTTCAAGTCAAGAAATGGCACAAGAAACGGAACAAAACATGTTACACGTACACCGGTCAAAATCCTTCGTCGGGTTCATGATCATTGCTGGTGTGGCGATGTCGTTGTTCATGCAAGGGGCAGGTACAGCGGCGGATAAGAAAGCGGCCGAAAAGAAGCCGGATGCCGAAAAGTCGCCGGCCAAGGCTGACGATGCCAAAGCCGAGGAAGCTGGCGAAACGTCGGGCGAGTCGCTGAAAGGCCGCAAGCCCTTCACCACCGGTTCGTCGGATGTCATTATCGAATTCGTCAACGAGCATATCCGTCAGGGATGGATCGACAACGAAGTGACTCCTTCTGAGGTCGCCACCGATGAAGAATGGGTCCGTCGCGTCTATCTCGACATCGTCGGGCACATTCCACCGTCGGCCGATGCTGCGCAATTCATCGAAGACAAGGATCCGGCGAAGCGTTCCAAGCTGATCGACAAGTTGCTCGACGATCCCAACTACGTTCGTAACTTTACTGCGGTCTGGAATAATCTGCTCATCGGCCGTCAGGGCCAGCGTCGCGTCAGCCAGGCCGGCATGCAGAAGTTTCTCCGCGAAGCGTTTGCGAAGAATCGCCCCTGGAATGAGGTCGTTTTCGATCTGACCAGCGCCGAAGGGCACTTCGAGAAAAACGGGGCGGTCAATTATCTCCTCGCGCAGATGGCGATGAACGACGACGGTGTGCAGGCGACCGCGAAAACGACAAAGCTGTTTTTGGGGATGCAAGTGCAATGCACCCAGTGTCACGATCACCCCTTCAATACCTGGAAACAGGCCCGCTTCTGGGAATTCAATGGATTCTTCCGTCAAATGCAGCGAATCGATCATCAAAAGTTTGATGAAAAATCAGGCCGCATGGTCGATGACTATTCAGAACTCGTTCGCTCCGACTTTGAAGGCCCGGTCTACTTTGAGCGACGCAACGGCCTGATGCAGGTGGCATTCCCTAAATACTTCGAACAGGTGGTCGACGATTCTCTCGACACCAATCGCCGCGATGCATTGGCAAAGTTGATGACACAAGGTGAAAAACCGCTGATCGCTCTGGCCTTCGTCAACCGGACGTGGGGCCAGTTATTCGGTTACGGGTTCACCCGCCCCGTCGACGACATGGGGCCGCACAATTCTCCGTCGCATCCTGAAGTGGTCGATCGGCTCGCCGAGGAATTCGTGAAGAGCGGCTACGACGTCAAGCAGTTGATCCGGTGGATTTGCAATACCGAGTCGTATAATCTTTCGAGTCAGTTCGGCTCGAAAAACGAGATCGATAATCCCGCGGCGGGCGAAGTGCCGCTGTTCAGTCACATGTATCCCAAAGCCTTGCAGGCCGAGCAGCTTTACGATTCGCTGATCGTAGCGACGGAAGCCCATAAGTCGGGGAGTGCCGGTTGGGATCAGGCGGAGCAGCAGCGAAAGACCTGGATGCAGCAGTTCGTCATCGCCTTCGGGACCGACGAAGCCGATGAAGCGACGATCTTCAACGGGACGATTCCGCAAGCGCTGATGATGATGAACGGCGAATTGACGCAGAACGCGATCAACGTCAGCCAAGGGAGTTACCTCCATCGTGTTCTCTCCGAAAAGGGGAACGACACTCAAAAAATCAAGGGGTTGTACCTCGCCACACTCAGTCGTACCCCCACAAGCAAGGAAATGAACACGGCGAACAAGTTACTGCGGGCCAATAACAACGATAAAGTCGTCGCTTACCAGGATCTCTTTTGGGCTCTCTTGAATTCCAACGAATTTATGACGAACCATTAGGCCCGGTCATCAGGTATATAAGATAACAGGCCGATCATCATTGCGTGCGTTGCCAGGATGGCGTTCCAGATCATTTTCAACGTCCAAGCAGCCGAAAATCACCAGTCTGTTCTAACACGAAAGTCGACAATCCATGAATCTGAGACCCCCCACCGGCATGTCACGGCGACATTTTCTGAACCACGTTGCGACCGGAGTGGCCACGTTACCGGCGTTGCAGTTTCTGAGCCACCTGCAGGCGAATGCCCAGCAGGTCAAAAAGAATCAGAAAGCCTGTATCCTGATGTGGATGGGTGGCGGACCGCCGACGATCGACATCTGGGACTTGAAGCCCGGTTCCAAGAACGGCGGCGAATTCAAGCCCATCAGCACCGCCGGCGACTTGCAGATCAGCGAGCATATGCCCAATACGGCGAAGGTCATGAACGAGCTTTCCGTCGTGCGCTCGATGAGCACCCGCGAAGCCGACCATAACCGCGGCCGTTACTTCATGCACACCAGCTACGTTCCTAACCCGACCGTCGTTCATCCGACGTTCGGTTCGGTCGCCAGTTACGAGCTTGGCGAGAACCGCAAGGAACTCGAAATCCCGGCGTTCGTCTCCGTCGGCGGCCCCAGCGAATCGTCCGGCTTCCTGGGGATGACGCACGCTCCGTTCGTCGTCAACAGCAACGGCCAGATTCAAAATGCACAGATGGGGGGCGTTTCGTCCGATCGCCTCAATCAGCGACTGTCGATGCTGGCCGAGATCGAATCGAGCTTCATCAAATCGAAGCGCGGCGATGCTCCGCAAGCTCACAAAGACGTCTATTCCAAGGCGGTCAACCTGATGACCTCGCCGCAGATGGCTGCGTTCAAGGTCGATGAAGAGAAGGCCGAAGTCAAAGAAGCGTACGGCGCGGGCGGTTTCGGTCAGGGGCTGCTCCTGGCCCGTCGGCTCGTCGAATCGGGTGTGCCGTTCGTCGAAGTCAACATGGGTGGCTGGGATCTTCACTCGGGCGTGTTCAATGCGCTCAAGACGAATCAGCTCCCGCAGCTCGACAAGGGGATCGCGGCTCTCACCAACGACCTGAAGCAGCGCGGTTTACTCGAACACACCGTCCTCGTGTGGATGGGTGAATTCGCCAGAACGCCGCGGATCAATCAGGACGTCGGTCGCGATCACTGGGCCAATAGCTGGTCGGTGATGATCGGCGGCGGCGGCTTGAAGGGTGGTCAGGCGGTCGGTGAAACCGACGCTGACGGTTTGAGCGTCGTCGGACAGGCTCATGTCCCCGGAGATATCTGGTCGACCGTCGCCCATGCCCTCGGCATTCCCCTCGATAAGGTCTATACCTCGAAGAATGGCCGACCGATGAAGATCACCAACGGCGGCACGGCCATTTCGCAGTTGATCGGTTGATAAGACCGGTTGACGATCGATTCTCTGAGACGTGAATTTAGCGAGGGGGCGACCGGCCCTCTCGTTGTCTCTCGCCATAATTGGTTTCGGGCGGATTCCATCGGAGACATGATTGCGGTTGCCACGACATGAAATCCTTCACAGATACATCCGGATCGACCCCTGCGGGTAACTTCGGTACGGGGGACGACTCCGCTCCCCAGCATCCGGTTGTTTCATCCAGCAACGAGGGGGGACCGAATGCGGATCAGCCGGGCGTGGCTCCCAGTCCCGAGTTCGTTCAGCTATTTACGAAATGTCAGCGCCGGTTATACCTGCATATTCTGGCTCAGGTCGGTCATCCGGTCGACGCCGACGAGATCCTGCAGGAGACCAACGTCGTCATCTGGAAGAAATATCAGCAATTTGTCCCCGGCAGCCATTTTCTAGCTTGGGTCTGTCAAATATCGCATTACGAAATCCTGAAACATCGCGAACGGCATCGCAAAGATCGGCACATGTTCAGCAGCGATTTCGTCAATGCCGTAGCGAAAGAATCGCTCTCGTCGATGGATGAACTCGAACATCGCCGCATGGTGATGCTCGAGTGCCTCGAACGGTTAAGAGCACAAGATAAAGAACTCATTCAAAATCGGTATTTGACGGGCGAAAATGGAAAAACGGTCGCGGCGAAATTCGGTAGGCCCGTCAACGCCGTCTATCAGTCTTTAAGTCGCATCCGCCGGACGTTGCTCGATTGCATCAGCCGGCGATTTGCGGCGGAATCTCATACATGACAGAACACCAATCACAACCGACGGAACTCGATACGCTGATCGAAGCGCTGTGTGAGGGTACGCTCTCGCCCGCGCAAGCGCAGCGTTTGGAGAGGCTCGTGCTGAACGACGCCTCCGCGAGACAACGTTATATCGCCTACCTCGACCTGCACGGCACGCTCATGTGGAATGCGGGCATCGGTTCGACGCACGAATCGCATCATACGGTTCGAGTGAGTACGACCACGGCGATCGCAGTCCATGCCCCCCTGCTCGCTGCACCCGCGCGGACATCTCCGGCTGCCGCGAAGCGATCGCGCCGCCTCATCACGACTTCGCTGGTGGCTTCACTGATCATCGTCGCCGCGGTCGTCACGCTCTGGGTGGGTCGAGATGCTGCGGATCCCGATCGCCGGCAAAATATGGCGAATTCACCGAACAATGAAAATGGGTTGTCGCCTGACGTATTGCCCCCCGATATGAGCATCGCTCACGATGACGCATCAAATAAGAATCGCAATATCGCGCCGCTCGATCTCCCCATCGTGAGTCCGCGGTCTGATTCCGTTCCAGGCGTCGCCGCAAGCGATGCGCCGAACGACTCTCTTCCGAAAACAGCCGCTATCCCAAAAACAGCCAATGGCAAGATTGTGCCTCATCGATTCGGGTCGGTCGACCGCATCGTGGCCTTTATCGATGAACAGATCGAAGCCGGGTGGGATGCCTCGGGAGTCAAGCCTTCCGGGAAGTCGGGCGATTCGGAGTGGCTGCGGCGGGTGTACCTCGACATCGCCGGTCACATTCCTCCGTCGGACGTCGCCCGCGAGTTCATCGACGACAAACGCCCCGAGCGTCAAAAACGCGAAGAGATGGTCAACCGACTGCTCGATGACTCGGCGTATGTCCGCAATTTCACGACCATCTGGACGAACCTGCTCATCGGCCGGAGCCTGTCTCCCAATGTGAACCGTCCCGCGATGCAGAAGTTTTTGCGCGACTGCTTTGCCCACAATCGGCCCTGGAACGAAGTCGTTTACGAGATCGTCTCCGCCGAGGGTTCGCCCGATCAAAACGGCGCATCCGCCTTTTTGCTGGCGCACTTGAACAATCAGGCGTTACCGGCGACCGCGATCACGGCGCGGCTCTTCTTGGGGACGCAGGTGCAATGCACGCAGTGCCACGATCATCCGTCCAACGACTGGAAGCAAAATCAATTCTGGGAATTCAACAGCTTTTTCCAGCAGACCGAAGTCGTACAGCGGGAAAGCGTCGATCCCAGGACCGGAAGCAAATTGATGGGGCCGGCATTGCATCAATCGCAACAGGAAGGCCCGAACTTCTATGAAGATCGCCGGGGGTTGATGAAAGTCGCCTTTCCCACATTCGACGGCATCAAGGTCGATCCGAGCGAAGCCACGAACCGCCGCCTCGAGTTGGCCCGGCTGATGACCGACAGCAGCCGTCCGCAACTGGCGCTGGCGATGGTCAATCGAACGTGGCGTCATTTTCTCGGTGAGGGATTTACCTCTCCCGTCGATGACATGGGGCCGCACAACACGCCGACACATCCCGAATTGCTGGAAGGACTCTCGTCGGAGTTCGTCGCATCCGGTTATGACATGAAGCAGTTGATTCGCTGGATCTGCCTCACCGATGCCTATCAGCGAAGCAGTCAGTTCAACGAAACGAACCGCATTGACGACCCCGAAGCGGGCAGGCCGCCGATGTTCAGCCGGGTCTATCCGAAGGAGATGTCCGCCGAACAGTTATACGATTCTCTGGTCGTGGCGACGAAACCGCAGAATCAGGGTCGGATCAGTTGGGCCGCCGATGAGCCGCTCCGCGATCAGTGGATGCAGCAGTTCGTCACCGACATGGGGACCGATGAAAACGACGAATCGAACAACTTCGAGGGGACGATTTCACTGGCCCTGTTGATGATGAACAGCGATCTGATGGCCAATGCCCTCAGTCTCGAACGGGGGACGTATCTCAGCGAACTGGTCAACGATCGCATGTCCGAAGAGCAGCGGCTGCGTCTGCTGTGTCTCTCGGCACTCTCGCGGGAACCGACCGACGACGAAATGAAATTGTGGGGCAAAGTTCTGCGAGATCGTTTGACCGACCCGAATGCCGTCCAGAATCAGGAACTGGCGATGGCGCAGGGACTGCAAGACGTCTTCTGGGCCTATCTGAACTCGAACGAGTTCGTCATCGTCCCGTGATTCTCGCTCATTCATTTAGCCCCCGACGATTCACCGGGGGTTTTTTCTTGCGCCAACTCGAATGAAGGCCCCCGTTGTTGACGGGGGGCTATGCGGCATGGTGGGCACAGCCCAACCTACTTTCGAATATCGCCGCCGATTGGATTCATATCGTTTGCGTGTTACAATATCCGCGTGAATCGATGCGGATAGAAAATAACCAGACGCGACCCCCGTGAGTCTCCGGGTAACGTCGTGCCATACGATCAGGAAGTCGATTATGCCAGCGCAACCGGTGCTCATTGATGGACGATGGAAGCCGTCGGCGGGAACAACCACGTTTCAGGCGATCAATCCGCGCACGGGAGAATCTCTCGAAGAACTGTATCCCGTCAGTCCCTGGTCGGAGGTCGAAGAAGCCTTGCAGGCAGCCGCGGCGGCATCCCGACGGACAGCCGGTTGGCACGGCGATCGCTTCGCACAATTTCTCGAATGTTTTGCGCAAAAGATCGAAGGCCGCGCGGCGGAACTGGTCGAAGTCGCTCACCAGGAAACGGCTCTTCCCGTGACTCCGCGGCTCAAGGATGGAGAACTCCCGCGCACGACCAATCAGTTGCGGCAAGCCGCCGCCGCCTCACGCGAAGGGAGCTGGTCGCTGCCGACGATCGATACGAAAGCCGGAGTCCGTTCGTGTCTGGGACCGATCGGCCCGGTCGCCGTTTTCGGTCCGAACAATTTTCCATTTGCATTCAACAGTGCCGCGGGTGGAGATTTCGCCGCGGCGATCGCGTCTGGTAATCCGGTGATTGCCAAGGCGCACACATCGCACCCGGCGACGACGCGCATTTTCGTCGAACTGGCGCGCGAGGCAGTGATCGCGACCGATCTCCCTCCCGCGTTCGTGCAGGTGATTTATCGCACGAGTCACGACGATGGCGCCCGGCTTGTGTCGCATTCGCTGATCGGTGCGTCGGGATATACCGGCTCGCGGCACGCCGGCCTGACGCTCAAGCAGGCGGCTGACGCCGTGGGGAAGCCGATCTATCTGGAACTATCGAGCATCAATCCCATTTTCATTCTTCCGGGCGCGCTCGCCGAGCGGTTGGAAGCGCTCGCCGATGAATTCACGTCGAGTTGCCTGATGGGAACGGGACAGTTTTGCACGAATCCGGGGCTGGTCTTGCTACCGGGCGGCGAAACGTCACAGGCATTCGTCGCGGCAGTCGCCAAACGATTTCAAGCCGCCGGTGTGGGGACGATGCTCAGTCCTGGCGTTCAAAAAAACTTTCTGGACGCCGTGCAAGTGTTGCAAAAGTGCGGAGCCAATCTGGTGACCGGCGGAACAGCGGGGGGAGGGACGGGAATCTGCTGCGCCAACACGCTGCTCACCGTTGACGGGCAGGTGTTTTCTTCGCGTGCCGCCGAGCTTCAGACAGAAGTCTTCGGCAACGGATCGCTGTTCGTGCTGGCTGCCAGTGCCGAACAACTGGTCGCGCTCGCGGACCATCTTGAAGGAAACCTGACGGGAGCCATCTACAGCGCGACCGACGGCAGCGACGATGCGCTCTACGAAAAAATCGAAGTTGTCGTGCGGCAGAAAGTCGGACGCTTGCTCAACGACAAGATGCCGACCGGGGTGGCCGTCTCCCCCGCGATGAATCACGGCGGTCCGTTCCCCGCGACCGGTCATCCCGGCTTTACCGCCGTCGGCATTCCGGCGGCGATGCGGCGGTTCGGGATGCTGCAATGTTACGACAACGTGCGATCGCACCGCCTGCCGACGATCCTCAAAGATGCCCCGACGGAAGCAAAAACGTGGAGACTGATCGACGGCATCTGGACGCAAGGGGGCGTTTGATTCGCCGTATGGATTGATGTGGAGATGGCCTCAGACGATTTACCTTCCCCGACGCATCGAAACATGGTCTGGCTGTTCTGGCAGTTCCTGCTGCAGAACGTCTTTCAATTCTGGCTGCGGTATCGTGCGCGGGGTTTGGAGAACATTCCACAAATCGGGGGAGGGTTGATTCTCGCGAATCATCAGAGTTTTCTCGATCCGACGCTCATCGGATTGCCCCTCCGCCGGCCGATCAGCTATCTCGCGCGCGATTCGTTGTTTCACGTCCCCTTCATCGGATGGATTCTTCGGAATACGTATGTGATGCCGATCAACCGGGATGCCGCCGGCCCGGCGGTGCTGCGAGAAGCGATCCGGCGGATGGAACACGGTTTTCTCGTCGGCATATTTCCCGAAGGAACGCGAACGCACGACGGCGAGGTGGCTCACTTCAAGCCGGGGTTTATTTCTTTGCTTCGGCGCGCCCACATGCCGGTTTATCCCGTCGGCATTGCCGGCGCTCATGTCGCCTTGCCGCGAAACGGATGGTTCCTCAAACCGGCAAAGGTCTGCGTGATGTTCGGCCCTGCCATCGATCCGGCGGAACTCGAACCGCTGTTGGCCAAAGGGGAGGAAGAGCGTCTGCTGGAATTCATCCGCGAACGGGTCTGTTTCTATCAGCGGCAGGCGGAAGATTGCCGCAAGCTTTAATTGGACATACAGCAAACATTCTCGCGGCGCTTTCCCCGTTTTGAACTCAAAGCTATATTGTAAGTTCGAAGTCGTGCCATCGGTTTTCAATGGTAATTGCGAAGGAAAGTCAGGATGACGCAGCGCATATTGAGCATTTCCGGTTTGAGAGGGATCATCGGTGACGGGCTTGATCCCGAGTATGTCGTTCGTTTTGCCGCGGCGCTGGGGACATGGGCGCAAGGGAAAACGGTCGTCGTTTCTCGCGATGGGCGTTCGACCGGTCCGCTGCTCCAACATGCCGTGTTCGCCGGACTCCAGGCGACCGGTTGCCGCGTGGTCGATGCGGGGATCGCCACGACTCCCACGTGCGGCGTGCTGGTGCAACATCTCAACGCTGCCGCCGGCGTGCAGATCACGGCCAGTCACAATCCGCCGGAGTGGAATGGCTTAAAACCGTTTTCGTCCGCGGGTTCGGTCTTCAATCAGGAACAAGGTCAGCAACTGCTGCACATTCTCGAGTCGGGCGCCATCGAATATCGACCCTGGGACCGATTGGGGACCATCGAAACGTTCACCGATGCCGCCGTCCCGCACATTCAGCGGGTCTTGCCGTTGGTCGATACGACGGCGATCAAAGCGAGACGCTTTCGCGTGGTGCTCGATTGCAATCACGGTTCGGGAGGAGTCGCCGGTCCGCAACTGCTCAAACAATTGGGCTGCGACGTCGTCGTCCTGGGAGGAACCCCGGACGGACTGTTCGAACATCAGCCCGAACCGGTTGCCGAAAATTTATCAGGACTGTGTGACGCCGTGCGTCAGCATCATGCCGACATCGGTTTTGCTCAGGATCCCGACGCCGACCGGCTGGCGATCGTCGATGAACTCGGCCGCTACATCGGCGAGGAATTGACGCTGGCGTTATCCGCCGACTATGTATTGTCGCACCGCAAAGGCCCGGTCGTCGTTAACGGTTCGACAAGCCGAGTGACCGCCGATATTGCGGCGAAGTACGATTGTCCGTTTCATCGATCGATGGTCGGCGAAGCTCATGTCTGCACCAAGATGAAAGAGGTCTCTGCGATTCTCGGCGGCGAAGGGAACGGTGGCGTGATTGAACCGAAAGTCGGTTACGTGCGCGATAGCCTGGTGGCGATGGCGTATGCACTGGCGGGACTCACCGAAAAGAACATCTCGTTATCGCAGTGGGTCGATTCGCTCCCCCGGTACGCGATCGTCAAAGATAAACTGACGTGTCCGCGCGAAAAAGTAGACGTCGCCTGTGCGGCGCTCGAAGCGACATTCACCGATGCCAAGGCACAGATGGGGGACGGTTTGCGGCTCGATTGGGATCGCCAATGGGTGCAAGTGCGCGCCAGCAATACCGAACCGATCATCCGCATCTTCGCAGAAGCCCCCGATGCGGACATCGCTCAAAAGCTCTGCCGTCGCGCCATGGAAGTGGTACAAAAAGCTGTGAGCGAATGAACGCAAATGATTTGAACCACAGAGGCACCGAGGTCACAGAGCATTTAATGAGGTTGAGTGAATCGGATAAATCCCTGGTCAAGAAATACAGAAAGAATTCACACCATGAGTATCTGGCGCTGGGCGCATGCGTTTGATTCGGTCCCCGAACAATTTCGGATTTCGCTCGGCGAGGGGAATACGCCGTTGATCCGGTCGGAGAAAATCGGTCCGCAGGCGGGCTTGTCGCAGTTGTACTTCAAACTCGAAATGGCCAATCCGACCGGTTCGTTCAAGGACCGATTCGGCGTCGCTGCGATTTCGCACATGCGGGCGTCAGGAAAGACCGTCTGTCTGGCGACCTCCAGCGGCAACACCGGCTCTTCTCTCGCTGCCTGTTGTGCCAAAGCGGGAATTCCGTGCAAGATCGCCGTCGTCGAAACCGCTCCGGAAGGAAAACTCAAGCAGATGCGGGCATACGGGGCCGAGATTCTCCGCGTGCGCAAGTTCGGACTCGATCCCGACGTCACGCAACGCGGGTTCGATCTGCTCCGCGAACGGGCAAAGCAACCTGAAGTTTCGCTGCAAGTCAGCTCGTTCATCTACAGCGCACCAGGCATGAGCGGCGTGCAGACCATCAGCTATGAACTCGCCGAGCAATCGAAACAGCCGATCGATCACGTCTTCTGCCAGTCGGGGGGCGGAGGGATGTGCCTCGCCGTGGCACGTGGATTCCAATGGCTGGTCGATAACGGCCAGCTTGCTAAGTCTCCTGCGATCGAATGCGTGCAACCGGAGGGGAACGACACGATGGCCGGTCCGCTCCGCGACGGGTTGCAAAAAGCCCGCCCCGTCAACTGCACGACGAAGATCAGCGGTCTTCAGGTTGCTAACGTGAACGACGGCGACATGGTGGTGACTGCCTGCCGCGCTTCGGGAGGAACCGGACATCTCGTCAACGATCAGGAAGTCTGGGCGGCGCAACGTCGGCTGGCGCGAGAAGAGGGAATCTTCTCCGAACCGGCGGGTGCGACCGCTCTGGCCGGCATCCTGCGAGCCGCGAAGCAAGGATTCTTCCAGCCGCATGCCGTCATCGTCTGCCTCATCACCAGCATCGGTTTCAAAGACGAAGATTCGATCGGCCGGTTGGTGGAGGACGTCCCGATCAACCTCATCGACGTCGATGATCTGGCGAAAGCGTGACGTACATTGTCGGATCGTTTCAGGGTCGGCGGGAATTCAATTCCACTCGAGCCCGTATAAAAAGGCCCGCTTTAGATAGTAGCGAACGCGAGCGGCGTATGCGGGTGCGGTCGTTCCCCCTTTCCAGCGGACGGCATGAGCGTGGTGATCTCCCTCGACCGCTTCGCATTCGTCGGCTGAAAATCCAGGAAGGACATCTTTGGAGGCGCTGAGCAGTTCCACGCGCAGCTTTCCGCCAGGTTTTGTGACGGCATTCACGGTCAGTTGTTTCCCTGCGATCGGGGCATTTCGTGTGAGAGCCGTCCCCTCGGTATAACCGCCATGAGCGCTGGCCAAAGCCCAGAGCCTGTCGGCGGTCCAGGTGGCTCTGCACAATGCGCCCGCGTCGCCTCCGTAGGTAAACGACTGTCGGCTGAGATTTTCACCGCGCGCCGAGAGAACACGAGGACCGGAATACTTCGTATTGTACAAGTCGCCGTGCAGTCCTTCGGTGCCGCAGTAGTATACGTGCAATTTATTTCCATCCTGCACCGGTTGGCGCATCGGCCAGATCATCCCGCCCCCGTATTCGCCGAGGGGTGCGTTGGCCAAGGCGGGCCTTCGTTCGGGGCGCCACCATTCGATGCCGTCGCGCGAGGCTGCCCATTGCAGGTCGATCGTCTGCGTCATGTTGTGGTAGACGGTCAGCGTGGCCACGTAACCGCCTGGAACTTCGATGGGACAGAGTTCCATGAACTGCGTATCGGCGGGGTCGCGCCAATCGGGAGTCATCACGATTTGCGTTGGATCGCTCCACTGGAGGCCATCGTCTGAGGTTCGCCGTCCGATGATCCGCACTCCGCCGTCGGCGACGTCGAACGGAGTCAGCCCCCCGGGAAATGCCGGCAACTGCGTTTTGTGATAACACGTATATTTTCCATCTCCAAATCGGTAAAAATAGCAACTGTCGGAGGTATTGAGCTTGAGCGGTCCCGCGACCGCCTTCCAGCTCTTGCCATCTTGAGAGCGAAATCGATACATGCCGGGAGGATGACGGTCCGCGCCTGCGGGGAGAGGCAAATCCGCGATCGCTGTCGGTTCGCCGAGATAGCTGGGATTGCGGAATGCGAACATCTCATAGGGAAATTCACTTTGGCGGGGATCGATGTGGACCGACGCGTAAGTCGTCCAGATATCCATGATGATGTTGGTCTCATCGTAACCCGGCCAGTTGACTTCGCGGAGTTTGGGACGAATCCATTTCACTCCGTCGGGACTTTCAAGGTATGTCAGTCGAGCCTGATGCCAGCGGGAATTGAATTTCTCCTGTTCCACGGCGGGGTGCGACACCTGCCATGCTTTCCATACTTTGTCTATCGGATCGATGAGCACGGTTCCGTGCGCAAAAACTCCGCCGGACTCCCAAGGCATCTCAGGTTCGAGCAGCGGATTGTGCGGATCGGGTTCGCCGGGATTCACTCGCCACGCGATGAAATCGAAATCTTCGAAATCGTCGGGCATCAGAAACCGCAGCGGTTTGCGAACAGCGTCGTTGTTCTGGCTTGCGGTGCCGTCGTTCTCGGCAACTGCTGCATCGTTTGCACCTGCGAGCAGCAGTGAGGAAACTCCCAGTGATGCCGTAGTCAGAAAACACCGTCGCGATCGGTCGAGATTCGCCGCAGGATGGTCTGGCACTTGAGACATGGCGGATGCAACCCCTTCAGTGAAAGTATGATCTGGATTGGATGGACCAGAACTCATTCCATCGTCCCTGAAGCGGTTTCGGCGTTTCTAACGCCCTGCCAACTCACGCCAGCAGCGGTTCGATGACGTGGGCATCGTAGACGTCGGTCAGGCGTTCGTCACGGCCGTTGAGGTTATACGTCACCTTTTTGTGATCGAGGCCAAGCAGATGCAATATCGTCGCATGGAGGTCGGCGACCATCGTCTTGTTCTCGGTCGCGTAATAGCCGAGTTCGTCGGTCGCACCGTAAGTTTGTCCTCCCTTGATTCCTCCGCCGGATAGCCAGACGCTGAAACCCTGCTTGTGGTGATCGCGGCCGTCACCCGATTGGCTGACGGGAGTTCGTCCGAACTCGCCTCCCCAGACGATGAGAACGTCGTCGAACAGGCCGCGGCGTTTCAGGTCTTTGATGAGTGCCGCCGCGGGTTGATCGGTCTTGTCGCAGCATGCGCGTGTCGCTGCGGCGTTGTTTGAGTGCGTATCCCAGATTTGACCTTCCACGAAAATCTGCACGTAACGCACCCCTCGTTCGACCAGCCGCCGGGCGATGAGACAGCGCCTGCCGTAACTGTCGGTCTTTTCCTGACCGATGCCGTATAATGCCTGGGTCTCGGCTGTCTCTTGAGCGAGTTCGAGCGCCTCGGCGGCGTAAAGCTGCATGCGGCCGGCGAGTTCGTAACTGGCGATCCTGGCTTCGAGCTGCGGAGCCAGTCGCGGATGCTGCGAGAGATGCTCGGCGTTGATCGTCTTCAGCAGATCCCGGCGTAAGCCGTCAATCTTGCCCGAGACGGCTGTCGTCGGGTTGAGATACAACACGGGTGTCCCCGTATGGCGGAAGTGAACCCCCTGATATTTCGGCGGAAGAAAACCACTCGACCAGTTGCGGGCGCCGTCGATCGGCAGCGCGGAATCAGTACGCAGCACGACATATGCCGGTAGATTTTTGGTCTCCGAACCGAGTGCATACGTCACCCACGAACCGATGGAAGGCCGGCCCGAAACGATGCGACCGGTGTGCATCTGCCACAACGCCTGCTCGTGATTGTTGTGCTCGCAATGCATCGAACGGATGACGGCGATGTCGTCGGCACAACCGGCGACGTGCGGCATCACTTCGGAATATTCGACGCCGCATTCGCCCGCGCGATGAAACTTGAACGGCGAACCCATCAGATTTCCATGTGCGCTGATTTTCACAAGATCGGTGAACGATTCAGGCATCGGTTGGCCGTGACGCTTCGTCAATTCGGGCTTGGGATCGAGAAGATCCATATGGCTCGGCCCGCCATGCTGAAACAACTGGATGACGGCCTTCGCGCGCGGACGATACTGCGGCTCGCGCGCGAACGATGATACGGCGGATTCCCCTTGCGCGGCCGACTCGCCGAGCAGACTCGCGAGCGCCAGCCCTGTGAACCCGGCGGCGGTGCGGCTGAAGAGTTCCCGCCGATTGAGCAGATCGTAAACGTATCGAATTTGCGGAGATATATCGTGCATGGTTCACCTTTCATCTCGTTCCCAAGCTCCCGCTTGGGAACGCAAGTCTTCGAGAGCTTCTGCTTCGCCAATTTCATATCGATGTTCACACACTGGCGGGCAAGCTGCCAGTGCCACGCAGTGCGGCGAAGACGCCGCTCGACCCTCCCTACAGTTCTTCCTCATGCTCTTCCAGCCAGACGTCGCCCTGTCGAAGGATCTTCTTCATGTCTGCAAAGTCTTCGCCCGATCCGTCATAGTCGGAGACGTCGATGTCAGTCACATCTCCGAACGCTTTCGCCAGCGAAAGCCTCAGACGTTGATGGTTGGCGATCGACTCCGAGCCACCTCCCGCCGCGCCATACGATTTATACAGTGCTATGAGCAAACACCGCGCGGATTTGGGATCCGCGAGTGTCCGCAAGGCATCTGCGGCAAAGGCCTGGAGCGATTCGGTTCCAAGAGCAAAAATGCAGACACAGAGCGTATCGACTTCTTCTCTGTGGCAGGCTTGAAAAATCAAGGCGGGTGCCGTTCTCTCATCCAGTTCTCTAAAATGGCGAATCCGGGCCAAGAGCTTGGATATGTTCTCCCGACCCCGCACCGAAGTGGTCTCGTTGAATTGCAGTTGGGACAAATTTTCCAGGATGAATCGAATCGGCACGCGCTCCACCATTCGCCTCAGCAGTTGGTCTTCACCGCCATCGTGCATGGCCACGATCGCATCGGAGAAACGTTGTAACTCGATGGGTTGATGATCGTTGTTGTGCTGTTGTTCGATGTACGGATAAGCGAGGGTTTGGTCGCTCAGGAGCCTCTCGTTAATCATTTCCTCAACCGGTTGGTTTTGTATTTGACCGTTGGAAAGGTCATCGCAGCCGGCAGTCGCCAAATAAAAGGCAGACAGTACGACCAACGAAATCTTGTTCATTACTTATCTCCTTTCCAATGCGACAATCAGTAGAGAATGTGGGGTAGCGCGGCAAAGATGCTGCTCTAAACCCCTTACTATTCAATCCAAATAAAGAAACTCGTTGCTGTTCAATAACACGAGGGCCGCCTGTGTCCATGCGGTTTTTTCGACCGCTTGACGAGTTGCCGGCGAATCGACAGTTCCGGATTCCGCTTGAATTTGTGCGATCGCCGTTCTGACGAAGGTCTGAATCATCTCCACTTCATGAGGCAGTGCGTTTCTCGAAAAGAGCAGTTGGTATGCCGTCTGGACGCGAGCCGGTTCTTCCGCCGGGTTGGATAACATAATCCTTTCGGCCAGTAATTGTGCGGAGCGTTCGGCGAATGGTCCATGCCACAACGCCAATGCCTGCAAGGGGACGATCGACGAGGGCCGTTCGGGACAGTTGACTTCCATCATCGGCGTGTCGAACAGATCGAACATCGTCAAATGCTGACTGCGGCGGATCATCACGTACACGCTGCGACGGCGTCCCTGATCGTCGTCGGCCGTGATCACCGAACCGTCACCCAATTGCTGTACGGGAACCGGCTGACCGTAGAACCGCTCGTTCAACTGACCCGAAATGGCGAGCAGGCTGTCGCGAATGACTTCCCCTTCATAACGCCTGGGCGGCCACGCACCCAGCAGAAGATTATCGGGATCCGCAGCCGTTAAGGCGGGCGTGACCGCTGACGATTGACGATAGACGCTCGACGTCACGATCAGCCGATGGATTGTTTTCATGCTCCAGCTGGAGTCCATGAATTCGGTCGCCAGCCAGTCGAGAAGTTCGGGATGCGACGGTGCCGATCCCGTTCGGCCGAAGTTTGCACGAGTCGCCACGATTCCCCGGCCGAAGTGATGCGCCCACATGCGGTTCACCTGCACGCGCGCGGTGAGCGGATTGGCGCGATCGGTCAACCACTTGGCAAAGGCCTTGCGACGCCCCGACGACTTATAACCTTCCTGCGCCGGCAACTGGTATCCGGCCGGCGCGAGGACTTCAGGGACATTCGCGGCGACGACTGCCCCCGGTTTGTCGTGATCGCCGCGGATCAGCACGTGTCCTTCTGCCACCGGCCCATCGAGATCGCGGAGACCGCGCAAAGTGACGATGCCGGTGTTCGCTTTGATCGCCAGCTCAGCGGCGACGGCGGCATTCAGCGGCGACAGCTCAGACTGATATTTGGGATAAAGTTTTTTCAATTCATCATCGGTGAGATTCACCGCCGGAATATATTTCGCGACCAGATTTTTCTGTTCGTCGTTCCGTTGTGCTTCCGCGACGGCGACCGCCACGAGCAGGTTTTCGCGTTCTTTCGCATCGATTTGGGTGGTGGAACCGGCGATCCATTCCTTGGCTCGTTTCACGCGATATCGGCTGCCGACTTCCGCAATGGCCGCATTCAGGTCTGCAATCCGGGCATCCGCCTTCTGGGCCATCTGCTGCAATCGTACTTGCTCCGATTCGGTCGCCAGCGGAATCCCGCGCACTTCGGACGGCACCCAGCGCTTAAGGTCCGGATCGAGCGCCGGCAACAGAATCGCTTGCAGTGAATAATAATCGCGCTGCGAGAGAGGGTCGTACTTGTGCTGGTGGCAGCGGGCGCAATGAATCGTCACGCCGAGAAACGACGAGCCGATGATCTGCATCGTGTCGCTCATCACCTGATGGACTTCGTTCGCCTCAATATAGCCGGGATACGTTGGGTCGCTGGCGGTGCGCAAGAATCCGGTCGCCGTCAATTGGCGAACCATCTCGGGTGTCAGTTCATCCCCCTGCCGCCAGTTGCTCAGTTCGTCCCCGGCGAGTTGTTCGGTTACGAATTGATCGTAGGAGGTATCGTCGTTGTGCGATTGAATGACATAGTCGCGGTATCGCCACGCCTCGGGACGAACGCGGTCGGCGGCGAGGTATCCGTCGGAATCCGTATGACCGGCGATATCGAGCCAATGCCGTCCCCAGCGTTCGCCGTAGTGCGGAGAGGCGAGCAGCCGATCGACCAGTCGTTCATACGCATCGGGTGAATCATCGGAGAGAAATTCAGCGAGTTGTTCGGGCGTCGGCGGTAGACCGATGAGGTCGAAATACAGTCGGCGAATCTGTGATGATTTCGGGGCATCCGCTTGAAACGTTAATCCCCGTTCCTCCAGCTTGGCCAACAGGAACGCATCGATGGGGGTGCGGATTTGTTCGATGTGTTGAACCGCAGGGACAGGCGGTTTCACCGGAGTTTGAAACGCCCAGAATTGACGATCTTCATCGGTGACGCGGCTGACCGGTTCAGCTTCTTCGAGCGGAGGCTCGGTCTCGTTTTTCAAGCGGGCCCCCGAGGCAATCCACGCTCGCACGATTTGCTTTTGTTGTTCATCGAGAGGATCTTCACCGGGAGGAGGCATCTCCCCTGCTTCGATTTTGGTCAGCAGCAGCGATTCGTCGGGTTTGTCGGGGATGAACGCCGTACCGCTGTCGCCTCCTTTAAGGATCGTAAATCGCCGCCGGAGATCGAGTCCCCCTTCGAGTTTCTCTCCCCCGTGACATTTGATGCAGCGTGCTTCGAGTACGGGGGCGATATGCGTTTCGAACAGGATGGGAGCTGGGGCGTTATCGCTGTGTGTCGGCTTGGGGGCGATGAGACTGACAATGAGGCACCCGGTAGCGAGCCAACAGATCAAGGTCATGCGAGGGTGAGTTTGTCCGACGTTTGTTGTCATCGCATTTCCCGTTCGAGATTCGAAATCTGACTCCACAACCCACCGCATTGGGGTTACCGATTCGCGGAAGAAAAATTGACGCAATCATAACAAAGTGTCATGTTCGCACATGTTGATCGGAATCTTCGAGACTGACGCACCGTTGAAGGCACGGATGGTATACCGGTTTAGCCTCATTTACATTATTGCTTATGTGGCAATGAGTTGCAATTAGCGAATTGAATAATTTTTCATGTGGCAGGCCACTTAACCTGCGAACAACCTTGCCGGGGGCCGAGTTAAGTTGTTAAGATGTATCCATCTTCGTCGATGTATATATAATGAATTCAGAGATCAATCGACGATCAGGCCTTGACCCTCCAAAGAATCCTCCGCACACAGAAAATACCCACCAGATAATTGAGGAGCAACAGATGTTCCGAATCGATGTTGGACCCGGTGGAAATTATTGCGACGGCATGAATCGTCGAAGTTTCGTTCAACTCGGCGTGGCGGGCATGGCCTCGGTGGGCTTATCGCAGATCCTGCGGGCCAAAGCCGCGGCTGCCGAAAATGCGGGGCAAAAGAAAGACATCTCTGCCATTCTGATTTGGCTGGATGGCGGTCCGAGTCACCTCGATCTCTACGACATGAAGCCCGAGGCGCCGCTCGAAAATCGGGGGATGTGGAATCCCATCCCGACGAATGTGCCGGGGATGGAAATCACCGAGTTATTCCCCCTGCAAGCGCAAGTCGCCGACAAGTTCTCGATCGTTCGTTCGCTGTCACACGGCACCGGCGACCATTTCGCCGGTGGTCATCGCATGCTCACCACAAAAAACATGGGCGTCAGCGGCGCCAATGCCGCCGGCAAGTTTCCGTCACTCGGGTCGTTGATCGCGATGAAACGCGGCTCGCGCATCGAGGGAATGCCGCCGTATATTGCCGTCCCGTCCGCTTCGAGCATCGGGCTTTCTCCCGGATACTTTGGGGGGAATTACCTGGGGGTGCAGTACGACCCGTTCCAGACCGGTGGAGACCCCAACAACACGAATTTCCAGGTGCAGAATCTAAGTCTGGCTCAAGGGTTATCGATCAAACGGCTTGAAGATCGCCGGTTTCTGACGTCGAAGTTCGATCAGATTTCTCGCGAGATGGATCACAAAGGAACGTTCGACGCTCTCGATAAATTCGACCAGGAAGCGTATCAGATGGTCTCCGGCGAACGGGCCCGCAAAGCGTTCGACATCAATCTCGAAGACCCGCGCATCCGCGATACCTACGGCCGTCATAGCTGGGGACAGAGCACATTGCTCGCACGCCGACTGGTCGAAGCCGGTTCGACGTTCGTCACCGTGCATTTCGGCGGTTGGGATCACCACTGGGATCTCAAAGCCGGTATGGAGCGCTATCTGCCGATGGTCGATTCGTCCGTCGCCGCGTTGCTGCACGATCTCGATCAACGTGGAATGTGGGAATCGACGATCGTCATTCTCTGCGGAGAATTCAGCCGCACGCCGAAGATGAACGACGGCGGAAACGGCGGCGCTCCCGGAAGCATGGGAACGCCGGGCCGCGATCACTGGGGGAATTCGATGTTCTGTCTGCTGGGTGGCGGCGGGATCAAGGGGGGCCAAATCATCGGCTCGACCGACAGCAAAGGTTACGTCCCCAAAGACCGGCCGGTCACTCCCGAACACATTCACGCCACGATTTACACCGCGATGGGGATTGATCCGCAGATGCAAATCCTCGATCACCGCGGCCGGCCGAATGCCGTTCTCGAAAATCCGATGCCGATTTCGGAACTCTTGTAACCGATGTGCGGCGTCAGTTGAGTTCCTGCAGCATCGCGTATAACACGACATTCACAGCGATGCGAACGGCGTCGTCGGGGATGTAACCGGCACATTCGAGCGATGCCTGTTTTTCCAAGGCACAACCGATGTCGTACTTGCTGTAAATGATCGCCAGTCGTCCGTCGACTTCGAGCCCTTCCAGAAACGGTTCGCCGCTGACGACGACGGAATTCAAGGCGACGTCCTTGCGATTGGTTTCGGGAGTGCGCCGTTTGACCGATTTGAGATCGTAGCCTCCCGTCGCAGTTGTGAAGAGTTCATGGTCGGCGGGGATCCGCTTGAATTCCGCTTCGGGATAGAGTTGTTTCACGAGCTTGCGGAAACTCTGATCGAAGTTTTTCGCCCCGCAGCAGGCGTCCGCGAAGAGGACTCCTCCGCGAGAAAAATAGAGTTTAAGGTTTTCGCGTTCCTGCTCGCTCAAATTGAACTGGTTCTGCCCATGCATGTAGACCAGTGGATAGCGAAACAGATTCTTGTCGGTCGCCGGTAAGCTCCGGGCATGCGTCGAGGCGGCGAGTCCGGCGGTCCGATTGAGAGCCAGCAATAAGTTGTGCAGCGCCTGCGGTGCGGCGTCCCAGCCTCCCGTATGCCTGAGTTTGGCGATCTGCAGCAATCCCCGCTCGATCTGATCGTCGCGATCGGTGGGGGGGAGCGTCGGGTCTGCCAATGGTTTGGGAGGAGGTTCGCGCCCCGTCGCATAAGCAATCACGTTCACACCGATGCGAGTCGATTTCGTAATCATGCTCTTGAGTTCGATCTTGCGCTCGGGAGGATCCTGCGGCAACCACTTGTCCCACAGACACGAGAGATCTTCAGGTGAGTAGATGAATGCCGTCCGGCAGCCGACTTCGACTCCCCAGAGTTCGACCGATTCGGGATCGAGCAGGTATTCCGCTCGATAAATGGGATGATCGGGCGAGAGTTTTTTCAACTGGGCTTCCCCGCCGGGAAACATCATTTTCACCAGTTCGTGCATGCCCGCGTCGAAGCCCGCTCCCTGGCAATTGCGAACCGCAAAGATGAATCCCCCCTGGTTGAGATACTCCTTGAACAACAGGGCATCCTCCTCCTGGAATTCGGGACGAACGTCGCCGCTGACGTACATGATCGGCGATTGCAGCAGATTCAGCACGCCCCCTTGTCGCTTGATCTGATCGAGATGAACGTACTGGAACGTCAGCAGTTTCGGCCATTTGGGGAGCCCGCTGATATGATCGGTCAGATTGCGGACATCGCGCGGATGTTTATTCCACGACGTCGACGCAGGCCCCTGCTTGTCCGCCGGATGAGGCGACCCGTATTCGAGTTTGTTGATCAGGACGGGAGCCAATCCCTTGGAAAGAAACAGCAGCGCAAACGACGTGGCGACGATCGGGTCGTTTTCGAGGCTGCCATCACCTTCCCAGCTTCCCTGACGTTGCGATTGCCGTTCGATGAGGAACCGGACCCCTTCCCGATACCAGTCATGCTCACCGAAGAAGCGTTCGCCGCTCAAGCGGCCGGCACGTTCGAGTCCGTAGAGATAATAGAGGAGCCAGGAGGGGTTGCCGGGATTGTGTCCGACCGCGAAATGATTTGTCATCCAGGTGAGAGCCTTGTCGAGCGCTTCCTGATGGGTGGGATTGGCATCGCAGCAATTCGGCGTTCCATCCGGCTTTAATTCATCCTGTTCGCGCAGCACGCTGTCGATGATCACCAGCGTCGAGATCCCCGCGACGGTCATGCTGCCGCAACTCGCCGGATTCAGCGACTCGCTGTAGCCCCAGCCCCCATCGTTGTTCTGGGATTTGAGCCAATGCTCACGTGCGAATTCCCACGTTTCTTTTTCGACCGGAATACCGGCATAGACGGCGTCGCGCAAGCCGAGAATGGCAAATTGGCCATTGCTCCGGTCGGCGGATCCGAAGCGCTGACCCACCATGATCCCATAACCCCAACTGCCCGAGTTTTCTCCTTCCCGCCACTGACCGGTTTCGAGTTTGTTCGCCAGGACGGCCAATCGCGTCTGATCGCGGTTTCCATCCTTGGCGGCAGCGAGGACGCTGATCATCAGCGATATCTCGTAGGTCATGGAGGGATCAGGCTCCTTGATACTTCGCAGGTATTTGAGTCCGCGCTCGATCGGCTCGTCATCGGCGGTCATGCCGGTGTTGAGCAGGGCCAGCATCGCCAGGCTGGTGATGCCCGTGGGGAAACGGGCATTCTTTCCCGGCCACGAGCCGTCGGCCTGCTGATTGCGCACGAGAAAATCTTTGGCCAGATCGATCGAGCGGAGCACCTGCTCTTTGGTGAGGTCCTGCCCGCGAGCAAAAGGAGCAAAGCCGACGATTACGATCGTCAACACCGCGACGGTTCGAGTCCACGACGAGCGATTCATGCAATCGTACTCCGTATTATTCATTGCCCAGGCGTAGGACGGGCATCAACCCGAAGGGTGTCGTCGAATTTCTCGAATTCCCACCTGTGATCGGACATTTTTTGACGGATATGTCCGGCGATGAACGATAGATGGCGAGTAGGCCGGCTCGGCATCGCGTCGGTGGACTGTCGAGATGTTGTTTGTGTAACTGATTTCATGGTAAAAAGATAGGTCGAGTGTTTCGTGGCGGAAACGATGCCGAAAGTATCCAGCAGGTCGGGAACTTTGCAATGTTTTCATCTCGACTTGAGAAATTCTACGTCGAAATCGGTTTTTTTTCAGGTTCCCCTAGCCACGATTTTTAAGATTGATTATAAACCCCGCTCGACTGCGATCCATTCTTTTCGTGACGGGCGGGAAAACCGAAGCGGGAAGAACGCAGACCAGCCTTTCCAAGAAGGTCTTATGCAAAGCGAAATGGGATGAATCACTGACACACATTCGTGTGCCGATTTTCGTACCCCCGATTTGCGAAAGACTCGATTCACATCCTGACGACATCTCCAGTCCACATCCTATCGAAATCTTAACCTGTTTCCTTTCGATCACCTGCCATTTGATGGTTCGGTATTGCCTGCCCATTCACTTCGCCCCCGTCTCTATCTCCGTGGAAGTTGAATGCGGCAGATCGACCTTCTCCACAAGGGAGTATCGTTCATGTCTACTTCGGTTCGCATCCCTGTCATGTTGTGCGGTTGTGTGTTCATGATCGCCGTCACCGGTTGCCATATGGTTCCGCAGAACCAGTATCGCATGAGCCAGTTACGTTCGCGCCAGCTTCACCAGCAGAATCAGTCTCTCGCGATGGAGCGGGACGGCCTTCAATCTCTGGCGGCGCAGAAACAGCAGCTCGAGCAGCAGAACGCCGCGCTCAAATCGAATCTCGATATTGCCAACAGCCGCATCGAGAACTTGAATTCCGAGCGTTCGAAGTATGTGAGTCTTTTGAATAAGAATCAGTCGAGTCCGCTGTCGCCCGAGACGACCAGCCGTTTCCAGGAGCTGGCGAAGAAGTATCCCCAATTTGAATTCGATCCGCAGACCGGCGTCAGCAAGTTCAACGACGAAATTTTGTTTGAACTCGGCAGCGATGAAGTCAGACCGCAGGCTCAGGAAATTCTGCGCGAATTCGCGTCGATCATGAATCAGGGGGACGCCCAGCAATTGAACATTCTCGTCGTCGGCCATACCGACGATACGAAGATTGTCAAGGCATCCACCAAGGCGAAACATCCCACCAACTGGCATCTCTCGACAGACCGGGCCGATTCCGTCGTCCTGACATTGGCGAATTCGGGCATCAGCGAAAAACGAATGGGAGCTGCCGGCTACAGCATGTTCCAGCCGTTGATCCCCAATACCGATCAGAAAGCCCGCGCCCAGAATCGCCGCGTGGAGATCTTCGTGCTGGCCCCCGACGCCATCGTCGCCGGTTGGGATCCCGATTCGCGGAATTGAGCAATCGCGTTTCGACGAGGAGTATCTCGAAGCATTCGATAATTTGAATCGACGGCACATCGGTATCATAGACATGCCGATGTGCCTTCTTTTTTGGACGTGTCATCGTTCGTTGATTTCACCATAGGCCGCACTTGCTTGTTGACGTCGATAATGTAGGTAGAGTATGCTCAAATCAGACAAACCTGCTGCACTATAACGCGTGGTACGCTTATGAAACGCTCTTCGATCACGCATAGCCCGACAGCGGAGGAGTTATTTAGTCAAATTCCTTCCATCGCGGAATCATTGACTGCATACGAAGATCGACTCTCGCAAGATTCGAGGTGGGCCTTGAACGAAGGGGGTTTGTATTTCGACGAAAAAAGCGAGGTGCATAAGTCACTGCGCAAAATCGCCGACAGTTTGCGTACGTTGGGAATTGAATACAGCATTGTGGGTGGGATGGCCTTGTTCCGGCATGGTTTTCGTCGGTTCACCGAAGATGTTGACGTGTTGGTCACCGAAGAAGGGCTGAAAGAACTTCATCGACAATTGGACGGGCGAGGTTATCTCCCACCATTCGAGCGCAGCAAAAATCTGCGCGACACCGACAACGGCGTGAAAATCGAATTTCTCGTCAGCGGTAAATATCCTGGAGACGGAAAGCCCAAACCGGTTGCGTTCCCTCATCCTGCTGACGTCTGCGAAGAACACGATGGGATTCAATATGTGAAACTTCCCACGCTCGTCGAAATGAAACTGGCGTCGGGCATGACGAATTCCGAACGCATGAAAGATCTCTCGGACGTCCAGGAATTGATCAAGATCATGAATTTGCCGATCGACTTCGGCGACGCATTGAATCCCTACGTTCGCGATAAATATGTCGAGTTATGGAATGCCTCTCAGCCCAGGCAGAAGCGTTACGTTCTCATCTGGCGGAGTCCAAAACCCGCTCCTGACGCAACAATGCCGGAAGATTTGCACGCCTCATCTCAGCGGGGGGATTCCACGCTTCAAGCCATGCTGTTAGATGGAGTTCAGGTCGATTCGCGGAAAGAAATCGCCGAGGATGGCGTCTATCTCGTGACGACCGACCCCGACGTTGCCCGAAAATATGGCATGCACGACGAAGACGAGTTCATGGATTCAGAGTGAAGTCGATTGTGATATCGACTATTAACTCCACCACCACACGATATACGCGTTGATCCACTTGCTGAAGATCGGAAAAATGTTGCAGGCCAGCGCCAGCGGATAGTACAGCCGGGCGACCCAGCGAGGGCCGCTGAGGTACATCGACTCGTACCACATCCAGAACATCGGCGCGATCGAGAGGACGTAAATCGTCAATATCAGCAACATCCGCACGAGGATTTGCTTCCCGGTCAGCTTTTTCAGGAATAACTGCTTGAACAATTTCATGGGGTCTTTGCGCCTGGGATCATCCACCGAGCATACTCTCGGATTCGCATCGCGGTCAATCGGCTTTCGCTAATGTCATCTCCACTCAGCCACATATTGACCTTATAAAAGTCGATCACGGTACGAGTCCCGAGTCGCGAAACCAATTCATCGTCGGGACAATGGCATCGCGAAAATCGAATGGCGGATTATATTTCAGCTCCCTGCGAGCTCTTTCAATTGAGAAGTCGAGATTCAATGCCAGAAACTTGATTTTCGCCTGCGATAGTAGCGGGCCTTCTTTTTTTCCCGTCAAACGGGCGAAGGTCTCCATGCCCCAGGCCAATCCCTTCGCCACGGGGATCGGGACCGATCGGACGGGGATCGGATAGCCGGCCCCTTGCGCAATCGCCGCGATGAATTCTTTTCGCGTCACCAGTCGAGCGTCGGTAACGTTGTAGATCTTTCCCAGACATCCGTCTTCGGCGATGGCCTGAAAGATGGCCTGCATCAGGTTGCCGACGTAGGTGTTGTTCAATACTTTTTCGCCGTCCCCCAAAAATCGGAATCTTCCATTGTGCAGTTTGGCAAGCAAACGCGGAAGGACCGTGCGGTCGCGCGGACCATAAATGAATCCCGGGCGCAAAATCACGGCGGGAAATCCATCCGCGGCGAAAGCGGAACCGATCACCTGCTCCCCTTCGATCTTCGTGCGGGTATATCCATCGAAACCCTCGGCGGCGGGCGCGACCGATTCATCGGTCCCGTAGTGATCGCGGGCGGAGTAAACTCCCAGCGAACTGATGTGAATGAAGCGTTTGACCGTGCTGCAAGCGCGCGCCGCAGCGATCATCCGCTCGACGCCGGAGACGTTCACTTTACGGTATTCGTCGATCGGTCCCCAGTCTCCCACCTTCGCGGCGCAATGGACGACGACTGTCACATTCTGGAACGCATTCTTCAATGCGAGGGGATCGTGCAGTTCTCCACGAACGATGGGAATATCCCACTGCTCCAGGAGCGACGTGTCGGATGCGGGCCGAACGAACGCCCGCACTTTCGCCGATGTGGTCAGTCCCCTCTCGACGACATGGCTGCCGACAAAGCCGGATGCTCCCGTTACGAGAATAATATCGGATGCCGTCAGATTCACTGTCGGTCTCAATGTATCTAAGTGCGTGAAGGAGTCAATTTCGCGATCAGGCCGGCGACGGTTGTCGCGGCGTCGGGGATCGCCAGGTTTTGCATCGCCTCACTCATTTGTTTCCGTCGTTGCGTATCGGTCAACATGCCAACGAGTTGATCCGTCAGTTTTTCGGCGAATACAGGCTGGGATCCTTGTTGCTCGACGATCACCGCCGCGAGTCGCTCTCGATAGTATTCGGCATTCTTCAACTGATGCTGATTGACGGCGTGGGGATAGGGTATCAGAATTGCGGGGATTCCGCAGCACGCCAACTCCGCGAGAGTGGTCGCACCGGCGCGGCTGACGACGCATTCGGTATGCGCGTACCACGGCGACATCGGCGAAAGAAAGGCTGCGACCGTCGCCTCAATGTGTCGTTCTGCGTATGCCGATCGCACTTGCTCCACATCCGCGGCACCGGTTTGATGCACGATGTGCCAACTTTGAAGATGAGGGAACAGTCGCGGCAATGCATCGATGAGGGCCTGATTGATGGCCGAGGCCCCTTGGCTTCCCCCCAGAATCAACAACCGGGGGCGTTCCTGTGGAGACGTGAAATCGGCGGCATGATGCGATCTCGCGTGGTCCGTCAGTTCGCGGGAGATCGGGTTCCCCGTGACCTCGATATGGCAACGATTCGAAAGAAAAGTTTCAGTCTGGGGAAATGAAGTGCAGACGACGTCGGACCAGCGGCTCAAGTACTTCGTCGCCCGGCCGGGGATGATATTCTGCTCGAGCAACAGAATGGGGATTCGCAAGCGATGTGCGGCGTATACGACGGGCGCGCTGCTGAATCCGCCGAGGCCGATCACTGCGGCGGGGGGTTGCGCCGCCAACCATTGTCGGGCCTGTCGAAATGCGCACCAATGTCCCCGCAGGACACGCAGCGGATGTCGGCGAAAATTCGTCGACGGCTCGCCGGTCATGCTGCGGTGCGTCCAGCCATTTTCGGCGAGAATCCGGCGTTCAAGTTCGCGCTCGGTCCCCCAGAACTCGACGGCAACGTCGGGGAGCTGTCGGCGTAGTTCCTCTGCAACGGCCATCCCCGGAAAAAGATGTCCGCCGGTTCCGCCGCCGGCAAAGATATAGCCCGCTCCGGGCATGAAAATACTCCTGGGTTCAGCGATCACAATGCGAGCGATCGAATCCATACGAAGTACGGTTTAGAGGATTCACTCGGCAACTGACGAAAACTTTGCATTCATTGCGATCGCCGAGGAATTCTAGCAGCCGTCGCACGTGCCGTGAATCTCGGCGGACGAACTCTCTTCCCTCGAGAACGACAGAATCAGCCCGACGGTGATCATCGAGATGACCAGGCTACTGCCGCCGTAGCTGATGAAGGGGTGCGAGATCCCTTTGGGGGGGACCATCGCCGTCACGACGGCGACGTTGACGGCGGCTTGCAGAACCAACTGCGTCAGCAGCGTGATCCCCGCGATGGCGGCGAACGAATGTTGGGGGAGATGTCTCAAGATTCTCAATCCCGACGTGTAAAAGCCGATCCAAAGCAGCGTCAGGCCGAGCGTGCCGACGAGTCCGAGTTCTTCCCCGACGACGGCAAACACGAAGTCTGTATTTGCTTCGGGGAGAAAGCTGAGCTTCTGCCAACCCTGACCGATGCCGACTCCCTGAATTCCACCTGCCCCGAGACTGACGAGCGATTGTTTCAGTTGATACGGGGCCTGATTGAAGTCGGTCCAGGCCTGGATGAACCCCGTGATGCGTTCCCATTGATAAGGTTTGAGGACGAGTAGCGTCCCCGCGAGCGGGATCATCGCCAGCCCCGCGATGACAAAATACGAAAAGGGCCAACCGCCGAGGAACAATGCGATCAACATGCTGAGGCCCAGAAACACCGTCGTTCCCAGGTCGGGTTGCAGCACGATCAGCGGTGCCATGCAGAACAATGGCCAGACGAGAGAAAGGCGGACGATCATCGACTTCGATCGTTGCACGAGTGGGCAAGTCAGCAGCCAGGCCATCATCAGCGGGAGCGTGACCTTGGCGATTTCCGACGGTTGCAACGACCAGGTTCCCAAACGGATCCAGCGCTGCGCACCGTTGACGCGGGAACCGAATCCGGGAATCAGCACCGCGAGCAGCAGCGCCGTCGTCGTCAGAAAGAAAAACGGAGCCCACGTGCGCCAGAACGAGGCCCGCAGCAGTGATGTGATCCAGGCGAGCGGCAATCCGATGGCAAGAAACGTCAGATGCCGCGAGAGATAGACCCTCTCGAATTGCGTTGGCCAACTGGTGATGCTGGCGCTATGCACCATCAACATTCCGCAGCCGACAAGCACGAGGGCCAGGCAAACGAAGAAGTTTCGTTCGCCGTTTTGCGAAGAGGGGTCGCTCGAAACGGAGGAAGAGCGCAGAGAGCGATCGTCGACCCAGTTTTGAGCCGAGTCGGCCGTCAGGGACGTGGGGCGATGTTGACCCATGAACGAATCCCGAACCTACTTCCAAAGAGGCGAATACAAATGGAGTCTCCCCTCACAGACTCTGGATTCCATCGGAGCATCGATCAGACACCAGATCGGGGATCCAGCCCACGAAATTCGCGGGATGGTCATCATTCCGGGGGTGATCGAGAGGCAGGATGAGAATCTGGAGTCTGTCAGGGGAGTTCCATTGGCGCTCGCCGTTTCGATTCAATCATGTTGCATTTGAAGGCGGCGAGCCTACGGGTATAACAATTTGAGGCAAACCATAGAGATCCCAGCAAGACCGGCGACCAAAACACTTTTGAATCGCGCGGCGATCTGAGGTCGTCGCCTTTGATCCTGACGACGGTTAATTTCTTCGCGAAGCTCCGTCGTTAACCATTCCAAGACTGATAATCCCAGTTCCGATTGAGAGACACAATGCATGGTGGAGTTCTTTCCTCAAAGGGGGACTTACGACCCTGATGCCTGACGGGAATTTCAGCGGAAACCATTCTCAGCAAATCACATGCGTCATCGGCTTCCTTCTTCCCTCGACAGGGCCGCTTGATCCCTGTGTCATTGTGACCGGCTGTTGTTGATATCGGCCACCCTCCCGACGATTGAAGAGTTATCAAGCTGAGAAACGAGAAAATCTGGCGTGTCTGCTGAAGTCATGACGTTTCTAGGTATTGTGCCGCTCACACGGGAGCCCGACGATTATGTCGATTCGATGCGTTGTGCATCATCTCCCGATACGGTTTTAAGTTCGCTGATCGGCTGGTATCGTGAGCGAGATGATTGATCCATTATCACCGCTGTATAAAGGACTTTATTCCATGTCTCGTTTCGATCACGATTCAGGCAGTCGCTTGTCCCTGCGCTGCGCGTTCGCATTTTTCGTCGTGGCGTTTTCCGGTTGCGGAGAATCACCGAACGAGACGCCATCGACGCCGGCAACACCTCCCGCCACGACGACACCGGATCACGAGCCGACGTCGAAAGGAGACGCGACTGGGACTGAATCCGCCGTTGAAAACATTGTCACGCCCTACGATTCCATGATTCAGGCCCAGTCCACCGGCGGTGAGTTTGTCGCGCTCGACTTGCAGGAATTCAAGGGTTTCCCGTATGACTTTGGTTCCGTCTGGAGTCTCGCCGACGGAGTCTGGAAATGCACCGGCACGCCCAAGGGATACATCGTCTCTGGTATGGTCTATGAGAATTTCACGCTGCGCTACGAATGCCGATTTCCGCCGTTGAAGGAGGGAGAAGATCCCGCAACATTCAAGGGGAACACCGGCTGCCTGCTGTATATCGACAACAAAGACAAAGTCTGGCCGGTCTGTCTCGAAGTGCAGGGGAAGTATGCGGAAACCGGAACGATCAAAGCGAACGGCCACAAGTCGCTGACCGTCGAGGTGGAAGACTTTCCCGATGTGCGGGGGAAATCCCTCAAGCCGATTGGCGAATGGAACCAGCTTGAAATCGCTTCCGAAAACGGAGCCTTGACGGTGAAGCTGAACGGCGAAATTGTCTGTCGTTCACAGCCGACGATCCTCAAGATGGGACGAATCGGCTTCCAATCCGAGAATTCCGAAGTCGAATTTCGCAACGTGACGATTCTGGTTCCCTGAACCGGAAAATCCATTCGGGTCACAAACGAACTGCCCCGGCAGTTCACGAGAACGGCGACGGATTGCAGGCAGGGAATTGTCCACTCTGGTTGAATCCCAACTGCGCCGTGCTGCAAAATGCCTGTCGCATGTTGCAATCGTGCAGCAGAATTCCCGCTGGCGAGACGGTTGTTTCTGCCGAAATGTTCACAGTCCCGCATAGGGTATGCAGAAAATTACGGTCGGGAATTTTCTGCAAAAAAGGACTCGAATCCCGCCGAATTCCTCCCGATTCGCGACTTGCGGAGAGAAATAATTGGGGAGATTTTTCCACGTGGCACGGAAGCTGCAATTCCTCCCTATCGCTGACAGGTTCTGGCCCGTACTTGTCAGCGTCAGGGATTTAGGCGTCTTGAGTGGTGGTGTCACTCAAGACACCTTTTTTCATTGGCCGACTTTCAGTTTGGGTGGCACGTCCCTGAGTCAGCGAAGGGCGTGGAGCCTTGGACGTTCATACTGACCACAGCCGTCAGGCATTGTCATACGCCCGCTGCAACTCGGCGATGTCGAGCTTCTTCATCGTCAACATGGCGTTGGTCGCCCGCTGCGATGCCGCTTTGTCGGGCTTGGCGAACATCTCGATCAGTGTCCGGGGGACGATCTGCCACGACACGCCAAACTTGTCGGTGAGCCAGCCGCACTGCACCTCTTGTCCTCCGGCAGTTAGCTTCTGCCACAGTTCATCGACTTCGGCTTGCGTGTCGCAGTTGACTGTGATCGAAAGTGCGGGGGTGAACTTAAAATCCGGCCCCCCGTTCAGTGCCACGAATTCCAAGCCATCAAGGACGAACCGCACCGTCATCACCGAACCCGCCGGCTTGGGGAGACCCTCGACGTAGTACGCCGTGCTGACGATTTTCGAATTTTTGAAGATGGAGACATAAAATTCCGCCGCCTCCTCGGCTTGATCGTCGAACCACAGACAAAGACCGATGTTCTGCATGAAGAGTTACTCCTGAGTTGTACGATTGGGGAAAGAAAAAGCAGGTTTTCGAGGCGGACAATATATCACGTTTCAACAATCGGATATGGAACAGTCAAAGTTGATGTGTTATACTGCTAACCATTCCACACGACATACAATATTTTATGCAGCGATGATGCCGATCACACACTGAAACGACCGATTCATTTTCTTTCATCTGCGTCTTTCTGCGAAAATCTGCGGACAGTTCCCATCTCCAACTTCTCAGCAAGCGACGGGAGGAGGGCCGATGACACATTTTAGCCGCCACCGTCGAAATTTCATGCGCGGATTGAGCTTCGGCCTGTTGGGGACGGGCTTCTCCGAACTGCTGCATCGGCAATTGCACGCCTCGATTGCGGGAGGTGGCCGGGCCAAGCGGTGCATCCTTCTCTTCTTATGGGGCGGGCCGAGTCAGATCGATACGTTCGACATGAAGCCCGAGGCCCCGATCGAGTATCGCGGCGAATTCCAGCCGATCCAGACATCCATCCCGGGAATCGAGTGGTGCGAACATCTTCCGCTCACCGCTCAAATGTCGCAGCACGTCGCCGTCGTGCGATCGCTGACTCAAAACGGACGCGGCGGACTGGGCGACCATCATACCGATGCCTATTACCTGCTGACGGGAAATCAGCCGACGGCGACCGATCGTCTGTTGAGCATCAATCGCAAACCTCAACCGGACGACTGGCCGTTCATCGGTTCGACCGTGGCGTATTGCCGGCCGCATGCTTCGCTTCCGTCCGTCGTTGCTTTGCCCAAGATTCACGGCACCGACAACGGCTACGTCGTCCCCGGCCAGTTCGCCACGAAACTCGGTGCGGCGTATGAACCTTTGCTGCTCAGCGGGACTCCCGATCCGAAATTCACACGCAGTTTCTTGCCGCGAGAATTGCGAGCTCCCGACTTCACGCTCCCCGACGGAATGAACGCCGATCGACTCGCCGGGCGAAAGCAATTGCTGTCGGGAATCGATCGCTGGCAGCGCGAGAACGAACGCCACGTCGCGCAGTTTCAATCGCATCAGCTCAAAGCCTTTTCGTTGCTCACGTCCCCCGAAACGAAGCGCGCCTTCGATCTCAATCAGGAACCCGAAGAACTTCGGCAGCGTTACGGCGAAAACATCAACGGCCAGAGTACGCTGCTCGCCCGACGCTTGACCGAAGCGGGAGTTCCCTTCGTCGTCGTCCACTGGAACACCCCTGAGTATTCGCCACTCGTCGTCAACTGGGATACGCACGCCGACAATTTCATGCACCTCAAGCGCGATCTGCTGCCGGTCTTCGATCGGATGTATGCGACGCTGCTCGACGATCTCGATCAGCGCGGCTTGCTCGATTCGACGCTTGTCGTCGCGCTGGGTGAGATGGGACGAACCCCCAAGTACGACGATCCCCGCGTCCGCGGGACAAACTCCAAACCCGGCCGCGACCACTGGCCGCACTGCATGTTCGCGTTGCTCGCCGGCGGCGGAATCCGCGGCGGCCAGGTCTACGGTTCCTCCGACCGCATCGCCTCGCACCCCGCCAACAATCCGGTCTACCCCGAAGACCTCGCCGCTACAATCTACGGAGCCTTAGGCATCACCCGCGAAGAACTCACCGCGAAAACCCCCGACGGCCGGCCGATCGATTTGCTGTCGCAGGGGGAAGCGTTGCCGTTGTTTGGGTGAGTGCGAAGTATCAATCCGCGTGCCACGGCTCTGCGAGCCGTGCGAAGACGAGTGGAGTTGGAATCAACAGTCCGCTTGGTTCACGAGAAGAATTCAACCGAGCCGTTGGATGTCGATCGAGAGGCCAAAGCCAAGACACGGCTCACAGAGCCGTGCCACACAAAAACAAGCTGTTTTTAGCGTAAGAATGAACCGGGCCACCCCTCCAAAGGAAGATCACCAGTAATGAAGAACCGCCCAGCAATTCCTCCCGAAGTACGTAAGTACCTTCGGAAAGAAGTAAATTTCGGCTGTCCAAAATGCCGCAAGCCATTTTTAGAGTTCCACCATTTCGATCCACCATATGAAGAGGAGCCACACTTCAGACCAGAAGGTATGATCGCACTTTGTCCGGAATGCCATCGCGTAGCTGGCAATTGGGACAAGGACAAAATTCGGCAACTGAAGTCATCGAAGAATATTGAAAAGCCGGTACGAGGCTGTTTCGATGCATGGGAAAACGACCGACAGGTTATCGTCCGGCTCGGGGGAAACTATTGTCTTGTAAAGAATGTCCCATTATCAATTGGTGGTATCCCTATTATTCGTTTTTCCAAGAACGCCGAAACCGGCTGGCTACAGGTTTCCCTGTGGCTTAAGAACAAGCATGACGACTTTGTATTGACGATCGAGGACAATGATATTCTCGTTCTTCCAGAAAATGTCCATGACCTTCATGTGACGGTCAGTAAACACGAGTTGAAAGTGTGGATCGAACCAGACGACATCGGGTTGGATTTGAAATTCAAATGGATTACGTTGGATGAATTGGAAAAGCTAATCTCTAAAGATAGGAAGCGATCAAGGAAGGCAGCGAAGCGCCATGATCCTACAATCTTTGAAAGGATTCAGAGAACCATTCCTGACTTGATAATCCCCAATTCATCAAGCGGTATCGAGGATGGTTTCTTAAAAACGCTGATTAAAGATTGCTACATGGTCGATGGTAAAATCCCAATGATCAATATTAACAGCATGTCAGTTTACCACCTGGGATCGAAGATAATAATCAAAAATGGAATTTACGCTGGTAAGGGATTTATGGGGGGGAACATTGCTTTCAACATCAATGGCAGTGGCATTGACCTTCCTGTATTTGCAGAATATGTATTCAGGAAAGAAGGGGCTCTTTACAGACTGAGTAATGGGGTTCTTCAAGACGACTGTCAAAAGAAGGAATTCGACTTAGAAACATTTAAGAAGCAGTCGATTGTAGTAGACGGGAAGAAATTCACGAACTGCACGTTCGAGCAATGTCGGCTCGTGTATAAGGGCGGAGAACTACCTGCTTTCTCGGGTTGCAACCTACCGAGCTGTCATTGGGTATTTGACGAATCTGCCGCTAACACTATCCGGATGCTCCACTATATTTATCACGGGTTCAATGGTGGACATGATTGGGGGAAACGCACCCTAGAACAATTGTTTGAGGATGTTCGGCAATCTCCTTTTTTTATACATAACACCGAAAGCCAACCTACTGATGCTTCCAGCAGTTCTACGGCTTCTTGAATCCCTCTCCCGCCGTGTGTCCTGCTGACAGCATGGAGTCAGCAGTGCTTCTTTCGACTCAAATCTGAGTTTTCGTCATCACAACGGCGAAATCAACATCGAATCAAGATCAAAACCGTTACAACTTCGGCCGGGTGAGGTAGTCATCCCGGAGCTTGCGAGCCTTGTCGGTGTCCTGCTCGATGAAGGCCCACTTGAAGCCGACGTTGCTATCGAGAACGCACCTCATGAATCACGGAGTTCACGGATCGCGGGGACTCCGATGTCGAGCAGACCGTGACGCTTACGGATGGCTTTGCTGATCCGGTCCATCTCCTCTGCCGCCTGCCGCATGTCTTCGGGGTCGCGGAGACCCGTCGCAGCCTTGTCAGCGGCTTCCTGCATCTTTTTCATGGTTTCGGATGAGGTGAGATGGTTGATGCTCATACTATGATTGTTTGAACAATTCCTGTCGTTGTCAATGCTTTTTGGCTCGGTGAAGTCATTTTCGAGTCCCCTCACTTGAATCTCCGGCGACCTCACTGATGCTTCACTCCACCGCCAGCGAGATGCAGACCAATTGGGTATTCGTTCGCGCGTAGATGCAGCGGTGGGCGAAGGCGGGGGCGGACCAGGCGACTTTTCTGCCGGAATACGTCACGCCGGGGTCGAGGATTTTGGTGCGGCTGAGTTCGTGGTATCCGTCGGGGGCCAGACGGGCGCGGATCAGTTCGCCGTCGTTGTTGTAGAGCAGATCGGTTTCTCCGTGCGTCGTGATGTGGACGCTTGCCCCGCTGAGTTGCGTCGTGACTTTGTCGGTTTCCCATTTCACCTCGCCGGTTTTCGCGTCGACGCAGATGAACTCGCCGAACGACCGGGCCGAGTAAACGTAGTCGCCGCGAAACGCGGCGGTCGACGTGTCGCTGAAGACCCGGCGGGCGGTCGCGCGCGATTTCGGCCAGAGGGTGACGGCGGAGGGCGGCTCTTGCTTCATCTGCATCATCAAACCGCCGATAAGGAGTTGGCCGTCGCGATAGACCGGCGTCGAGACGGTGGCGTCCTTCGTGGTGAAGAGCCGTTCGGCCCAGAGCGTTTTGCCGGTTGCCGGTTCGAGGGATGTCACCGATTCGCTCGTCCAGACGATAATCTGGCGGACGCCGCCGTCGGTGATTGCGATGGCCGAACTGGCCGTCTCGGCTTCCTCGAGTGCGGTCCAGACGGTTTTACCGGTCTGCTTGTCGAGTGCGAGGACCGTAGCATTCGGCTTGGCGCACGGCATCAGGATCACGAGGTCTCCTTCGATCAAAAGGGAGGTCGAACCGATGACTTCCGATTCGGGAAAATCCTGTTGCAGGTTGCGTTGCCAGAGGACATCCCCTTTGACGGCATCAAGGCAGACCACGACGCCGGAAGCTCCGGAAGTGTAAACGCGACCGTCGTTGACGACGGGGGTTGAAATCGGACCGGTTCGAAAGGCTTCGCTGAAAAATGATTCGCGATATTCGACGGCATAGGTGTGCGTCCACAGCGGTTCGCCCGTCTTCGCATCGAACGCATGCACGCGCTCGTCGGCGTGCGGCGGTTTCCCGTGAACGGTATCGGTGACGAAGACGCGCCCGTCGGCGATGACAGGACTGGAAAACCCGATGCCGACGGATGCGGTCCAGCGCGGCTTGATTCTTTCCGCGGGAAAGGTCTCCATGATCCCCGCTTCGTGCCACACGCCGTCGCGGTCAGGCCCCCGCCACTGCGGCCAGTCGTCGGCACGCAGCGTTGACACGTGAGACAACAACAGGATGAGACATGAGAATGAAAGAAATCTGGGAAGCGAATTCATGGACTGATTCCTATCGTGGCCCGCAGACGCCGTCGTTTCAGAGCACATCAGCGATTTTATCAGTAAACTTGATCGTGCGTGCCCAACGCCAGCAAGAGGATTGCCTCCGCTCCCTCATGTTGAATGTAATCAAATACCACGCGCAAATCGTATTCGGCACTACAAGCCCAACACCCAGCCAATGGCCCACGCAGTTTATGTGTCCTCAGTGACGGATGGGCCGCGTCGGCTGATAATTGATTGAGTGTAGCCTCAATGGATATTGCCGAATCGGGGTGTGACTTCAACCACTTCCTGAGGTCGCGCCCGAACGCAGGCGACCGCAACAGTGTGCGTCTCACGACTGGGCCTCGCGCACCAACTCCGCCGCGGTCATGGGTTGGCACTGACCTGCGGTGAACTCGCGCCGCGCCTGTTCCACCGTAGCGGCCACACGCTCCCGCCCGCGTTCCGCGAGGCGTCGGTTCAAGACTGCCGCTAATTCCGCCTGGCCCTCGGCATCGAGTTTTTCGGCAGCGGCGAGGGCATCGTCAAATGCGATTTGATTACTCATGATAGCCTCCCTGAGAGAATAATATCACCAGCGAGCTTGGCAATCAACTCGCATTCGGATCAGTTCCATAACGCGAAACTCAATGCGCTGCCGGAAGGTGTTGCAGCAGCGCGAGCACCGCCCAAGACGTTGCGAAGTAGGTGATCGGCTTCAGGTCCTTGGCTGGTCCCTCCTCCGGTCGGTCGGCGCGCGGCCGCGAGGTCATGGGCCATGAACCGTCCGGCGTCTGCGTCTTCAGCAGGAAGTCGCGCGCCTTGACGGCTGCGGGATGGTCCGTTTCCACGCTGCGGCGCGAGAGCATGGCATAGAGCGCGTGGCCGGTTGTTTGGGCATCGCTGGGGAGTTCTTTCGTCTGACTCCAACCCCCGTCGGCGTTTTGTCGCTCGAGCAGTTGTGCGGTGGCGGACTTCTCCTCATAACCCGCGAGGATGCTCCAGCAGAGTGCTTGCGGAGTAATCCCCTTGAAGTTCGCGGCGAGCCACTGGTGGGCCTGCATTCGAGTCTGTTTTGTCTCGGCGTCGTCATCCGCCTCTGGGCCAAGGGTGTAGAGGACAGTCAACGTCATCGATTCTTCGTCATTGGGGCTGTTGGGAGGCCGGCCTCTATGCGGCAACCAGAAGCCGCCGGCTTGCTGCTTGGAACGCAAGTACGCGGTCCAGCGCGGGACGGTTCCGTCGGGGGCCGCCGCCGGCGGAGCGGGGTACTCGCGAAACGCCATCATCGCATAGAGCGGGCCTAACATAGCGGGGTTATCATTGTTTGGCGGTGGCACGTTCAGTTTGTTCAGAATATTTGCGCGATCATCTGCCGCCAGCATGAATGCCGTGGCCTCTTGCACAGCGGCCTCATTCACCTTGAGTCCCCGCCGCCGTGCCTCATGCTGCGTCCAGATCATCATCGGCACATGATGGCACGAGGAGCACTTCTGTTCGCGCCTCCAGGCGAGGCCTTCGAGTTCGAGATAGGACATGCCCTTGAGAATGCCGGCCTGGAGATCGGGCGGCGGCTCTGCCGCTGGCGTTGGAGCGAACGGCATGAGGGCCACAGTTGAAACCAGGAGGGCGAAGAGAGTGGTTGCAATCCTTCGCGCCGGCAGATGGGCGGTGTGAGAATTCATTGGTTGCTCGCTTTCAGACATCACGACTCAACTGTACCTGGCCAGTGTGCCTTGGATATTTTTCGTCAAAGACCAACATCCGTCGATCATCAACGGTATCCGACATCTTGGGGACGCGGTGGGAAAACTTCAATATCAGTTTGATCCAGACTGCCGACTCGGCTGGTCTGAAGATCTTTCGGATTGAAGGGATGAAATACCAAGAGACTTGTGAAATCGGTGTTCACCCGGCTGTCGTCATCGGGGGATGTAAAACCTTACATAACCGCCACCCGTCGCGAAGCGATAACACGGTTTGGCTGCGAGTTTGCGTTCCATTTTCGTCGGCTGATTCGGGATGGAATGCTTGTTAACAGTTCGGCTGTGTTAGGCTGCGCCAAACACAGCCACCCCGCCGCCATCCGCGACCTCCTAACGACCAAGGTAACCCGGCGGCGGCCAACAACCTTCGATTTCAGAATCCGCCCGAACCGCCGCTCGGGTTGACCGCCTTGTTCGGCGGCATTTACGGCCGAACCTCGTTCGTCGCTTCGCTGAGAGGAACGTAAATGAACGAAGTGCCGCCATCTTCTTGGGGCATGCTTACGACGAATTGTGAATCTGCGATGTAGTCGTCGGATAGGCACAGTACGTCAAAACGCAATGGCTGACCGCCCTTGGCCGGGGCGATGGAACGAAGAGGAAATCTGCCAACGCCCCGCTTGTCCTTGCGAAGTTCGCAGGTAGCCGTGACCACCTGGCCAGGGCGATTGACCGTGATATGGAGGCGGAAGGATGACGTGCCGCCACCGCCATGGTCATCTTTCAGCAATTTGTATGTGACTGGATTGTGGTCCGCAGAAGTCGGTTTTGAAGGAACTTCATCGGCTCCACCCAAACCATTCACCAGCAATCCGGCAGCAATGATCGCAGCGCCAAGAGACGGAAATGAACGGTAGAGCAGTTTCATGTTCTCCTCCATATCTTGTGGCCGAACGCCTGCGTTCACCCGGCCGCCGCGATTGACATTGATTTCAAAAAACTCGCAATCGGCGGCTCGGCGTGCAACGCTTTGTTATGCCAAAATTAACGACTATCAGGCAAAGGGTGAGATAAAGTGG
>JBJXGP010000366.1:0-9494 GCA_046160425.1 Planctomycetaceae bacterium
AAATCGAAGAGGGAGTGATTTCATGAATTGCCTGTCCGATGTTAGTCATAGTCGTTCGCGTTACTTCACCACCAGGTTCGCCACTTCGTCGGGGGTTAATGCACGGTCGAAAATCGCAATTTCGTCGAGCCGGCCTTCCCAGTTCGAGTCGTTGTCACTTCTGCCGCCGAGGAAGACACGATCGAAACCATCGGGGAAATCAGCGAGAGCTTCCGTGTCGATTTCGAGTGTACCATTCAGGTAAACCTGTATGCGTCCTTCTTGACGGACGAAAACGACATGCTGCCATTCCCAGCGGGGAATTTCAGTTTTCCCCTCTACCACCGATGAAGGATCGGTGCCGTGGAAGAAGATCAACTTCCCGGTATGGCCGCTTTTGCCGCCGATGCCGAGATGCTCGGAGTATGTCGTCAGGCCTTCATCGAATCCGCGCGAGAAGAGCCAGCCGCTCACGTCTCGCTCGCCGTTCGGCATGCCGTTCCATAACCACAGCGAGACCGAGTAACGATCGTCGAGTCCGCCGATGCGGCTGCGGAGTCGTCCCCCGACAAACATGGGTGCCCGGTTCTTCTGGCCGTCGGTGCAGAATGCTTCGGATCGTGCCCCTTCCAGGTAATACGTGATCTCCGGCTCGTAAATGGCATCGCAGTTGTTGCCGCTGGCATCGACCGCATGCGGACCAGTAAATTCATTCAGACGCCACCACGCTGCCGGCTTGGCAGCGGCGATGTTCTTCGTAGCCGGGCCTTCGCTCAGTGTCGTCTCGCGTCGCGGCTGATTGGCAACTTTTTCCAGCAGTGCGATGCAGGCCTGGGCGATTTTCGTTTCCGCTTTGACTTCCAAGCCGGCGGAACGAGCGGCCCATGTGTTGTATCCGCCGAAGAGATGCTGTTCGGGAGGTGGAATATACCCGTCTCCGCCGTTGGCGAGTTCGATCACCATGTTATGCGGGAGCGGACTCGCTGCCTTGATCTTGAGACCGGTGATGGCATACGTTTCGTTGGGAGTCGTGGCGATCCCGATGTCGCCGATGCGGATGCCTTGCATGACGATTTCCGTTTGCTGACGCTCGTGCAGAATGAGCTGTTCGCGGGCATAAACTTCCGTCGTGGTCGTAGCTTGTTTGTCTCCCATCGCTGCGACTACACGTTGCGACCATTCCAGGAGTTGTAGATTCGGGACGCGATATTTCAGCGTCATTCGCGTCTCGGCCATCGCCACGTCGACGTCGTTTCGATATTCGATCCCCTCGTAAATCGTCACGGCAATGTCGAGCAAGCGATTGCTGTAGTCGTCGATCGTCAGCTTGGGATCCCAGCTTTCAGGACGGGTATAGTCGCGACGCCAGATGTCTCCGCTGCAACCGTGCGAGATAATGCCGACGAAGTTGCTGTCGTTCGCGATGCGCGACTTAAAACCCTCGCAGAAGCGGCCGAAATAATCGGCGCTGATGTCGCCGTCGCCGAAATAATGCATCGAGAAGTTGGCGAGGATCGCCAGCGGCTTGCCATCTCGCGATTGAATCGAGATCAAGGAGAGATCGGGGTCTTCCGGTCCCGCTTCACCCGTCACGACGTCCCAGTTGGCGCCGGCGTGCATATTGGCGCGGACCGTCAGATTGCCGAAAGGATCGGCTTCGAGCTTGTGCGGCTGGCGAATCCACTGACGCAAAGCGGTGTATTCCGCGGCGTCCGCTTTGCCGAATCCGACCTGTGCCGGTTGCAGATTGGCATCGGCAGCCGCGACCGCTTCGGCGATCTTCTCGATCAGAAAGGGGACATAATTCGGATCGGCGTCGGTCCCCAGGCAACCCATCGACGCCGGGGCCGAATGCGTGTGCGTTGCCGAGATCAGGATGCGATCGACGGGAATCCCCGTTAATTTGTTCGCCAGCGATTTGGCATCGTCGAGTAAAGGCCTTCCCATCATGCAACTGTCGACGACGACGATGCAAAGTTTGGTCGTATCGTCGGAAAGCACCAGCGCCCGCGCATTCACCCGCGTATTGACCTTGTCGAGGCTGCGACTCACCATCCCGCCGTTGACGAAGACCGGAAATTTCAGCGGCGTGACGTCGACGACCGCCGCTCCCGCTTTGAATTCCGCATGCACGTGCATTGCGCAGGTGCCGATGAACATCCATGAGAGGGTGAATGACGCGAACGTTGACGAAACAACACGATACCGACCAGAGACTTTCATGGTGTGCTTCCTGCTTCAAAGATGATTTGGCGGTGTCGATCCCGTCCGTTTATTTCTGCACTTGCTTCACAAGTTTATGGACTGTTGCGGAGATCAGATTCTCAATCTCACCATCCCAGCGATATGCGGGACGTCCGTATTCGTAGAGGTTCGATCCCCCTTCGTAGCCCCCTTCTTCCCAGACTCGTCGAGACGGGATATACGAGATCATGTCGTCGGCGTACCCCATGACCCACGTTCCCGGTCCGAACTCCTGCTTGAATCGCAAGGCGTAATCGACGACCGTCTCGGCCCCCATGCCGATCACCAGCATTTCGTTGCCGAGCTTCCACGCATGGACCGGATACGGGTACGCCGATTCGAACTTGTGACCGGCGTCGAGTCGCTTGAGCAAGCGCGTCGCCCAGCGTTGTTTGATTCCTTCGCCGGTGGTAGCGAGCGTTTTTAGTTCATCGGTTGGGACGACTTGCAGATACGGCAGGTCGACGTACTCGAACGCCGTCTTTAATCCCGGCGTTACCTCCTTGAGCGGCTGCTTCAAGGCCTCTTCGACGCCAACCGCCAGCATATGTCCGTATTTTTCGCAAAGTTCGACCGTGCGCCGCGGGAGGGGATTTTGATCTCCTCCGCAGGTGTTGACGAACATCGCCGTCGCTCCCGGATGATTCTTCTCGATTTCGAGTTGCGCGAAGCCGGGATAATCGCCGCACCACGTCAGAAAGCTGAGCGTCGTCGGATGGCAAGCGTAGCCGAACAGCACCGCTTCGAGTTTGCCGTCGGGACGTGTGACCGTCAGCACGGGGACTGCGTGATCGACCGGGCCGACGAGAGGTTCCCCCTTCGCAATGATCGCGGGAACGTCCGCCTCGCGATTGTTGCGGCGATTGACGGCGAAGGTCGCTTTCCCTTCACCCATCGCCAGCTTTGCGGGGGCGAGATTTTCGAGCGATTCGCCGACCATCTCGACGCATTTGACGATCATGATCTGCGTGTATTCTTCGACGAGTTGTTCCTGCTCGGCCTCGACGGGATAATAATCGATCAGGTCATCCCCCAGCCGCGGACCGCAGTGGTTATGCGAGAAGGTGAGCATGATCTGATGCCGTTCGAGTCCGAATTTCTCCTTGACTTGAGCGAACACGGGATCGCTCATGATTTTAGGGACACCTTGAAAATCACTGGTGATCAGCACTGCGCGATGACCATCGGGCGCCTCCAGCGCGAGCGCCTTCATCCACAAATCGTGGAGCTTGCCGTCAGGAGCACGCTTCGACCCATACCCGGCGAGCCAGACCGCCTTTTCAGGAGTGAGCACCGCCTTGGCGACTCCTGCTTTCCAGGTTTTTTCCTCGGCACGCGCCGTCCCGAGCGTACTGAGAGCCACAAGTATCAACAGACTGAATCGCCACATGAGTTGGGTTCCGGTTGTTAAGGGTGTCATGGAGAAGGTTCACGGTATCGATCATCGATCGATCTTCACAACACCCTTGAGAGTACCGGCGCGGGAGGATTTTGGCAACGAATGGGCGAAGAGAGCGGAGGAATGTCAGTCCCCTGTGCCAACTCAACGGATCGTAAATTTCAGGTGGCAATACAACCGACATCTCTATACCATTCCGCCATGCATAATCTCGACCTTATACTCACGTTGACGGCAGGACTGGGGGCCGCTCTCCTGTTCGGATACGGTACGCACCGCATGGGGCTTTCTCCCATTGTCGGGTATCTCCTCGCCGGGATCGCCGTGGGGCCGAGTACGCCGGGATTTGTGGCGAATGCTGAACTTGCCCAACAATTGGCGGAGATCGGCGTGATCCTGTTGATGTTCGGCGTCGGCTTGCATTTTCACTTCAAGGAATTGCTGGCCGTTCGTCGCGTCGCCATCCCCGGGGCAATCGGACAGAGTCTCGTGACGACGGTTTTGGGGATCTTCGTCGCTTTGGGTTTCGGCTGGACGTGGTCGGCCGGGCTGGTGCTCGGACTGGCGATCTCGGTGGCGAGTACAGTGGTGCTGTTGCGCGTCCTCGTTGACAACAACGACTTGCACACTCCGGCGGGGCACATCGCCGTCGGCTGGCTGGTGGTGGAAGATCTCTTCACGGTCCTCGTGCTGGTGTTGTTGCCGGTCGTGTTTCAGCCGGGTTCCCCGAGCGGTGGAGAAGTGGCACTGGCTTTGGTGTTCGCCGTGGTCAAAATCGGTCTGCTCGTGGCGTTCGTCATTCTGGGCGGCGGTCGCGTCATCCCCTGGCTGCTGACGCATGTGGCCGAGACGCGGTCGCGGGAACTGTTCACGTTGACCGTGCTGGTGCTCGCGCTCGGCATCGCCGTCGGTGCCGCAAAACTGTTCGGCGTCTCGATGGCGTTGGGAGCATTTCTCGCCGGTATGGTCGTCGGGCAGTCGGAATTCAGTTCCCGGGCGGCTTCGGAAGCCTTACCGATGCGCGACGCCTTCGCCGTGCTGTTTTTCGTCTCGGTCGGGATGCTCTTTCAACCGACATTGCTCCTCGAAGAACCGCTGCTCGTCGCCGTCACGCTGGGAATCATCATGATCGGCAAACCGATCGCGGCGTTGGTTATCGTCTTGCTGCTCAAGTATCCGCTGCGCGTGGCATTGGCCGTCGCCGTCGCGTTGGCGCAGATCGGCGAGTTCTCGTTCATTCTGGCGGGTTTGGGGAGAGAGTTGGGAATCCTTTCGAAAAACATCAATAATGCGATCATCGCCGCGGCGATCGTGTCGATCAGTTTGAATCCGATCTTATATCGCCTGATCGATGGAATGGAAGTGCGTGCGAAGCGATCGCCCCGCTTGTGGAGATGGTTGAACGAACGCTCCCGTGCGGTGTTGCCGGGAGATGCCCGCAACGTGGCGATGGGGGATGATACGCAGCAAAAACAGGCGATCGTCATCGGCTATGGTCCCGTCGGGCGGACGCTCGTCCGGCTGCTCAGGGAAAACGACATCGAACCGACGATCATCGAGTTGAACCTCGAAACCGTGCGCCGCTTGCGTGCTGACGGTTTTCGTGCCATATATGGCGATTCCACGCATCTCGAAACCATCAAGGAAGCGGGAGCCGAACGCGCGATCGCGTTCATTCTTACGTCTGCGGGAATGGGAGGAAGTGAAACGGCGATCCGCGTGGTTCGCGAGGTGAATCCGAAAATTCGCGTATTCACGCGCGCGGCCTACCTCAGGGAAGCACAGGGATTGCGCAAGGCGGGTGCCGATGCGGTCTTCGCCGGCGAGGGGGAGGTCGCACTTTCGATGACCGAGTTCATTCTGCGTCAACTCGGCGCCAGTGCCGAGCAGATCGACCGCGAACGCGACCGCATCCGCGAAGAACTCTTCGGTGGCCCGTTGACTATCGAATTGCTGATGCCCCCAACCCAACCGGCAAAACCTGCCAGCGAACGAGACCCGGCGATGGAAGAGGCGTAACAGGCACCCTACAAAATCAAGATTTCAACGGCAGCGTCACCGCTTCGCCGCTTTGGGAGGAGATGAGGCAGGCTTCACAAATCTCGACGGCGGCGCGACCTTGCTCACCGCCGATTTTTGGCGCTCGTTTTTCGGTGATGCTGTCGACGAATTCCTGGATCACGCCGATGTGCGGATAGAGTCGGATCGGCGATTTCGGTTCTTTGAGGTAATCGAATCTTTCAGGAGTATAAATTCGCTCCCACTTGCCATCCTTGCCAAGATCGAGGAATTCGAAATTTTCGATGTCGAGAATGCCGTCGCGGCCGACGACTTGAAAGCGGACTTCGCTCGACGGAATACCCGGGGCCGGGAACTCGGAAGAAATCCACATGTGAGCCATCACGCCGTTCTCGAATTCGATCTGGGCCATGACGCTATGCGTCGAGCCGGGAAGATCGCTGTAGGTGTGCGTCTTTGCGAACACTTTTGTGGCGTTGGCATTGGCCATCCAACGGAGAAAATCGGCGTTGTGCGTCGCGATGCCGAAGAACAAGCCGCTGCTGGTCGGGTCGTACATCCATTGCCGGGTCGTCGAGATATCTTCGGTGAGCGGCCGGGGGAAACTCGATATCGTTCGCATCATCCAGACCGGCCCGATCCCTCCTTCGTCGACAATTTGTTTCGCCATCTGTGTCAGCTTGCGATACCGCTCGGTTTTGACGACGGCGAGATTCACTCCCGCTTTCCGGCAGGCCTCGATCATTTCATCGCACTGCCTGACGTTCGCCGCCATCGGTTTCTCGGCAAGCACGTGTTTGCCTGCTTTTGCGGCGGCGATGGTGAGGTCTTTGCGATACTGATCGGGAGTCGCCAGGATCACCGCTTCGATATCGGGGCGAGCCAGCAATGCCTCGGGAGACGATTCCACCGGAACATTGTAGTCCTTTGCCAACTGCGGTGCGCGAGAACCCCCCGCGATTGCGACGAGATGTCCCCCTTTCAAGTGATTCGCCGCCACTTCGGAATACGTCAACCCCATAAACCCCGAACCGATCATCCCGATGCCGATACTCATGTTGCCTTCTCCGTGTTGAAAACTCTGATGTCATTTCAATGTAGGGTGCGTCTTGACGCACCAAATCACGTTTGTGAACAATCGGTGCGTCAAGACGCACCCTACGAATTTCAATATGCTTAGCCGGTTTCGGGCAGAAACGAGGGGAGATTCACGCCGCGAAAGGGTTGAAACTCGCCGCGGACCTGACAGAAATGCAACTCGCAATTTCTGGCGCCCCAATCATACATTTGCCGGACCAGCCGGTCACGCTCGACGGGGATCAGAAAAACCGGCGACCGTCCCGGATAACAATTCAGCGCCGTGAGCAGAAGCGCAGCCGCTGTCTCATCGTCGCGGGTCACTCCAGGGCCGAGAATATTGACGGCGGCGTGTCCGCTCGAAATCAAAAACCCGTCGAGTCGACCGCTGGGCGATTCGATGACATGCGCATTCCAGAAGCCGAGTTGATTATCGATGCAATAACGGTAGTCGACTTCGCGGGTAATGCCGCTGATTTCTCGTTCCAGTTCGATCATGGCAGGGATGTCATCGAGACTCGCCGGTCGAACGCGGTCCTGCCCTTTGGCCTTGACGGTCAAGCCGTTTTCGGGGACGGCCAAGTACATATCCTGATAGGCGTAACGCGGGACAAACTCGGCCCGGTTGTACAAAGAGAACGAATCGAGATTGCAGGCGCTCTGCGTCAGGCGTAATGCCTTGTAACCTCGAGAGTCGGTATAATTCGTGATCTCTTTGACGAGCGCGCCGCCGACGCCGAACCCTTGATAGTTCGGATGAACCGTCATGATACCGAGCGAGACGTGCTCGGGACGGGGATGGTAAAAGCACGAACCCATGATCTGTCCGGTCCGGGGGTTTTCCGCGATGAAGCAGCAATCGGGATCGAGTGCCTGATAGACGTCGAAGAAGACTTCGGTGACGTGCGGCCCACCCCGAAAGATCGGCGGAAAGCCGTGACGCCCATACCAGACGTTGATCGACGTGTAAATCAACTCGGCAACGGCGAAACGATCCGCCGGAGTCGATGAACGAATTTGGAGTTCTGGTTTCATGTGCGATTTAGTGTGTTGATATTTGTTCGTTCAAAAAGCCCGGCTGCGATACACGGGCGGACAAGCCGCCAGTGCCACCCTTTTCATCTTGTCGTGGTTCGAATTCTACAGGGAAAGGGAGCGGATTTCAGTCGTCTCACGCGGATAATGAGGCGGCGCTGAAAAATCTTCCCGCTCGGATCGATTCGGACCGGTCCGCAAGATTGAGACTCTGCCGGGGAATGGATAGGCTGAATAATCGGTGAGGCCACGTTTCCGGCCGATAGACGCCGTTTCAGCATCTGCACTGGACCAACGAATCGTCACAGGAGAGAGCATCATGTATAGCCGTTTGTATTCGTTCGACAAATCACGTCTCGTCCAGCATCGTCTGTTAGCCGGTGGATGGCTGTTGATGTCGATATTGCTGGCTTCGCCTGCGATCGATTTGGCGCATGCCGAAGATTTGCCGGTGCCGACCGGCGAAGAGGTCGTCGCCCCGGATGCCAAATGGGAATTGCTCTTCACGCGCACCGCTCCCATCGAAGGGGGTTTGACCGAAGGCCCGGCGGTCGCCCCGGATGGCAGCATTTACTTCTCGGATATCCCGTTCGGAGCGCATAAAGGAATGATCCTGCGCTACGACCCGAAAACCAACGAGACGAGCGTCTTCACCGACGACAGCGGCAAGTCCAACGGACTCACGTTCGACAAAGACGGTAATCTCATCGCCTGTGAAGGGTCCGACGGCGGCGGACGACGGGTCTCCCGCTGGGATATCAAGACCGGTCAATCGACCACTGTCGCCGACGGCTACAAGGGGAAACGCTTCAACGCCCCGAACGATATCGTGATCGACAGCAAAGGGCGGATTTATTTCAGCGATCCGCGTTATCTCGGCACCGAGCCACAGGAACTCAAATACAAGGCCGTCTACCGCATCGACACCGATGGGACCGTGCATGAAGTCACACACGAAGTCACCAAACCGAACGGCGTCGCACTCAGTCCCGATGAAAAAACGTTGTTCGTAGCCAACCACGATAACGGGACCGATCAGATCGGCGGTCCCGATAAGAATCCGAAGCTCGGCATCATGACAATCTATTCGTTCCCGCTCGGAAAGGACGGCCTCGTGAAAGGTAAACGAAAAACGCTCGTCGATTTCGGCGACACGCCGGGCTGCGACGGCATGACGATCGACGAGCATGGTCACATCTATCTCACCGCACGTAGTCCGAAGCGGCCGGGCGTGATGGTGATCGACGATACCGGCAAGGAAGTCGCGTTCATTCCGACCGGCATGCCAAATCAAAAAGAAGGAGATCCGCTCGTCGGCATCCCCAGCAATGTCGAATTCGGCATCGGCGACGAGGCCAATGTCCTGTACACGACCATCGACAAAAGCCTGTACCGCATCACACTGAAAGTGAAGGGGCATCATCCCGAATATCAGAAATAGGTATATTTTTAGCCGAATGCTGTAAGTGTTGGAGTACAAGCTTCAGTCGAATGGCACTTGGTTAGCACTCGGCGCGATCGCGACTCCAGCTTTTGAAGTCGCCATTAGCGGCGAAAGCCGCGCCAGCATGTAGCCGTGGGCGTCAGCCCACGGAGAAAGGTGAGTTATTGAACACGGAGCCGCGATTGCGGCGGCTGGAGATGCAAGCCACTCCTAATCGCTGTCGCCGCTCTCGCGGCTATGCTGGCCCGAGCTGGGTCTGCATTCCATGGGCTGACGCCCACGGCTACATGCTTCGGC
>JBJXGP010000367.1:0-5897 GCA_046160425.1 Planctomycetaceae bacterium
GTGCCGATATGATTCGTAAGGCGTGTTACAATAGTGATCCGATAAGATATTGTTCCAAGTGTAAATAACCCGTCGATGTCCGTCACAAGATGAGGCGTGTCATGTTCTTGAAGCAAAAATCCGCATCGCCGAATCACAACACTGCAAAGTCGAGGGGGATGTCGCTTTCCCGCCGGGATGTCCTCCAAATCGGCAGTTTGTCTCTTTTCGGCGGAATGTCTCTTCCCCGATTGCTGCAAGCGGCAAATGGTAGGGATACCTACGAACCCCCCAAGGCCAAGTCGGTGATTCTGTTCAACATGTTAGGTGGCCCCAGCCATCAAGACATGTTCGACATGAAGCCCGAAGCCCCGGTTGAAATCCGCGGGGAATTCCAGCCGATCGACACCTCTCTCGCCGGGTTGCAAATCTGCGAGCACATGCCCCGTATCTCGCGCCTCATGCATCGCGGGACGCTGATTCGCTCGGTCACTCACGGCTACAATGCCCACAACCCGCTCAACATCATGACGGGGTTTTCGTTGGGGCCTCCGGGCCAGTTGCGCAGCGAACCGACCGACCCTCCGGATGTCGGGGCCATCTGTCAATATCTGAAGCTCGGCCCACCAGATATGCCGGGATCCGTTTGCATGCCCTGTTATCCTGGCTGGGGTGAATCCAGCATGTATCCGGGAATTCAACGTCCGGGTCCGTATGGCGGTTTTCTGGGGAGCCAATACGATCCTCTCTTTACGGTTTGTGAACCCACATTCGCTTACAAACCACAAGATCCGTATTACGAGCCGGTCTGGCCGTATGGCGAACCGTTGCTTCCCAAGGTCGCATCGGAATCGTCGTTGACGACCGATCAAATTCTGCTGCGCCGGAGTATCCTGGATCGAATGGATGAATCGTTTGAAGCGTCGAGAAAATCGGGATCGATCGATCGCATGGAGCATTTCCAGGAACGGGCCTTCTCGATGCTGACATCGAGCAAAGTCCGCGACGCATTCGATCTGTCTCTCGAAGCCGATTCGATGCGCGACGGGTACGGCAGAAACCTGTTCGGTTCGTGCATGCTCGCCGCGCGCCGCCTCGTTGAAACCGGCGTGCCGTATATCAGCATACATGCCGAGAATTTCATTCCATACGGCTACACGTACGACATGCACTCAAAGAATTTCGCAATGCTGAAGAACTACAACTTGCCGGTACTCGACCAGATGCTGCCGACGCTCATCGAAGACCTCGAGCAGCGCGGGCTGCTCGCCACCACCGTCATCATGGTCATGGGAGAAATGGGACGCTCGCCGCGCGTCAACTCCAGTGCGGGACGCGATCACTGGCCGCAATGCGGGTTCTCGCTGCTCTTCGGCGGGGGCATCAAAGAAGGTATGGTCTACGGCAAGAGCGACAAGCAGGCCGCTTATCCGATTGAAAATCCCACATCGCCGGCGGACATCGTTTCGACGATCTATCACCTGCTCGGCATCGATCCGCATACGATGGTCCCCGATTCACTGGGCCGCCCGATTTCGATCTCCCACGGCGGACATGTCCTCTGGGATATCCTCGCATAAGGTGCTCATTCGAGGATCCGAACGGTGCGCGCGAGCTCCTGGACACGGCCGAGATTCAACCGGCTGGGGAGCAGTTCCCGTGTGTTCTCTGCCGCCGCCGCGATTCCCAGTTTGACGGCATCGGGTAACGTCATTCCGCGATCGAGACCGAATGCCAGTCCCGCCGCAAGGCAGTCTCCGCACCCGATCGGATTGACCACCGGCACCGACAGCGATTGAAATCGAAGCTGCTCCTTTGCAGACGACAGCAAGACATTCCCCGATCCTTGAGTGATCAGCACCCACTGCGCTCCATGCGCGTTGAGTTCCCGCATGGCGACGAATACTTCCGTCTCGGTACGCAATTCTCGCCCCACCGTTCGAGACAGCTCATCACAATTCGGCTTCACCAGAAACGGCTCGTAAGGCAACGACGAAAGCAATTCGTCCCCTCGAATATCGAGAATAAACCGCACCGCCGAATTGGCCGACTTCAGGCACCGTGCGAACATCTCACTCGAAACACCCGGCGGGATCGAACCGGTCAGCACGACTTCATCGGCCAATGCCACTTCCCCAACGAATGCGGAAAGAAACGAATCGCACTCCGCAGGCGAAAGAGGTCGAGCATTCTCCACAAGTTCGGTGATCGTCCCCGTCTGCTCGTCGATGATCGTCGTGCAGACTCGAGTTTCAGCAGTGCAGGGAATACATCGAAGCGGAATCGACATCTCTTCCAGCTCACGTCGTATCTGCTCGCCGTTCGATCCTCCCAGGACGGTCAATGCCCTCAGCGGACCGCCGAGCGCCCTCACGGCGAGAGCAACATTCGTGACTTTGCCCGATGAGCACCAGATCGATTGTTTCGCCCGGTTGACTTCGCCGAGATGAAATTCATCCATCACAAGTATGTGCTGCCACGCCGGAGAGAGACCTGCCACAAGTATCACAAGATCTCCTTCAGAATTTGCGACAACTCGTCATCGCCAATGTCGCGAGGATTTCCCGATAGACTATTGCCGTGCGAGCCTTGAACCAGTGCGGGGATCATGGACGCCGTCACGCCGATCTCAGAAAGCCGCCGCGGAATTTTCAATCGGATGAGCAGCGACTCAACATGCCCGATCAGGGCATCGACGGCATCAGACTCATCTGCAAACGTTCGCTGCAAACCGACGCGAGACAGCAGGGCAAGGTCTGACTTCGATACGTCTCGATTGGCCTTGAGCGCAGTCGGCAGCAGCATCGCACAGGCGAGTCCGTGGGGGACTCTCGCGAGCGAACCGAACGCCGCCGCCACGCCGTGAGCGAGTCCCAATCCCGAATTCGCCAGCGATACCCCGGAAAGAAATGCAGCTTGCGCCATCTGTTCGCGAGCCGCGCGATCGGTTGGCTGTTCGACGGCGGTGACGATCGATGAAAACGCCCCCGGTAGACAGGAGAGGACCAACCCGCGCGGAATGGGAGCCGATCGTCTCGAAATGTAACTTTCGATCAACTGCGTGATCGCATCCATCCCGCTGTGGGCCGTGACGGAGGGGGGACAGCTCACCGTCAACTCCGGATCCCAGATCACACAGCGGGGAACCATCGTCTCCGCTCGCAGACTCTTCTTGAACGGCGGATCGTACGATGAGATCACCGCGTTCTTCGTCGCCTCGCTCCCCGTCCCGGCTGTCGTAGGCACGGCGATCACCGGCAGCGGCATTTGATGTAACTGAAATCCTCGACCGACCCCTTCCAGATAATCGACCACCGACGACCCTTCGCGATTCGTCGCCATCGCCGCGACCGCTTTCGCGAGATCGATCGCCGAACCTCCCCCCACAGCGATGATGACATCACTCGCCGAAGGTTTTGATGTCGACAATGACAACAGCAATTTCGCCGTCACGTCATCGACGTCACGGACTTCCGGCTCATGACAAATCGTTGTCAACAGCGTCGCCTGGACGACGTCCTGATGCAGGCTCGCGAGAATTCCATCGATCACGCCGTTGGTATTGAGCGTATTCGATCCAGAGACGATCCAGGCCCGCTTAGCAATACGTGCGGCGACCTGCGGAAGCTGATCGCGTCGTCCCCATCCGAAGAATATTTGGCCCGGCATTAAGAAATCGTATCGCATGCAGATACTTTTGCAGATCGCCGTTCAATTTACAATTCGCAACCCCTTTCCGTCATCACACACGGCACAAGACTGACGAACCTCTCGCAATAGCCCGGTGTCCCTTGTCGTTGAGGACAAGAAGAAAACCCCACCAACACGCGGCGACTTTTTGAGCCAGATTCCCGAATTCCCGACCTTGTCACAGGGGAAGCCATTCGATAAACTTCCGCTACTTTCCCCCGGCAGGAATTTTTCATTCCGGACGATCCCTGCCGCAAAGATCGTGTTACCCGATAGTGTAACGGCAGCACAACAGATTTTGGTTCTGTTAGTCAAGGTTCGAATCCTTGTCGGGTAACTTTCAAGATACAAAAGCCTTGCGTGACAATGAGTTGCGACAAGGCTTTTTCATGCGCAGGGCAGCCGGTGGGGGCCGGGGTTTATGGTGTTTGCATTGCCCCAATTGCGAGTATGTAGCCGCGGCGGAACGACTGCGGTTCTGCTATCGAACCATTTCCCTGGAATAACTTCTGGCACATTCAATTCAGCGTCAGGGAGGGGTGGCTCGATTCATTTTTGGAGGAAACAACTCGTTGTTTCCGTGTTCCACGGCAGTGACAGCAATACGAGTACACGTCGAGCGTTGAAGTTGCACTTTCTCCCTGCTTTGTTGGTTATCTCCATCTGAATTGGATGCGTGTTGGCACAAACGGCACACACCGCTGAGGCACACAGGAATCGTGATCCGCGACGTGGTATGATGCTAAACAGAACAACCAGCATGGTCGTTTCATTCATGATGACGAACGAACCGATCTCCTGGCTCATCTAATTTCACCTCCTTTATTGAGAACAATGCCGTGAAACACCTTGGGCTGGTTCTGATCATCATATTCTCGTCGCTCAGCGGATCGGCAACTTTACATTCCGCCGATGAATCGAAACCACATCGGCCGCATCCGTTCGGGCAGCGTGAACACGTCGTCTGGCGGATGAACGATGAAACCGAGCCGACGTCGATCCCGGCGGAGATTCAATGGGTCAGCGAGCCGTGGTTTCGCGAAAAGCCCGACGAAAATGCGCAGATGCCTTATCTGACATATCTCCCGGAACAGGATCGCGTGCTGATGCTCGTGGAAACGCATCAGCCGATCCGCACCGCCTTCATCCACAGCGACGATCACGGCGGGACTTGGAGCGAACGAACGTGGTTGAGCACCGACGCCGACGGCCAACCAGCCGGCGTGGCTCTCGGCTTGACCAATCTCGGCGGCGGCAAGTTGCTGGCGTATCCCGAAAATCTTGCGCACGGCAAATGGGTGAGCGACGATTACGGCCAATCGTGGAAGTTTCTACCGGTCCACGATATCGTGAAGACCCGCTACATGTGGGATCCCCTCCTGGTGCAGAAGGACAAAAACGGCAAAGTCCCGAAATTGATCGAGGCGAGTTATCGAGAAACCGGCGTCCCCTGGGGGTCGCCCGACGGGTACTACTCGCAGGCGTATTTCCGAACCAGCGTTGATGAAGGGGCGACCTGGAACGATGAGGTGAAGGTGCCGCAATGGTTAGGAGTGAACGAAGTCAACCTCATTCGCGCCTCCAACGGCGATTTGGTCGCCGCGTGCCGCACCGATTACCCCAGCCGATTCGCGCATCTCAAGCTGGATCATTTCGGCGGATTGGCGGTGTCCATTTCTCAAGACGATGGAAAAACCTGGTCGAAATTGAATCCGCTGTATGAATGGGGCCGGCATCACCCCAGCCAGGTGCTGATGCCCAACGGCGATCTGCTGATGACCTACGTCGTGCGGTTGGGTTATCCGGCGACATGGACGGGAATCCCTCAATTCGGCGTGGAAGCGGTGATCAGTCACGACCACGGACAGACGTGGGACAAAGCACGCCGCTACATTCTGGCCAGTTGGGAAGGGAATATCGTGGGGGATACCGCCTGGTTCTGCGGCGTCCAATCGACAACAACGATTCTACTACCGGACGGAATGTTACTGACCGCATTCGGCACCGGCTTTCGTAATCCCGCAGACACCAAGATATGCAAGATGGATGTGGCGCTGGTTCGCTGGAAATTGGAGTAGACGACTTTCGTTGAGAAACGTCCAACTCTTTCCCTTTACTCCAGCGTCGGGCCTTCGAAGGTGCGGTTTTCTTCTTCGAGGCCGGGCCAGGAGAGGGTGAAGCGGCAGCCTCGATCGGGTTTGCTGTCGACGGTGATGCGACCGCCGTGT
>JBJXGP010000368.1:0-4194 GCA_046160425.1 Planctomycetaceae bacterium
AAGTGCGCGGCGCAAATGTTGTACCAAAGAATCATCGAAACTTTAACCTTTGCTGAGAAATGTTAAAGCAAGTGCCATTGGGCGGAAGCCCCTGGCTATTGACGATCACCCCTCCGGGGTTAAGAAAAAACCTTCGTACTTATGTTGATATTGATCTGAATACCAATCTGTAGTCTCGATTTGACAGAAGTTATTCTAAGCCAGTAATTCCGCGATCGGGCCGCAGGTTTCGTTGGCGACGGGTAATGGCTGGCCGTGATTGTCGTATTCCATCATTTCCGGAGGGACGCCGAGCGCCTTGAACCAGGTATGGAACAGATATCCGATGTCGTGTTCCTTGCCGTCCACGAACGTGCCGAGATCGTTCGTCTTGCCGACGACGATTCCTTTTTTGATCCCCGTTCCCGCCATCGCGATCGACCACGCTTCGGGCCAGTGATCGCGGCCGACATGCGAGTTGATCTTCGGCGTGCGTCCGAACTCGCTCATCACGATCACCAGCACGTTCTCGAGCATGCCGCGCTCGTGCAGATCTTCGATCAGCGCGGCGAAGGGCTGATCGAACTGGCGGATCAGGCTGTCACTGGCGTTGAAGTTGTCGCCGTGACTGTCCCAATGATACGAATTGACTTTGACGAAGCGGACGCCGGTTTCGAGCGTCTTGCGAGCGAGCAGCAGATGCCGACCCAGTTCGTGCGTGCCGTAACGCTGGCGGTCCTTGTCGGTGAATGACGATTCGTCGAACAGGTCATTTCGCTCCATCAGTTTCTTCGCCAGCTCGTAGACGTAGCTGTTGGCTTCTGTCCATTCTTTTCTCCGGCCGACGGCGTAGCGTTGATTAAACTTCTCGCGGAGTTCGTTTCGCAGTTCGTTTTCCTCGATGCTGATCGATGCATTGAGCAGCAGATTATCGGGGGGCTTGCCGTCGCCGAGGGCCAGCGAACCGTATTTCGCGCCGAGAAAACCGGCATCGCTGGCTTTGAATCCGCCGCTGTAGGGTTTGATCCAGATGTAGGGAGGCATGCCGCTGCTGGTCGGGCCGAGCAGCTTGGCGACCGCCGAGCCGAGAAACGGATAATCGACGCCTCGATTTTTCGGATCGCCGCGGTTGATGCGGGCGACTCCCGCGGAATGACTGTTGTCCTGCGTGCAGACGCTCCGCAAGACGGCGAGATGATGCATCTGTTTCGCGGTGTGCTGCAACAATTCGCAGACGTCGATCCCCGGCACCGACGTCGGGATCGCGCGGAACGGCCCGCCGAAATCGGTATTCGGTTTGGGATCCCAGCTTTCGAGCTGACTCATTCCGCCATCGAGCCAGATGAGCAGCGCCTGCTTGTCGTTTTTGGCCAGCTCTTCGGCCACGGCGGGCTGCAACAGCGAGCGAAAGCCCACCCCCCCCGCGGCCATTGTCCCCAGCATCTGCCGGCGGGAAAGCCGATGTTCCCACGGTTTACAAAGCTGCAATCGACTCATAACGGTTCCTCACTGAGGATGAAGAGAAGAATTTGCTCACACGAAGTCACAAAGGCACAAAGAAAGAATGAGTTGATTCTTTGATTCTGGATTCGATAGCCGATCAGCCAACGGCTTAATCTCAATTTCTCGCTGAATAATTGAAATGGAATTCCTTTTTCTATCATCCATTCTGAAATCTATCTTGGCCTTCTTTGTGACTTCGTGACTTTGTGTGAGATTTTCTTTTTCCTTGTTTATCGGCAAGTCAGTTTGCCACGCGTTTGATGCCGTCCTTCAGTAATATTTCTCCAAAATTGATGAGCTAGCCGAGCGAGTACCCTGTTACTTTGAGATAAGTCAGAAGCTGCTTGGCATGGACGGGGGCAAGGGTCTCGACTGATTTCAACTCCACAATGAAACACTCATCGATCACCAGGTCCGCTCGAAATCCGATTTCAAAATTGACTCCTTCGTAAACGATAGGAATTTCCTTATCTCGTTCAACTCGATATCCACGTTCGATCAATTTATGTCCGAGCAATACGGTATAAACCGATTCCAGCAATCCAGGACCAAGCGCCTTATGCAACTTGACGGCGGCATCTACAACGTCTGTTGCAATACGCTCCAGATTCTCATTCATTATGTCTTCACTTCGTGACTTCGTGTCTTTGTGAGAGATTCTCTGACTTTTCGTTTTAATGATGCAATGGATGCCACGAAAAAGTACCGATCATGCAATTGCAAAAAAAGGCCTCGTCAATGATTCACCACAAATTCCATCGACGTCAGCAGAGACCAGGCCCAGAGGCTGAGAAACTTTTCGCGCCGGTCGGCGTGCTGGGCCAGAAAGGCAACGAGTTCGGTTCGTTCTTCATCCGTTGGTTTGCGGGTCAGCAATGAGAGATACATTTCTTCCGCGAGCTGGTTGTCGTCGGTCAATGACATCAGCCGGTCGACGAGGTTCCCCGGTTGGCGCGTCAATGATTGCAACGCTTTTGTTTCATTGAGCGTGAACAACGCCCCTTTGACCGTCGGGTTGATCTGATCTTCGGCTTCGCGCGGTTCATTCGCGAATGCACCGAGATATTTCGCCTTCAGTTCGACAAGTTCGGCGTTCGGTTTTCCTTCCGGAGTCGGCTGCAACAACCGATCGAGATTCCCCGTCCCTTGCAGCGTGCTGTACAGCAACTGCTCGGCCATGATGCGCTTTTCGTTGAACAGCAGATAACTTTCGGGAGGAATCGTCCCCGGATTCACATCCACCGGCTGACCGTTCGCAACAGGCGCGGCGGGAAAACGGCTGCTGCGCTGATACGCCTGTGTGAGCGCCAACTCGCGGAGCATCCATTTGATGTCGTATTGATGGGCCACGAACTCCGCCGCCAACAGGTCGAGCAGTTCGGGATGCGACGGGGGATTCTGCGAATGATGCAGATCGAGCGGATGGACCAGCCCTCGCCCCATCATCACATACCACAAGCGATTGGCGATGTTCTTCGAGAAGAACACATTCTCGGGCTTCGGAAATTCATCCGCCAGCAGCGCGAGAACGCTGACCGGCGGGCCTTCCTTCGGTTGCTCGGGAATGGGAATGTCTTTTACGAACGGAACTCGCGGGCCGGTCATTCGCTGCGTGGGGTCGAAGACCGAAACAAACTCCAGTTGTTTCTCCATCGCCTTTTCGCTTACCGCCGGGAAATCGACGCCCCCCTGCACCGACACATTCAGATAGATCGTGTACAGACCCTGAAATTCGAGCTGTTTGTAATCGTCGATGAAGAGATGGTTGTGGCATTGGGCACATTGCAGATCGAGACCCAGCAGCAGCCGGCCGACGTCGCGCGTTAGTCCAGGGTAGTCGATGGGAACCTGCCCGTTCGGTTCGATGCGTTTGGTGTAGAAGTAGCCGGCCCCTTTTCGCGTCTCATCTTTCGCATCGGGATACAGAATCTCTCGCACCATCTGGTCCCAGTGTTTGTTCTGCTCGAACGAGGCTCGCAGATATTGCTCCCATTTCTCGTTGTCTCCCCGGCGTTCCATGAGCAGGACGTGAAACAGTTCCTGCATTCGCTGCGGATACGTCGGCGCGGCGAGCAATTGATCGATCAGCAGCGTCCGCTTGTCGGGAGCCGGATCGTCGAGAAACGTGCGCGCTTCAGTCGCCGTCGGGATCCGACCGGCGAAATCAAGCCACACGCGGCGGAGGAACTCTGCATCATCGGCGAGCGGCGCGGGTTGCTTGTCGCCGAACTTCGCCGCGATCAATTCATCGATGCGGACCGGCAGCGGTCGATCATCGGCATGAGCGAGATGCGATCCGACGATGAGAATAAACAGGAGCGGGATCATCCCTCGCATTATCGCCGACTGATGCACGCTGACCGCTCCCCACTCGTGTCGCTCGCCTCAGAACACGCGCTCCGCTACAGAAACCTTCCGCGTCGCGGCTAACCGAAGAAATTGCACGCTCGTGATTGATGTTCTTGATTCCAGTATTACATCAATCTTATCTTATGCGAATTGTGCAGTCGATTCAATCGGCAGTCTGTGAATTCGATCGTAAGAGTTGCAACGCGTTGCGGATCCCCCTGTCGCGATTCGCTCAAAAGACGTATAAAGCGGAGCGATGAATTTCCGATAATCCTCGTGCAGCGGTCGCGATAAAATGAATATCGGCCCGACGTTGAGCAGCATCGTCTCGAATTCGTCAAGAAAGTTTTTCGACCATGATCA
>JBJXGP010000369.1:0-7987 GCA_046160425.1 Planctomycetaceae bacterium
GGTTAGCCGCGACGCGAAGGTTTCCGTAGCGGAGCGCGATGTCTTGACCGATCAGATCTCACAATCGGCTCGGCCAAAGCTGCATCTCGGTCACGACGGCACGCGGAGGCAACTGCGCCACGAACAAGACGGCTTCGGCGATGTCTTCCGGTTCGAGTGCATATTGAAGCACTTCTTTCGGCGTGGGGACCGGGCGTTTGTTCAGAATTTCGGTGCGGCATAAACCGGGGAAGATAATCGTCGTGCGGATCCCCGATTTCTTTTCTTCCATTCGCGTGCCGTGCGCCAATCCGGAGAGTCCATGCTTGCTGGCTTGATACGCGACCCCTGAAACGTCGGGAAACTGCACCGCCCCCGTCGAGAGATAAACGATCATGCCGCTCTGTTGTTCGCGCATGATCGGCAATACCGCGCGCGTGGCGAGAAACGCACCGGTCAGATTCGTGTCGAGCATAAACTCCCATGTTTCGGGGGTGAGAACTTGCAAGCTCCGTTCGGGAATGTTCGTCCCCGTCGCATAGACAAGCAAGTCGATTCGGCCCCGGAGTTCTTTCACGTGCGAAACGAGTTTGTCGATCGATGCGACGTCAGTGACATCCACGTCGTGCGCATCGATGTCCAGATTCTCTGACTTCAGCTCCGACTGCAATTCCTCGAGTCGATCGGTCCGCCGTGCGGCGGCGGTCACGAGAAACCCCGCCCGGGCAAGTCCCTTCACCGTCGCGTGTCCCATGCCACTGGATGCGCCGATCACGATCGCCACTTGTTGTTTCATGCGATTTCCACTCAACGAATCAGGGAATCGAACATGCAGATGTATTACTCGGCGGGCTGCTCGGCGATCTGTGTTCTCGCCTTGTCGGAGATATCTTTCCGACACCAGGCCCCATCCCAGCGAATGCATTTCACCGCTTCATAGGCCCGGCGTTTGGCGTCGGGAATCGAATCACCCAGCGCGGTCACACCCAGCACGCGGCCGCCGTCGGTCACGATCTTGTCGCCGTGTTGCGCCGTGCCTGCATGAAAGACTTTGGCATCGGGTAGCGCCGCAGCTTCGGCGAAGCCTCGGATCGGCAACCCCTTGCGATATGTCCCCGGATAACCTTCCGCTGCCATCACCACGCAGACCGCGGGTTGGGACGACCATTCCAAAGGGGGAAGCTCCGCGAGCCGGCCTTCAGCTCCCGCGAGCAGGATGGTGGCCAAATCCGTTTTCAGTCGCATGAGCAGCGGCTGCGCTTCGGGATCACCAAACCGCACATTAAACTCCAGCACCTTCGGCCCTTGCGCGGTGATCATTAAGCCGGCGTATAAAATTCCGCGAAACTTAATGCCATCCCGCCGCAAGGTATGCACGGTGGGGACGAGGATTTTATCGATAATCGTGTCCATCAATTCGGGAGTGACGAGCGGAGCGGGGCTATAGGCCCCCATCCCGCCGGTATTCGGTCCCTGATCGTCATCATAGGCGGCTTTGTGGTCTTGTGATGTCTCGAGCGGAATGATCGTATTGCCATCGACAATGGCGAGAATGCTCACTTCTTGCCCGAACAGTCGCTCTTCGATGAGTACGGTCTTGCCCGCCGCACCGAAGACCTGATCGACAAAACATTCGTTGATCGCTCGCGTCGCCGAATGCCGGTTTCCGCACACGGTCACTCCCTTGCCGGAAGCCAGACCGTCGGCTTTGACGACGAGGGATGTTTCCTCGCGTTCCTCGATGAAGTGCAAGGCGTCTTCGGCGGTATGAAACACCTTGGCGTCAGCGGTGGGGATGTTCCCTTTCCGCATGATCTCTTTGGCGAAGGCTTTGCTCCCTTCCAGTTGCGCCGCCTTTTTCGAGGGACCGAAGATCTTAAGCCCTGCGGCATCGAAGGCATCGACGATGCCGTTGACGAGTGGCGTCTCCGGACCGACGACCGTCAAGCCGATCTGCTCTGCCTTGGCGAATTTCAGGAGGCGATCGATGTCGGTCGCCGCGATGTCGACGTTGACGCCGTCCAGAGCGGTCCCGGCGTTGCCGGGTGCGCAATACACTTCGGTAACGAGCGGAGATTGCTTTAGCTTCCACAACAGGGCGTGTTCGCGCCCTCCCTGACCGATCACGAGAACTTTCATGGCAATATGAGTCTGCTTATTGAGCGTTGAGTTTGATGGATACCGAACTTCCACGTTGGAATCCTTCCGCCGAAGCGAGAGGGACCATCAAAAATATAACAGATTGGATGAGCATTCGACGAGCATAGGACCGAGAATCTTCTTCAAGGCTATTCACTTCATCTGATTACTCGATGGTTCGACGTCTCAGAATAGGCGATTATCATGTTCGGTATGAACACTTTTTTTGACGACGGCCGATTTTCTGACGCACATTACCGCAAGACCTTGGGGTATGTATGCTTACGGGTTCATATGCATTGACATGGACCGGTTGGGATACAAGAATCGACCGATGCGTGTATTTGATGGATTCGCCGGATGATACACCACAACGACATCACCGATGGATGGAGGCCTGACTGTGAATTCCACAAGCATTGATCAACGTCCCGACAATCGTTCCCCCATGATTGCTTCTTCTGCAAAAGTTATTCACTGCAATTTTGGCTTTCTCATGCTGACGGTCGTGTTTCTCAGTCTCTCCGCAATTCATTTTTTCTCAGCAGGACAACTTATCGCAGCGGAAAAAACGTTCGAATTTCGCGACACCGGCGAAGAAGCGGGATTGTTCCCTGCTCTGGATCGCATCGCCGGTCATGGCGTCGGCTGGGGTGATGCAGACGGCGATGGATATCCCGAATTGTATGTGGGAACATTCGGCGGACACCCTTACGATTCGAAGCCGAATCAATTCTTCCGCAACGTCAAAGGGAAGTTCGTCCTCGACGAGCAAAAACAATTACAAGTGGTCGGCCGCGCCAACGGAGCAGTCTTCGTCGACTTCGATAACGACGGCGATCTCGACTTATACATCACCAATCACGCCATCGAAGGGAAGCAATACGGCCAGCCCCACTACGAAGAACCGAACCATTTGTTTCGCAACGAAGGGGGTGGGAAATTCACCGACGTCTCGGCTGATTCGGGCTGTTGTCCCGCATTGATCGCCGCCCGCAGCGTAACGACGCTCGATTACGATGGCGACGGATTGCTCGATCTGCTGGTCGGCGAATGCTTTTTTCAAGGGGGCATGAGCCGCACTCGCCTGTATCGCAACCTCGGCGGGCTGAAATTTCAGAATACGACAACTGAAGCGGGACTCCCCGAACAACTCACCGGTTTTGGGGTCGCTGCCTCCGATGTCACCGCTGACGGCTGGCCCGATCTGTTTGCAGGGGGCCGGCATCAGGGAAATCGGCTGTTCATCAACGATCAGAAAGGGCATTTCCAGGAAGTCCCCTCGTCGCTCGGCAACTTTCAGTGGGAGTTCAAAGATACGCCGGATGATACGACGTGCGGCGTCGCCATCGGAGACGTTAATCGCGACGGTCGGCCCGATATTCTCGTCGGATCGCACTGCGATCGGCCGTGGTGGACGGGGGGCATTCCCGTCCGTCTGTACCAGCACCGTGGGATGGAAGGGAATCTTCCGCGTTACGAAGACGTCACGCAAGCAGCCGGTCTCATCCCCTTGCCGATGAAAAGCCCACACGTCGAAATTCAGGACTTCGACAACGACGGCTGGCCTGATGTCTATACCAGCATCGTGAAATTCGCCGGCGATACAACGGTGCCGATGATTTTCCAGAATCTGGGCGCGGTGGATGGTGCGGTCAAATTCCGCGAAGAGATGCTCGCGGTCAATGATTTCCCCACCGATGAAGATCGTCAGATGCAGGATGTCGGTGCGTTCTTTGCCAAACTCGAACGGGACCACAAGTGCGTCTATACCGCTCCCGGTCCCAGCGGCGACTACGACCGCGACGGTCGCCTCGATCTGTTTCTCGCGAACTGGTGGGTCAACCAGCGCTCGATCTTGCTGCACAATGAAACGAAAGGGGGACATTGGCTGGATGTCACGATCAACGGCTCCGCTCCCGTGAATCGGCAGGGGATCGGCTGCCAAATCTGGGTCTATCGCGCGGGCCAACTCGGAAAACCCGAAGGACTGGTCGGCATGAGGGAAATCGCCGTAGGATTCGGGTATGCTTCAGGGCAGGAAGCCGTCGCCCACTTCGGCCTCGGCGACCAGACCGCCTGCGATCTCGAAGTCGTCTTGCCACACGGTCGAGGAAAGAAGCAGTTGCTCAACGTCCAGGGTGATCAGCGTCTGCAAGTTTCAACCGCCGATTGAGAGTTTCTGATGGTTCCATATTTTGGGGGAGAGAACCTTGATGACCTATTCGACAGAAAAAAATGTGAGCCTCAAGTTGGCGATGGCAGCCGCTTCGATAATCGTCTGCGGACTCGTCGCCCTGCAAATTCGCGCTGAAGACAAGGCAAAGTATCTGACCGCCAAAGCCTATGTGGTTCCTAAATACACCTGCACCGACGGCGAAGGATATTTTTCGATCATCGAAGGGAACAACGGCCGGCTCTACATCGGCACGCACGCCAACGCCGTCAATTCGTGGCTGGTGGAATTCGATCCCGCTTCGGAAGCGATGGACGTCGTCGTCGATTGCCATAAGGCGATTGGCACCGATCTCAAAGGTTTCGGTTCGCAGGCTAAAATTCACACCCGAAACAATCGTGGAGCCAGCGGCAAGATTTATTTCGGAACCAAGCAGGGTTATCCCACCCCGGCCGAAAAATACGAAGATTATCCGGGGGGATATCCGATGGTTTATGATCCCGAAACCCGCACGACGAAGGTCTATCCCATTCCGGTCCCACATCAGGGGATCAACAGCATCACCCCCGATGAATCGCGCGGTCTTGCTTATGTCTCCACCTGCTCCGACGAACGCCCGATCGAACATTCCATTTTCCTCAAGCTGGATCTCAAGACCGGCAAATATCAGGAACTGATCGATACCGAACACTACTATGGCTTTATCGTCGTCGATTACAAAGGACGGGCATACCATCCGCTTCTCGGCGGCGACATCGCCCGCTACAACCCCGATACCGATAAACTCGAACGCCTCAAGCAGACCATCGACGGCGTCTCGCCGACTCCCGAAACCCGTTTGGCGCTCAGTCACCCCGACCCCATCAATTGGGATATCTCGCCCGACGGCAAAACGCTGTACGCTCAGGCGATGGCCGGCAATGCGTTGTTCTCCTACGATCTGACCGCCGAGGGGGACACTCTTCCAGGCCGGTCGTTGGGGACGTTGATCCCCGGAGCCGAGATGGTTGACTGTCGGGCGATGTGCGTCGGCCCATCGGGAAATGTGTGGTGTGCCATGACGGCGCTCAATCCAGATGGACAGTTTCTGCACATGGTCCGCTACCGTCCGGGTGATAAAGCTCCCGTCGACTTCGGCGAGTGCAGCATCGTGAACCCCGATTTCACCGAATTCACCGACGCAGAAGGAAAACCGCTGCCGTTTCATGGCGGTTTCTTCAAGCGAGCCGACGGCACCATGACGCCCCGTTACGGCATCCTCGGCGTCTGCGAAGGAAAAGACGGCAGCGTCTACGCGATGGCATTGCATCCCTATTCTGTCATTCAATTCAAACCCGAACAGTTCGAACGGTAAATAGCCGGGGGAAATGCACTCTCACCCCGCCCTCTCCCACCAGCGGGCGAGGGAGAAAAATCACGATCTCAAAATCAATCGATGCACTTTCAGACCGATTCAATTTCAGGGAGAAATCGTATGAAAAGTTCGATCATCAGTCTCGCGAGTCGACGTTCGTTCGGAGCAGCGATTGCACTCGGCGTCATTTGCGGATTCGCCGCACAGTGGGTTCGCGCCGAAGAGAAAGCGAAGTATCTGCCGGCCAAGGCGTATGTGGTTCCGAAGTATACCTGTCCCGAAGGAGAAGGATATTTCTCGATCATCGAAGGGAACAACGGCCGCTTGTACATCGGCACGCATGCCAATGCCGTCAATTCGTGGCTGGTCGAATTCGATCCCGCCTCGGAAGCGATGGACGTCGTCGTCGATACGCACAAGGCGATCGGCACCGACTTAAAAGGATTCGGTTCACAAGCGAAAATTCACACGCGCAACAATCGCGGAGCGAGCGGCAAGATTTACTTCGGCACGAAACAAGGCTACCCCAACGCCGAAGAAAAGCGCGAAGATTATCCGGGCGGGTATCCGATGGTGTACGATCCCGAAACCCGCACGACGAATGTCTATCCCATCCCGGTCCCGCATCACGGCATCAACAGCGTCACCCCCGATGAATCGCGCGGAATCGCCTACGTTTCGACCTGCTCCGATCATCGACCCGGCCCCGGCGAGAATGCCGTCTTCCTCAAGCTGGACCTCAAGACCGGCAAGTATCAGGAACTGATCGACACCGAGCACTACTACGGCTTCATCGTCGTCGATCATAAAGGCCGCGCGTACCATCCGCTACTCGGCGGCGACATCGCCCGTTACAACCCCGATACCGATAAGCTCGAACGCCTCAAGCAGACCATCGACGGCGTCTCTCCCACCGACGAAACCCGATTGGCACTCACGAATCCCGACCCGATCAACTGGGATATCTCTCCCGATGGCAAGACCCTGTATGCTCAACCGATGAGCGCCAATGCGCTGTATGCTTACGATCTGACAGGCGATGGGGAGACGCTTCCCGGTCGGACCGTGGGGACGATGATCCCCGGAGCGGAGACCGTCGATTGCCGGGCGATGTGTTGCGGCCCGTCGGGGAACGTCTGGAGCGCGACGACCTCGTACGGCAAAGATGGCATCTTCCAGTTGAACATGGTCCGCTATCGTCCAGGCGACAAGGCTCCCGTCGATTTCGGCGAGATCGCCGTCACCAATCCCGACTTCACCGAGTTGACCGACAAGGACGGGAAGCCCTTACCCTTTCACGCCGGGTTCCTCAATCGCCCCGACGGCAGCATGACGACCCGCTACGTGATTCTCGGCGTCTGCGAAGCCAAAGACGGCAACGTCTATGTGATGGCGATGCACCCCTACAGCGTACTCAAGTTCGAACCGAAGGCGTTCGAACGGTAAGATCTTGTAGGCGCGTTCATGGTGGGTCAGTGCGGTGCGGCACCGCTCGACCCATCCTACATTTTTTTACAAGCACAATCATTGAACGCCCCAGCCACCCGTCGTTGGTCTGCCTACGACTGACGAATCCAGAGTCATGTCAGAGGAGCCAGTATTTGCTGTCAATGACCAATACTACAATTTGGCAATGCGGTATTAAAATTCTTGACTCCGGCGTCACTGACTTGGGTACCGTTGAGGTCCAGCGTCTGCAAATTGGTCAGTCCCTTGAGGTGTACCAGTCCCGCGTCACCAACTTGGGTATAGTCGAGGCTCAGTCTTTGCAAATTGGTCAACCCCTTGAGGTGCTCTAGCCCGGCATCACTCACTTGGGTATCGCCGATGTCCAGCGTCACCAAATTGTTCAGCCCCTTGAGGTGTTTCAGTCCAGCGTCACTGACTTGAGTACCGTCAAGGTCCAGCGTCTCCAAATTGTTCAGCCTCTTTAGGTGCTTCAGTCCGACATCAGTGACTCGAGTACCGTGAAGGACTAGCGTCGTCAAATTAGTCAGCCCCTTGAGTTGCTCTAACCCGGCATCACTGACTTGGGTACCGTAGAGATACAGTTCCTGCAAATTGTTCAGCCCCTTGAGGTACTCCAGTCCCGCGTCACCAACATGGGTATTGTCGAGGCTCAGCTTCTGCAAATTGGTCAATCCCTTGATGTGCTCCAATCCGGAACCACTGATTGGGGTACCGAGGAGGCCCAGAGTCACCAGATTGGTGAGCCCTTTGAGGTGCTCCAGCCCGGCATCACTGACTTGCACATCGCTGAGATATGGACTTACCCACAAATGGTGGGCGCGGGGTTAAGGTTATGCGGCCTGGTCGAACTCTGCGGGGGAGAGATATCC
>JBJXGP010000370.1:0-5982 GCA_046160425.1 Planctomycetaceae bacterium
ACAGGAGAAGCCTTCATCACCGGTGAGGCAACACTGCATTTCCACCCGCGCGATCCATTTCGATATGGCATCCAGCGAGACGAAATCTGAAGATTCAGCCTGAGTTCATGACATCAACGCACCCAACCGGAATCGAGTGATTGTGATGCCGCAACGACGAGTCATCATCATCGGCGGAGGGATTATCGGACTCGCCTGCGCCGATGAATTATCGCGAGACGACTGGCAGGTCACGGTGATCGACAAGGGGGAGATCGGCCAAGGTTGCTCGCACGGCAACTGTGGACTGGTCTGTCCCAGTCATGTGTTGCCCCTCGCCGAACCGGGGGCGATCTGGAAAACCGTCAAGTCGCTGTTTCAGCGAAATTCTCCATTCGGAGTCAAGCCGCGTTTCGATCTGGCGCTCTGGTCATGGTTCTGGCAATTCTCGAAGCGATGCAACCAGCACGATCTGCTCGCCTCGGCTGCCGGTTGTCACGCGCTGCTTCAGTCATCGATGAAACTCTATCACGAACTGATGGCACGCGAGACGTTTGACTGCGACTGGGAAACGCAAGGACTGTTGTTCGTCTATCAACATTCCCGCGAGATGGAAAGTTACGCCGCCATCGATCGTCTGCTGAGCGAACACTTTCAACTCAAGTGTCAGCGTTTCTCAGGGGATGAACTGGTCGATTTCGATCCGACGATCAAATCGCAGCTCGCTGGAGGCTGGTACTACCCCGACGATGCGCATATCCGTTCCAATCGCCTGATCGCAGCATTCAAAAAACGATTGCCCGAACGAGGAGTCCAACTGCTCGAACACCGCGAGTTCAAACGGTTCATCACCGACCAGGAAGGCCGCGTCTCGGCGGTCGAAGTGGCGATCGGACACGAACCGCCTCAAGATCTCTTGGCGGACCTGTTCATCGTGGCGACGGGGGCGTGGACTCCCCTGCTCTCTCGGCAGTTGCAGTGTCAAATTCCGATTCAACCGGGGAAAGGTTATTCGTTGACGATTCCCCGTCCGGAGTTATCGCCGCGTGTCCCCATGCTGTTTCCCGAACACAAGGTCGCGGCCACTCCCTGGAAATCGGGTTTTCGTCTGGGGTCGATCATGGAATTCGTCGGTTACGATGCGAGTTTATCCCCCCGGCGAATTCAGTTGCTCAAGGATGGTGCCCGGCATTATCTCCGCACTCCGATCCCTGAAACGGCGGAAGAGACGTGGTTCGGCTGGCGTCCGATGACCTACGACAGTTTGCCGATCATCGATCGCATGCCTTCGTTCAAGAACGTCTGGATCTCGGCGGGTCACAACATGCTGGGGTTATCGATGGCCCCCGCATCGGCGCGATTGTTGAAAGAATTGATCGCCGGCGCACCGCCGCATATCGATCCCCGTCCGTACCGCGTGTCGAGATTTGGCAACGCGAAGTCATGAGCTATTCGCCGATTCCGCATGACAACGAGCAGGGGAATCCATTAGAATGAACGCTATCCCAACATCCTGTTGAAAATCGTCTTATCGTAACCCGAAACGTCAGTGAGGGGGCCATTTGACGAGCAATTGCCCTTGTGCAATGCCCTCGCTCACGCTTCCGGTTGTGATGAAATTCATTTTTCAACGGGCTGCTAATGCACTGACAGAAGATTCAACCGTTGGAGTCGAACCGATGAACGCCTTCAATAATCCGATCACGCTCAGTCCCCGAGTCGACCGCCGGATGAAGCACGAGAACGCCGTCTTTTGCGTTGCCTTTCATCCGAATGGCAAAGACTTCATCACGGGGAGTCTCGATCACTCGCTGATCCTCTGGGATAGCGAAACCGCCGAGCAGAAGAAAGTCTACAACGCGCACGGCGACGGTGCGTCCGGCGTGGCGTTCTCTCCCAAAGGGGATCGCATTGCATCGTCCGGACTCGATCAGGTCGTCAGGCTTTGGGAGACATCGAGCGGAACGATGCAACAAGCCCTCGCCGGTCATGGCGTTTATCTGACGTGCGTGGCGTGGTCCCCCGATGGGAATACGATAGCTTCCGGCGGATACGACAGCATCGTCAAATTGTGGAATGCGTCCACCGGTTCGCTCAACAAAAATCTGGCGGGACATCAAGGGACGATTTATGCGGTCGCATTTTCGCCGAACAGCGAAATCATCGCTACTACGAGTCACGATCAGAAAATCATACTGTGGAACGTCGCCGACGGTTCGCAGATTCGCACGCTCAGCGGTCACAACGGCGCAGTCGAAGCGGTGTTGTTTTCTGCCGACGGCAAGACGCTGGTCTCCGCCGGAGCCGATAAAACGATTCGATACTGGAATGTCGAGACGGGTGAAGCCAAATGGATGTCGACCGGCCACTCCCAGGGAGTGAAGGCGCTCGCCTATAGTCCCGATGGACGCTTTGTCCTCTCCGGAAGCGCCGACGCGCGAATGATTCTCTGGGATGCATCATCGGGCGAACGCATCGCCGCCTACACCGGCCACAAGAACACGATTTACGGCATCGCCTTCTCCCCCACCGAACCGCTGGTCGCGACGGCAAGTTTTGACCGGACGATTCTGGTGTGGGATATCCATCAGACCGAGGGGGCTTGATAGGTCGCAGCCACGCGAATACCACTTGGCGGGGCGGTCCGGTACAACCTTCCTCTGAAAGCGGCACTTTGTTTTGTGTGGCACGGCTCTGTGAGCCGTGTTTTGCTAACAGGATCACAATTCATCTCACGACTTGATTGACATCCAGACATACAAGGGTGGCACAGGTTGCCGCAGGCTACCTGTGTGCCGGAAGGCACAAGAGGAACGGATTCACGAGCAGGTTCGTTGTATGACCCCCTCGGGTCGCTGCGCGACACCGGTAGCCAATGACGACAACCGGTGCTACCCTGCTGTCATTAAACAGTTTGATTTGTTTAACGGAATTCTCCAATGCATCTAACGTGGTTGATTGAAGAGATAGCATTCCCAAAATCGTATGCCTCATTCTGCGCGGCTGTCGATCGCAGTGGACATCACCGACTTCGTTGGATGGACGACTGGTGGGAAAATGGCATGTTGCCGAAATTCGGCGATGCCGATATCGTCATCTTTAGAGGTTCTCTAGGGAACGCAAACCGAATCGTTGCCGAACTTGACTGGTGTCCGGGTGCCATCTGCGCGACCAATGCATTCTATTGTTCGAGTTATTATGAGCATGCGAAACGCTGGCTGCTACACGAGAAATGGGCATTCTCGACGGTCGAGGCTATGGTTGCGGAACCCACCGAAATCGCTGGTAAACTTGCTCGTGAGAATCAAGTCTTTGTTCGTCCGGACAGCCCGTTGAAGCCGTTTTCCGGCCGCGTGATATCGCTCAATAATCTGACGTTGGAGTCGTTGGACTTTGGTTTCTATTACGACGATTCAATGATTCCGGTTGTTATTGCTCCCATAAAAACGATCCTACGAGAGTGGCGTTTCGTGGTTGCCGATCGAGAAGTTGTTGCCGGTTGTGCCTATAACGCGGACGATCATTCAGCTATGGGCGGTGATGTCGCACCGGCCATGACGATGGCCATCGAAATTGCACGCAAATTGGAACCGCCCGATCCGGTGTACATTCTCGATTTGTGTGAGACTGACGATGGAATCCGGCTACTCGAATTAAATCCCTTCAGCGGAGCTGATCTTTACAGTTGTGATCCCGACGCGGTTGTGTTCGCCGTGGAGCAAGTCATCCGGCGCATGGTAGTAAATGGGAGGGGAGTTACTTAACCGGGCGCGGGTCACTTTGGCATACCAGGGGGGATGTTGGAGTTGAATCCGGCATCACTCGACTTTCGGGTTGTGATGTGGAAACCGCGATGATAACAGTTCGGCAAATATGACCAAAGTCTGTGAAACAATCATCGTGCAGCCGATCAGACCTTTGTCCCTCTTATACCAGCGACTATAATAACCTGCATGTGAAACGTTCTGACAAACGTCTGAAATCATCGCGATCCACATAGTTTTTGCGTGGAAAGTCGGGATCGGTCTTTCGCCAATCGTAAAGAGGCAGTCACGTGTGGGGTTATCATGGCCGGTATTTGCACATCGATCTGACGGATCGCAGCACTCGCGTGCAGGCGCTTCCCGAAGAGGTGTTGCGCCAATACATCGGCGGCGTCGGCCTCGGGACGTGGTTGCTGCATGCGCACTCGATCGATCAGCAAGACCCCTTGAGTTCCGATGCTCCGCTGATATTTGTCTTCAGCCCGCTGGTGGGGAGTCCGCTCACGACGTCGGCCAAATTTGCCGTCGTGGCGCAGTCGCCGTTGACGAATCGGATCAACGATTCCCTCTCGTCGTCGCATTTTGCGATTGCCGGGAAAAAGACGGGATACGATGCGATTGTGATCGTCGGAGCCGCACGCACGCCGACCTGCGTGGTGATCGAACCCGATCGCATCCGATTTGAAGCGGCCGATACCGAATGGGGGATGACCAGCCGGCAAGCGGGCGAATTGTGGCAGAGGAAACTGGGAGCCGGTTTTCGCATCGCGGCGATCGGGCCGGCGGGAGAAAATCTCGTCCGCTTCGCAACCATCTCTCACGAAGGCCGACACGCCGGCCGCGGTGGAACCGGTGCGGTGATGGGGTCGAAACGGCTCAAGGCAATCGCCGTGCGCGGCGATCGAACGTCATCGTATCCCGATCAGGAAAAACTGACGGCATACAGCCGCGAACTCTCAAAGAAATCATTCGGTCCCGCAACGGCCAAATATCGCGAACTGGGAACGCTCAGCAATTTGCTGACGTTCAATCGCCTGGGAACATTGCCCACGCGAAACTTTCAGACCGGGACACTCGCCGGGCTTGAGGGCTTTTCGACTGAATCGCTTACGGGCAACTTCGACCATCGTCGTCAATCGTGTGCGGCATGCACGATCGGTTGCGAACATCTGTTTCAACTCCCCGGCCAAGGCCATGTCCGCATGGAGTACGAAAACCTCTTCGCGCTGGGGCCGCTCTGCGGCATCACCGACCCAGAGATCGTTCTCAAGGCGTCGCAGTTGTGCGATGAATTAGGAATGGACACGATCAGCGCCGGTGCTACCATCGCCTTTGCGATGGAGTGTGCTGAAAAAAATATTCTCCCGTTTCCCGATCTTCGATTCGGCAACGGCGAGGCTCTTCTGGCGATGCTCGGTCAAATCGCTTCGCGGACTGGCTGGGGTGACCTGCTGTCGAATGGAACGAGGATCGCCTCGCGCGAATTAGGTCAGGGAAGCGAAGACTTCGCCCCGCATGTCAAAGGGATGGAGATCCCCGGCTACGAACCCCGGGCGCTCCAGTCGATGGCGCTGGGGTTCGCCGTCGGTTCGCGCGGAGCCGACCACAATCGGTCGGGAGCATATCAGATCGATTTTTCAGAATCGGTCGACCGCCTGCGGGGAGGAATCGATTCAGTGCGCGGGGCGATCGAAACTGAAAACGAAGCGGCTGTGATGGATTCGCTGATTCTGTGCAAGTTCCTGCGCGGCGTCTTCGACGACCGCATGGCGGCGATGGCGGAGATGCTCGCGCTCGTCACCGGCTGGGATGTCAACGCCGATGAACTCCACCAGACCGCCGTCCGCATCGTGACCGCGAAGAAGTTTTATAATATCCGGCAAGGCTGGACGCCGACCGAGGATACATTACCGAGGCGATTTTTAAGCGAAGCATTGCCGGAAGGGAACAGCCAGGGGGCCTCGTTGAGTGCAGAACACTTGCAGTATCTGATCCGGCAGTACAATATTCTGCGAGGCTGGACCGATGAGGGTTATCTCCCCGAAGAGATGATTGAATCGTTGGGTTTGCCGTTATCGCATCCGGTCGTCACGACGGCAGCCGTCGGCGAGCAGGCCTGAACTTCTAAATTGAACGCGACAAACAGTACGCAACACCATGCGGAAAGTGATACGATGGCGGAAACATTTATTCTGATCCCCGGTCGAACGAGTCGGCAGGGGACGGGGCTTAACGAAGG
>JBJXGP010000371.1:0-5500 GCA_046160425.1 Planctomycetaceae bacterium
CGGAGCTTGGGAACGAGGTGCCCAAGTCACCGCAGGATTTCGGCGATCGGCCGCTGGGGTTCGACGCCGGTGAGACGTTGATCGAGTCCCTGAAACTTGTACGAGAAGCGTTCGTGATCGATCCCCATGCAGTGCAGAATCGTGGCGTTCAGGTCGTTGATGTGACAGGGATCTTTGGCGATGTTGTAGCTGAAATCGTCGGTCTCGCCGAACGTCACTCCTCCCTTGATTCCTCCTCCCGCCAACCACATGCAGAAGTTTCGCGGATGATGATCGCGGCCGTAATTGTCCTTCGTCAGCGTCCCCTGCGAATAGACGGTGCGGCCGAATTCGCCGCCCCACACGACGATCGTGCTGTCGAGCAGTCCCCGCTGCTTGAGGTCGGCCAGGAGCGCGGCAGCGGGCTGATCGGTGTCGTAGCATTGAGACGTGATGTCTTTGGGAAGACTGCCGTGCTGATCCCAGCCGCGATGCAGAATCTGCACGGCTCGCACGCCCCGCTCGATCATGCGTCGCGCGAGCAGCGCGCTCGCCGCGAACGTCCCCGGCTTCTGGACTTCGGGGCCGTACATGTCGAGCGTCGCCTGTGTTTCGCCCGACAGATCGACCAGTTCCGGCACGCTCGACTGCATGCGGAATGCCATCTCGTATTGTGCGATGCGGGTCTGAATTTCAGGGTCGCCGAGTTGCTCGAAACTTTGTCGATTGAGCTGCGCGAGAGCATCGAGCATCACGCGGCGGTCTTTGGATTCGACCCCTGCGGGATTCTGCACGTAGAGCACCGGGTCGCCGATGCTTCGCAATGCGACGCCGTTGTAGTTCGATGGGAGAAATCCGCTGCTCCACATGCGGGTAAACAGGGCTTGTGCCGCAGCACCCGATGACCAGATCGGCGTAAGGACGACGAACGACGGCAGGTCGTTGCTTTCGCTCCCCAGCCCATACGACAGCCACGAGCCGAGGCTCGGTTTGCCGGGGACTTCGCTCCCCGTCATCACGAACGTGCAGGCGGGGTCGTGATTGATGGCGTTGGTGTGAACCGTCTTAATCACCGCGAGGTCATCGACGTGCTTTGCCGTGTGCGGCAGCAGGCTGCTGACGAACGTGCCGCATTCGCCGTGTGGCCGAAAGTTGAACATCGACGGAGCGACAGGCAAGCGGGTTTGTCCGCTGGTCATCGTCGTGATTCGCTGTCCTTGACGGACGCTGTCGGGAAGATTCTCGTCAAAATGCTTGCGAAGGACCGGCTTGTAATCCCACAGGTCGATCTGCGAAGGCCCGCCGTTCATGTGCAAGTAAATCAGCGATTTTGCTTTGGACGCAAGATGCGGAAAACCGGGGAGCGGAGGATGCATCTGCGATTGCCCGGCAGAAGCCGCCATCGATTGCACGGCGCGCGATCCCAGCATCGATGCGAGAGCGACTCCCCCCAGTCGCAGCCCGGTTTGCCCGAAGAACTGGCGACGCGTGTTGAGCAGGTTATATTCGTGAAGAGGATTCATGGAGATCTCCAGCTTTTTGCAGCATTATTTTACCACAGACCCGGGGATATTCGGCGTTTCAGGATTGGCGATGACAGTTTGACGTGCTGGGGAGATCACGAGATCCAGATCTTCCATGGGAACCGCTCCCAGCAACACATCGTTGCCGATCACCAGGGCGCCGACGAAACACGTTCGATTACCGAAACTGACCTCGACCGGACCAACATACGGACAGACATGAACTTGCCCGTCGGCGGTACTGACCTCCCGGGTCTGGACGGTTTGTAGCTGCAATTGTGCCGCAACGTGTTCCGGAATACAGAGGTGTAGTGCTCCCGTATCGACGAGCGCTTCTGCCTCATACGGTTCGAGATGGGAGTCAAGCGGGTTTCGCAATAGGATTGTAGTATGGATCAGGCCCATTATGGTTCCTCTGCCAATTTCATGCGGCGGGTGGCACGGGCGGCTGGCCTGCCCGTGTATCTTCAGTGTTCAGTTCATCGTTCTCACTGGCGGACAAGCCGCCAGTGCCACCCAAATCACCTTACAGATATCAATTTCGCGTGACCGTTTCATCGAGATTCAAGATCAGATTCGCGATCAACGTATACGCGGCGAGTTCGGTCGGTTCGAGTTTTTCGTTCGGGGTCGATTCGCCCACGGCAATCACTTCTTTGGCGGCATTCAGATCCGCCGCATAACGGGTGAGATATGTTTGCAGCGTTTGCTCGACGATGCGGAGTTCCTCAACCTTCGGGTCTCGCGAGAGGACCGCTCGATACGCGAATGCAATGCGCTCGTTGGGTGTTGCTCCCCCTTCGGTGAGTATCCGTTCCGCGAAGGCGCGGGCCGCTTCGAAGTGCTGGGTGTCGTTCAAGAGTTGCAGCGCTTGCAGCGGCGTGTTGCTGCGCTCGCGCCGCGCGCAGAACTGTTCGCGATTGGGTGCGTCGAAGTTGCTCATGAATGGCGGGGGGGCGGTTCGCTTGAGAAACGTGTAGATGCTGCGGCGATATAATCCCGCGCCGTGATCCTGCAAATAATAGCGGGTATTGCTGTCGCTGTAACCGACCGGCTCCCAGATGTTCGGTGGCTGATAACTGTTGACCCCGTGCCCACCCATCTGGAGATTGATCAGGCCGCTGACGAACAGGGCATTGTCGCGAATCTGTTCGGCGTCGAGACGGAAACGAGGCCCGCGGGCATGCAGTCGATTTTCAGGATCGCGCTCGCGGAGTTCAGACGTCACTCGCGCATCCTGCCGGAAAGCCGACGACGTGACCAGCATCCGCACGAAGGCTTTGGTATCCCACCCGCTCTCACGATAATGGACGGCGAGCCAGTCGAGGAGTTCCGGATGACTGGGGACATCCCCCCGCGAACCGAAATCGTCGCTCGTCTTGACGAGTCCCGTGCCGAAAAACTGCTGCCAAAAGCGGTTGACCGTGACGCGGGCCGTCATGGGATGTTCCGCCGAGAGCAACCAGTTCGCGAGATCGAGACGATTCGCGCGCTTCGCCGGATCAATATTGACGAGTGCCGGAAGGAATGCCGGAACCGCCGGCTCGACTTTGTCGCTCGGTTTGTCGTACTGGCCTCGCACCATGATGAACGCATCGCGCGGAGTCTCAAGATCCTTATAGATAAACGTCCCCGGAATCGACTCTTCGAGAGTCGACTTCGCCGATCGGGCATCGATCCATGCCTGCTGACGCTGATGCAATTCCGCATCGTCCGCCGGACGGCTGATGTAAGCGAGATAATACCTCAGTAATTGAGCGCGAAGTTCATCGGTCGGGTTGGCCTCGGGGCCTTTCTTCAGCGTCTCGGCGAGTTCCGCGGGGATTCCTGGAGAATCCTTATCCTTGCGGGACTGCCACCAGACGGTGAACGACGATCGCAGATCGGTCGCGGGGTTCACTTCGCCGGCGATCGACAACCCGTCCCACCACGCCACGCCGCCGAACTGCGCGAGCATGATGCCGGTGACGTTTTCGCCCGGTGTGAGACCAAGTTTCTCCGCGGGGACTTCGAGTTGAGTCCACTCGCCGGGAGACGGGAGATCTCCCACCCAGTCGTTGTTGGTCAGATGGCTGCCATCGGTGCTCGGCGGGGACCAGATCAATTTGCGATTGGTTTTGTCGGTCGTGATTTCGATGCGAAGTGATTGCGGTTTCGCTTTGGCATCGATGCGAACCCACACCGACAGTCGGGGATTTTCGGGAATCACATACGGGACGACGGGACTGGTGAACTTGTCGTGATAATTGTTGGCGCTCGCTTGTCGCAGCGATCGCTGGCCCATCGCGGCATCGATCTCGGCGGATGTGCTCCAGATCGATGGATTGCGCGACGAGCAAGCCGTCGTCGAGCCTTGCGGAAAGAAATCGTCGAGCCAGAGATCGGTGATCGCAACTTTTGCAGGCGCCGCACCTTCACCGTTCGCTGCAACGGTTGTCGCCGGGTCATGATATTCGACTTTCGTCGCCGCTTCTTCGAGCAGTCGCTTCGCTTCATCTTCCAGAGCCTGCAACTGTGCCAGTTCGGTCTTATGTTCGTCGGACGTCATCTTGAAGAAGGGGTCGGTGATGTTGATGTTCTTGTCCATCGCCGGGTCGGCGGCGGAGTAGAAGAACGAGTACAGCGAATAGAATTCGCGCGTCGTCAGCGGGTCGTATTTGTGATCGTGGCAGACCGCGCATCCGCCGGTCAGCCCCATCCAGATCTGAATCATCGTGCTCGTGCGGTCGACGGCATAGCGATACAAAAACTCCTGCTCGATCGATCCCCCTTCGCTCGTCGTCACGTTGCAGCGATTGAAACCAGTGGCAATCAGTTGGTCGTTCGTCGGGTTCGGCAAGAGATCGCCGGCGAGTTGTTCGATCGTGAATTCGTCGAAGTTTTTGTTCTCGTTGAACGCCTTGATCACCCAGTCGCGATAGGCCCACATCGTCCGCTCGTTGTCGAGATGCAGTCCGTGAGTGTCGGCGTAGCGGGCGACGTCGAGCCAATGCCGAGCCATCTCTTCGCCGTAACGGGGAGAGGCAAGGTAGCGGTCAACCATATTCTCGTACACTGTCGGTGATTGATCGGCGAGATACTCCTCCACCTCGGCGGATGTCGGCGGTAAACCGGTGAGCGCGAACGAGACGCGGCGAATCAGCGTCGAACGATCGGCTTCAGGCCGCGGTGTGAGTCTTTCGTGTTCGAGCCGCGCGAGAAGAAAACGATCAACCGGATTCGTCGACCATGCGGCATTGCCGACGGCAGGCAACTCGGCCGCGACCGGCGGTTCGAACGCCCAGTGCTTCTGGTAGGGAGCACCCTCTTCGATCCAGCGGCGGAGAGTTTCTTTCTCGGCATCCGTCAGCGATTTCTTCGAATCGGGGGGAGGCATCATGACGTCGGGATCGGTCGAGGTGATCCGCCGCCAGAGTTCGCTCTGCTCGAGATTCCCCGGCTTGATGGCAAAGGCTCCGTCGCGCTCGGCGTAGGCCCCTTCGGCGATATCGAGCCGCAGATCGGCCTTCCGCTGCTTGGCATCGAATCCATGACAGGCGAGACAATTCTGCGAAAGAATCGGCCGGATATCGCGATTGAACGAGATCGGCTCAGCGGAGTGCGACGACGACACACCCACCAGCACAGCGAACAGAGGCAAACCCCACGACACAATTCGGCAGACGATGTTCATGACACACTCGCTCGAAAAGGCGAATTCGGAAGGCAACAAAGGGAGGCAAAACGGCAAGTCTGGCCGCATTCATTATAACGCCAGATCCACGATCTATAAAGTACCGCGATTTGTCAAGAGCGGTGCAATGACCGGCACCGTTTCACGTGAAACGGTTGTGTTTGAAAATGCGGGTTGAGTGCCGGAGCCTCAGGCATTGCGTCGATCCCTGTATGCTGGATGAAGCACTTCTTACCCCAACACCATCCGCGTTAGAAACGGGGCATGATATAATGATAAGTGGGTATGAAACTGACCTGCCTCACGAATTTCGGACACTCGGAAG
>JBJXGP010000372.1:0-13551 GCA_046160425.1 Planctomycetaceae bacterium
ACTCTTCGGACGATGGTGGGGAGCCGGCACAATCGCATGTGCCATGCTCGCGCTGCTGCATGCCGCGACGTTCGTTCCGGAAATTTCGCGACCGGTATTTGCCGACGGCATTCCGTGGGAACTCGCCCAGGCTGAAACGAAGTCTGCCGATCCGAAGCCGAATGAAAAGGATGCCGATCCTGCTTCCAAGAGTGACGGCGAAAAGAAGGCAGGGGACCAGAAGCCCAATGATCCCGCCGCGGATCCCGCTGAAAAGCCGAATGCTGAGCCTGAAATCGGGACGGTGATGCCGGCGATCGGCCCGCGGCCGCGCGGCGAGATGAAACTCCCGGGCGATGCCCAGCTTCTGAACGGTCCCAAGCATGACTGGGTCGTGTTCGTCAATCCGGAAGACAGCGGCACGCTTGCGGCGAACACACCGATCCCCCCCGACATTCCCGAATACGTTCTCGTCGTCGAGCCATTGTATCCCCGGCCGGGAACATTGCAGGCGATGGTGGAAAAAATCAACGAGCGGATCGATACCAAGGTCTACGTCGACCGGCTGTTGTTGGATGAACTCCCCGCCGATGAAGAACAACTGCTGCGGAACGTGATCTACGAAGAGATGGATACCGACGAACTGAAGTTGCATACCATCAAGCGCGCCAAAGAGATGTCCGCCGAAACCGCCGAACAGTCCCCTGACGAAGGCAGGATCGATCTGCCGGAATTGATCATCGATTACTTCCGGCAGGAAGCGCTGCGCACGTCGAAGCAGATCAAGGGGGCGACGCTGAAAAAAGTATTGATCAATCAGGTTGAAAAGCTGACGACGGCACGATATCAGGCTCTCCGCCTCACCGTGATGAAGGATGCCGAAAGTCGCCTCGATCAAGGTCTGAACGCCGACGAGAAGCGAGAGATGCGTCGGCAGCGGCAGTCCGATCGCAAGGAGTCCGCCGCGACTGTTCGCGAAATTCGCGGGGAACGCCTGAAACTATTAATGGATGAGCGCAGCAAGCTCGATCTGCTGAATCTCATTCTGGTCGATGGGGGCGAGCAACCCGAAGTCCGCATCCGCATGAGATACGTCAAAGAAATTATCTATCACGAAGACCAGATGCTGCAGCGCGTCGACGAATTGATCGAACAGCAAAAGCTGGCCGAAGCGTTCGAGATGTTGTATCTGCTCGAACGGCAATCTCCGCAATGGCCGGGGCTGACGCAGAGGCAATCGCATCTGCTGGTGGCAGAGGCCATCGCCAAACGCAATGCAGGCGAATGGGAGGCGGCCCTCGTGCTGCTGGAAGAATCGTTTTCCCGCGACGCGAAGAACGCAGCGCTACCCGAGCAGATGGGGGCGGTCATCGATCAACTGATTCAAACCGCGCTCGCGGAGTTCGATAATCGTCAGGCCCGGCATTTTCACGGGAGGCTGAAAGCGTTGTTCCCAAGCCATGAAGTGGCCGCCCGCTGGGAAGCGACCTGGAGTGCAAAGACCACCGAGTTAATGACGGCGGCGCAGAGTGCATTTGACGAAGGGCGTTACGAAGATGCGACCGAAAACGTGCGGCTGGCGAGCCACGTCTGGCCGAGCGACCCGCAACTTCCCGGTTTGTATCGGCGCATCGTGGGGCGCAGTCAAAGGCTCGAGGTGGGGGTCTTGCGTCGCGTCGACACCGAACCGCACCTTCCGTGGTTGACCGAAATTCAGGAACGTCATCACCGGTTGTTATATGTCGATCTGTTCGAAGTCTCGCGGACGCAAACTCAGACGCATTACTCGTCCCGTTTTTTCGAACGTTGGGAACCGACGAATCTCGGCCGCGAAGCCCATTTCTGGCTGCGCAAGAACAGGAGGGCCGATGAATCTCTGCCGCTGGTCTCCGCTCGCGTTATCGCCGATGAAATCCATCGCCGCATTCGTCCCGGCTCGCCCGTTTACGACGAACGCCTGGCGAGTTATCTCGAGTCGGTGAAAGTCAAAACTCCGCACGAACTCATTGTGACGTTTTCCAGAATTCCCTTCGAAGCCGAAACGCTATTTCGTTTTCCCGTCGCCGCTGACGAGTCGCCGCCGGAAGTGCAACTCACCTCGGCGACGAACGCCGCTGGATTAGCAAAAGTCGACGTAGAAAACGTCGCATCACCGACGAACGATAACGGATCGGCCGACCTTAAGAAGAAAGGTCATCGGTTTTTCATCCACGAACAGAGCGAAGACCGAATTCTGTATCGCCGATCCATTCCCGAACCCGACGGCTTGAACGAGTACCACATCGCCGAAATCGTAGAGCGACGATTCGCCAACCCGCAAAAGGCCATGCAGGCGCTGATGCGCGGCGAAATATCGATGCTGGCGAATATCGATCGCGGCGATCTGGCGACGCTGCAGAATGACGATCGATTCACGGTCGCGAAATACGGGTTGCCGCTCACGCACCTGGTGCAGTTTCATCCGCGAAGCACCGTCTTCAAAAACGTGCAGATTCGCCGGGCATTGGCGTACAGCATTCAGCGTGAGAAAATTCTTCAGGAAATCGTCTTGAAGAACGGCGACGCTTCGTGGGGCCGATTGATCTCCGCCCCTTATCCGCGGCAGCATGCCGCCTACAGCAAGCTGATTTCCGAAAGGCCGTTCGACGTCACGATGGCGATGTCGCTGCTGTTTTCCGTGAAGAAGCAGTTTCCCGATGGGATACCCGTGTTGAAGATGGCATGCGAGCCTGATCCCGATTACCGTGCCGCGGCGGAGAAAATGATTCGCGACTGGGCACGGTTAGGGTTTCAGATTGAGCTCCTTCCCATCGATGCCGACGTGAGCAAAGATGCTTCCGACGGTTCGCCCCCTTGGGATATCGTTTACCGCACCGTGACGGTCGAAGATCCGATCACCGATTTCTGGCCCCTCCTCTGTCAGGAACCGACGGCCCGCGTCGAATCGCTCACCTTCCTTCCTGACTGGTTGCGGCAGGAGCTCGTCGAACTCGAGAACGCGAACGACTTCAAAACCGCGATTTACTGGATGCATCGCCTCCACGAACATCTGCAGAATGAAGCCGAACTGATACCACTATGGGAAACTGACGAGTACTTCCTGTACCGTAAAAACATCCGCGGCGTTCCCGATCAACCGATCTGGAGTTATCAGGATGTGGAGTCGTGGTCGCTCGTCCCGTGGTATCCTACGGATACACCGTAAACCGGCAAAGTACGAAGAATATGGACTAGGTCTTACATTGAAATGATCATCGTCACCACAAATTCCCAGAGATCTGCCGACGAAAGTATTTGCTTTCGCCCTGCCATTCGCATCGCGCGTCTGGCGGCGGTGCTGTTCGTACCATACGTGTTATTCGGCGGACTGCTGACATTCGTGTTCGATGGGCAATGTGAATCTTACGTTGTTGCGGCGGAAGGTGATGAACCAAAATCTGCGCCCCCGACGGAATCGGCTCCCGTCGCCGATGCGAACGCGGCAACTCCGACTCTCCCCGCAAAGCTGATTCCTCCTGACCTGATTCCCTATCGGGTGCATCTCGCGGTCTCGTTTTCCAACGATGGTTCGATCGGTCGCGTCGTTCGCGAGCGGATCCTGACGCAACTCTCGCACGCCGTTCTGCGGTCGGTTTCAGGGCTTTGGGATCAAACCGTCGTCGAGAACGACTGGCTGTCTCCGGCGAACTCCGAGGGAGTGTCGCGACTCACTCCCGAAATTCTCAAAGCTCGCTTTTCGCGAGAGGAGTGGGACAAGGTCTTCTGCATCGCAATCGAAACCGACGGCTCGGGATTTCGCTTGTCGGGTCGCGAGTGGGATGCCACGATCGAATCGCTGGGGCCGGTCTCGGAGTTGCGGGTGCATGAAGACCGCGAACTGGGCCACTCGGCGTTTGTGCTGGCGAATTCGCTGTTCCGCGCCGATACCCACGTGATCAAAGCCGATGGCCAGGCCGCCGAACTCGTGCTGCGCGGTGGAGAGTTTCCTCCCCCGGACGAAGATTGCGGGCAACTCGCGTCAGGCGATTATCTGAAAGCCGATTTGCTGGTTCTGGATCGCGAGAAAAAAGTCAAAGGGATTCAAGCCGTTCCGTGGACTTTTCTACGGGTTGACAGCGTTGATCGCGGCAACATTCAGTGCTCGGTGCAAAGCGGCCTGCGCGCCGCGCTGCCGGGGAAACGCCGCCGGCTGGAGACGATGGCGGTCGAGGTCAAGCCGCACCTTGCCGCGAGCCGGGTCCATTTGAAGTTGTCGAGAAATCCGCTGCGCAGCCTCGTCGGTTATCACATCACTTTGACGAGCGTGCATCCACGGGAAATCGCCTCCTGGGAAAAAGCACAGCAGGAAAAATCGGCGACCGACCCGGCGACGCCTGCCCCCGGCAGCATCCAGTACTTGCTCACCGACCGGCGCGGAAACGTCAGCATTCCCCGGTCCTCCGAGCATCCCATGATCTGGTTGAGCGTGAGAAGCGGCAAGGTGCTGCTCGCGCGAGTTCCTTACGTTCCGGGATTGGAAGCAGGGACCGATCTCGAACTCCCCGACGATACGATCCGCTTGAAAGCCGAGGGAGAGATCTCGTTGTTGCAGGGACGTTTGATCGACACCGTTGCGCAGGGGGCGGTGTTCCGGTCGCGTGCGTTGGCATTGCTGAAGGACGGCAAAACCGAAGAGGCGCTGGAGTTCAAGCAGCGGTGGGACAAACTGGCCAAGCGCGATGATTTTCAGAAGGATCTTTCGACGATCCGCGTCACCGGCGTCGAAGCCGCCCGGCGGGAGAAAGACAAACTCACCGAGACTCGCGTCGCCAAACTCTGCCTGGACGCCGACGAGTTGATCAAGCGCTATCTCGACCCCGCGAAGTCCGCCGATTTCGAAGCCGAGTTCGCCGAGTTCAAGCAGTTGAAGACGGAGTGATTGTCCGCGAGGACTTTTTATGCGTCACCGGTAACGGAATCGGCATTTCGCGGAGAAAAATATCCACGTCTTCTTCCGCCCTTTCACGGCGTGATTTGTGGCGGAACGCCAACCCACGTCGACGCTCTGCGGCTGTCGCCTCTCGTCGACATGATGGCGCTCGACTCCACGCGGCGTCACGGATCTTTTGATTATTTCCGATATTGCAAAGTTATGTTGATATCCATGTCATACGATATTATTATGTATGACATGACAACGGTCATCCTCACCACAGAAGCGGCAGGACAACTCGAAGCGTTGGTCGAGCCTATCCACGGCCGCGTGCTGAAACTGATTACCCGGCTTGATCGCTGGCCGGCAGTCAGCGGGGCCAAGCCACTGTCGGGGAATCTTGCCGGGCATTGGCGGCTGCGGACGGGAGATTATCGCCTGCAGTTCCACGTCGTAGGTGACGTGGTTGTCATCGAGAAAATCGGACATCGACGGGATTTTTACGGAGACTGATTATAATGCAATCGATCACAATCGACAAAAAAAAATACGTGCTCGTACCGCGAGAGGAGTATGATCGTCTGGTGAAGATGTCTGATCTACCGGCACTCCCCGAACCTGATGGCCAAGGGCGATACCCGGCGCTGGAGTACGTCCGCGTCTCGCTGGCCCGCAAGTTCATCCGGCGACGGCTCGCCGCCGGTCTGTCACAGCGGGAACTCGCTAAGATCGCCAAAATGCGGTACGAGACAATTTGTCGGATCGAAACGGGGAAGACCTCCCCCAAGGTCGAGACGGTGGATCGCATTCATCATGCGTTACTGTCGGTCGAGCGGAAAAAACGGTAATTTTTTTTCAGCCGCGAAACCTTGGTCATTGACGACGCGAATCAGCACGGCCTGTCCGCTGGCGCGATCACCCCAGCCGCTCACGAACGGGTGTCTACAGGACTGAAAATCCCGCTGTCGCCGCTTGATTCCGGTTCGTGAAGCTCACTTCAGATGATTTGCGAGCGCCAGGCAAACAACGGTTGAATCAATAAATCTCCAAAAATCCCGAAATTCGTTGAAAGAAATTCGGGTCTCGTGCGTCTTTACTGGCAGATAGACACGACAATTCGCAGGAAAGACGGATGGCCGAGCACGATCAGGAACATCCACCCACCTGGATTCAGCAACTATTGGCGCATCATGAAGCGTCCCTGATCCGGTACGCCTATCGCATTACGCACGACCTCGAACAGGCTCGCGACGTCGTGCAAGAGACATTCCTCAGGCTCTGCCGGGAAGTCCCGGCGGATCTCAATGGGCACGCGACCGCGTGGTTGTATACGGTGTGCCGTCACCGCGCGATCGACACCAGGCGCAAGGAGCAACGCATGCCGCAAACCATGGATGTATCTCAAATGGATGCCGGGGACCGCGAGAAGAGCCCGCACGACAACGCGGTCGTCCAGGATGAATATCGACGCATCTTCGACAGCCTTAAGCATCTCCCGGAAAATCAGCAAGAGGTCATTCGCCTCAAGTTTCAAGCGGGGTTGAGCTACCGGGAAATCAGCGAAGTGACGGGGACCAGCATCTCGCAAGTCGGCCTCCTGATCCATCGCGGCATTAAAAGCCTCCGCCAGCATTGCGGCGTCAAATCATAATCGATACGGCAATCACCCCTTGGGGAATAATATCATGACCACGACACATCAATTTTCCGATGACCCCCGGCTTTCGGCGTATGCGTTCGGAGAACTCTCCGCCGACGAACGAACCGCGTTCGAACACGAGATCGCCGATTGTCCCGAAGCGCTCGCCGAAGTGGCCGAGATCGAGGCCTGCGCCCGCGAACTGACGGCCGCGCTCAAAGCCGAACCGCTGCCGGCAGGGTATTCACCGAAGGTCATTCCAGCGTCGATCCCTGCGTCAAACGTGTTAGTCGCTCCGAACGACGCGAGTCGTCGAGTGTCGAAAAGAACGAAACTTTTGCTGACGGGAATGTCGTCGTCGGCATTGCTGTTAATCGGTTTCTTCTTCTATACGCTTCATGGCGATGAAGATTCTCAAAGGGAGTATTACGCCGATGGTAAGAAACTTGCTGACAACCGATTCTCGCCATCCTTTAGACGGCCAACGGATGCTCCCTCGTTGAAACCTGAAGAACGTCGGATGCTGGAAAGTCTCGGCTATGCGTCGAACGGTGATGGCAATCTTGGCGGTTTAGGCGGCGTTCATTCAGATGAAAGTCTCGAATCAAGGCAAGCCACAACCTTTGGTGTCGGTGGAGAGAAATCAAAACCGCAGGCGAAGGCGGAAGCCGAAAATGAGGAATGGTTTGAAGAAAGCATTCGGCCCGGCGTGGTTTCGTCCACCAATGGAGTTGCCAACGGCAACGGCGCGACACTCAATGTCACAGGTGGTTCGTACGCGGATGAAAATCGTCCTACAACTCCAACCAGTGAACCCAGAAATTTAGCGGCATCCAATCGTACTCGAGAAAGTAAGCCCGAAGGCGCTCGTCAGGAAGCCTTGAAGAGATATCTCGACCGCACGGGGGCAGCAGGCCCGACGGCCGGTAGTCCGAAACTCACTCGAACCGAAGCCGAAGCTGACAAGAAACCATCCGCGTTGTCTTTATCCGCAAAAGAAAAGCCAGATACTAATTTTGAAAGCACAACGGAGCTTGGCGAATCTCGGGGACGTTACATCTTGAGTGAAGTGACCGACGAAAGCAAAAAGCAATTAGACGATCGATTTGGAGGCGAACGAGATGAAGGATGGGAGTTAGGTTTTGGCGTTCGAGACAAAAATCATGATGACGCTTTAAGACGGGCGCGTGAGGCGGCCTCCAACGAAACCTACGCCCCGCTTGTCGAGAACGATTTCCTCTCGCCGCGCAAGCAGCCCCTCTCGACGTTTGGGCTCGATGTCGATACGGCGGCGTATGCCAACGTGCGGCGGTTTTTGCAGCAAGGGGCGATGCCTCCCGTCGATGCGGTCCGCATCGAAGAACTGGTGAACTACTTTCGCTATCGCGATCCGCAGCCGACCGAACATCCCCTCGCGGTCACCGTCGCGCATGGAGCCTGCCCGTGGGCTCCGCAGCATAAACTCGTCCGCATCGGCCTCGTGGGAAAAGAAATCCCCAAAGCCGAACGGCCGATCAGCAATCTCGTCTTCCTGATCGATGTCTCCGGTTCGATGCAGGATCCGAACAAACTCCCGCTGGTGCAGGTCGCCTTGCAGATGCTCGCGGAAGAACTCGGTGAGAAAGATCATATCTCGATCGTCACCTATTCGAATACGGCTCAACTGCTGTTACCGCCGACGTCGGGACAGCAGCGGAGCGAAATCATGTCGGCGATCACGCGCCTCAAGGCGGAAGGCTCGACCAACGGGGCGGCGGGGATTCAACTCGCCTACGACACGGCGAAACTGAACCTGCTCAAGGAGGGTTCGAACCGCGTGATCCTCTGTACCGACGGCGACTTCAACGTCGGCATCACCGACGACGATCAACTGGTGACGTTCCTTAAGGAAAATGCCACCGCCGGAATTTATCTGAGCATCTTCGGCTTCGGCATGGGGAATCTCAAAGACGCCAAACTCGAAAAACTCGCCGACCGCGGCAACGGACAGTATGGCTACATTGACTCGACGCACGAAGCCCGCAAGGTCTTCGTCGAAGAACTGACCTCGACGCTATACACGATCGCCAAGGATGTGAAACTACAAGTCGAGTTCAACCCGTCGCGCGTCGCCGAGTATCGGCTGATCGGATACGAAAATCGCCTGATGCCCGCGCAGGATTTCAACGACGATGCGAAAGACTCAGGCGATCTCGGTGCCGGTCACTCGGTGGTGGCTCTGTACGAAATCGTGCCGACCGGCATCGTGCGGCAACCGCCGGTCGTCGACGATCTGAAGTATCAAGGGGTGCCGAAGACCGATGCACCGAAAGAACCGGACGCTGCCGAACCGACGAATTTGTCCAACGAGTGGCTGACCGTCAAGGTGCGGTATCAATCTCCGCAGACCCTTGAAGGAGTCAAGACCGAGAGCGTCAAACTCGAATTCCCACTGAAGGATGAACAGGAATTTCAACAACTCGATCCCGTCCAGAAGGCCGATTTCGGCTGGTCGTCGGCGGTGGCGATGTACGGTTTGCTGCTGCGGAATTCGAATTATCGCGGAGCGGCGAATTACGACGCCGTCCTCGAATTGGCGACAGCTTCGAAAGGCGAAGATCCGACCGGCCGGCAGGCGGAGTTTCTGGAACTCGTCCGACGGGCGAAGGCGCTCTCTGGCCAACGATAATCGTTTCGCAGGAGTTGAGTTAAAGACACTGGCGGGCAAGCCGCCAGTGCCTTCCGACCACCGAAGAATATTTCTCGTCAGGTGAGAATATTCTGGACGACCTCGCCGTAGACGTCGGTCAGTCGATAATCGCGGCCGCCGTGACGATACGTCAATTGTTCGTGATCGAAGCCCATCAGATGCAGAATCGTGGCGTGCAGGTCGTGAACGTGAACGATGTCGTGGACCGAATGCCAGCCGAAGTCGTCCGTCGCGCCATGTACCATCCCGCCGCGGATGCCGCCCCCCGCGAGCCACATCGTGAACCCGAACGGATGATGCTCGCGGCCGTTCGTCCCCTCGGCGGTCGGCGTGCGGCCGAATTCTCCGCCCCACCAGACGAGCGTATCTTCGAGCAGCCCGCGCGACTTGAGATCGATCAACAGCGCGGCGATCGGCTGATCGACGGCCTCGCAGCGCTTCGGTAGATTTTCTCGAAGTCCGCCGTGTTGATCCCAGGCATTATTCGCCGGGGCATCGAAGAGATGGACGAAACGGACTCCTCGTTCGACGAGTCGTCTCGCCATCAGGCATTGTCGGCCGAAGAGGTCAGTCGCTGGGTTGTCGATGCCGTACAGTTTTTGCGTTTCGCTGCTTTCCTGCGTCAAGTCGAACGCTTCGGGAGCTTCTCGCTGCATGCGGAACGCGAGTTCGAACGCGGCGATTCGCGCATCGAGTTGGCTGTCGATCACCCGTTCGCGCTTGTGGATTTCATTGAGGTGGCGGAGAGAATCGAGTTTCATTCGCTGGCGATCCAGTTTTCCGGAAGGGTCGGCGAGATTCGCGATCGGATTTTTCAAATCGCGGATCAGCGTTCCCTGATAAGCGCTGGGGAGAAAACTCGATGCCCAGAGCTGCGCTCCCTGAAACACCGCCGCGGGACTGACGACCACGAAGCCCGGCAGGTTCTGGTTCTCGGTCCCCAGTCCATATGTCAGCCACGAACCCATGCTCGGGCGCGAGAACGCTTGCTCGCCGGAACACATCTGCAACGCGGCCCCCGAATGGTTGATGTTGTCGGCGACCATCGAGCGGATGACGCAGATGTCATCGATGCGCGATGAAACATGCGGCAGCAATTCGCTCACTTCGGTTCCCGACTCGCCATGTTTCGCGAATCTCCACGGCGACGCGAGCAGGTTGCCGGTCTGCGTTCGCAGGAGCTTCGGTTTCTCGAAGGGGAGCGGTTTGCCGTTGTCTTCGATCAAGCGGGGCTTGGGGTCGAACAGATCGACATGCGACGGCCCCCCCGGCATGTACAGGAAAATGATCCGCTTGGCCTTCGGCGGATGATGCGGCGCTCGCACTGCATATGGCTGAGCTGCGCGGTCGGGTTCACCGGCACGTGCCGTCGTACTTTCGCGAGCCAGCATATCCGCCAGCGCCAGCGACCCAAAGCCGCACGCCGTCCGAGCGAGCAATTCGCGGCGAGAAAGGTGAGATAGATTGTGCATGACGGTTACTTTCATCGGCGTGGATATTATTTGTTCCGTCAGTCGATGTAAACGAACTCATTGCTGCAGAGCAGCACGTGCGCGAGGTCGGTCCAGCCGGTTGTGTCACCAGGAGTCGCACCTTGGCTTACGATCAGTCGGGCGATGGCGAGTTCTTCTTCGGTGGCAGGGCGTGCGAAGAGAAGCTGGTATGTGAGTTGGATGCGCGCCATTTCGGATTCGGGCGAATCGCCGGGGACTTCACGGATCAGCCGTTCTGCCAGTTGTCTTGCCTGGGTGAGCGTGAATTCGTGATTGAGCAGGAACAGCGATTGCGGCGCGACGGTGCTGACGTTCCGTCTTTCTTCGGAGGCATCGGGATTTGCGGCGTCGAACAGCGTGGCGAAGCTGCTGCGATCCCATCGAGCCGTCTGCACGTAGAGCGATCGACGTAGCGTGTTCAGGTCATGGGTCGCTGGCCCTCCCGCTGCTGTGTCCAGTTTTCTCGTCGCGGCCAGCATCGCGTCGCGGATCGCTTCGGCTTCCAGCCGGCGGGCGGAAAATCGGCCTAGCCAGCGATTTTCAGGGTCGAGTTCGAGTTGTTCTTGTGGAACCGCACTGCTTTGTTGATACGTTGCCGAGAGCATGATCCGTCGATGGAGTTTTTTCAGCGACCCGTCGTCCGCTATGAATTGCGTCGCGAGCCAATCGAGCAACTGGGGATGTGACGGCTGTTCGGACAACATGCCGAAGTTATTTGGCGTGCGCACGAGTCCCGTGCTGAAATGCCATTGCCAGACGCGATTGACGATGACCCGCGCGGTGAGCGGGTTTTCCTTCGCCGTCACCCACGCCGCGACTTCACGTCGTCCGCTCCCGGTCGTAATCCTGGGAGTCGCAGCATTCGAGAAGAATTGCGGCATACGTCGAGCGATGATCGGCCCCAATCGCGTGTAACTGCCGCGGATATGAATCGGCACATCCTGAATTCCCGGGAACAGGCTGCCGGGGACGCCTCCTTCCGATGCGGCTTCGGCCGTCGGGGGTTCGGGGAGCAGTTCGCTTTGCAGCGTGTCGCGCTGGCCGACGAGCGCGACACGTTCGGGATCGTCATCGGCGGGCTTGGGAGATTTCTTATCGAGTTCCGCCAGTTTCGCGTTGACCTCAACGATGAGTTTCAACTGCTCATCGCGTTTGGTGAGATAGGCATGCTCGACGAGCGGCACGCGATTCAATGTGTAGTTGTCACCTTTGCCCCCCAGTTCCTTCAGGATGCGAGTGCTGTAAAAGACTCCCGCAAGCGCGTAGTAATCCTCGTTCGAGATCGGGTCGAACTTGTGGTCGTGACAGCGCGCGCAGCCGAGAGTCAGTCCCATGAACGCTTTGCCGATGGTATCAATATTGTCATCGACCATATCGCTGAGCATTTTTTCCTTGTCGGCGTCGCCGCGATCCCACGAGCCGTTTGAGAGAAACGTCGTCGCGATGATCCCGTCGGCATAGAACTCCCGACCTTCGGGAACGGGTAGCAGATCGCCGGCAATCTGATGCACGATGAACTGATCGAAGGGAAGGTCGTTATTGAACGACGCCACGACCCAATCGCGGTATCGCCAGGCTTGAAGCGGTTCGCAAACGGGCGCGCGGACGGTCGGATCGCCGTCGTGATAATCGGCGTAGCGGACGACGTCGAGCCAATGCCGCGCCCAGCGCTGGCCATATGCGGGAGAGGCCAGCAGTCGATCGATGACGTTTGCATACGCATCGGGTGAGCTGTCCGTAAGAAATGCATCAACCTCTTCCGGTGTGGGTGGCAGCCCCGTCAGATCGAACGTGGCCCGACGAATCCATGCGCGCCGTGAGGCGGGATCGGCGGGTGACAGATTGTGTGACACAAGCTCTGCGAGAATGAAGCGGTCGATTTCATTCTGCGGCCAGGATACGTTTTTCACATCCGGGGGAGCCGGATCGCGAATCGGTTGAAAGGCCCACCAGCTTTTCTGGTCAGGAGTCACTTCGAAGCGATGAGGCTCAGTCGCAGTGGGTGCCGTCGTCGAACCGGGAAAGACCGCCCCCATCGCGACCCATTGTGTGAGTTTCTCGATCTCGGACTCAGACAATTTGCCTTTCGGAGGCATTTTCAATTCATCGACGTATCCCACGGCGCGGATCAGCAGGCTCTCGTCTGGCTTGCCCGGCACGACGGCGGCTCCCGTCTCGCCCCCCTGGAGCAGAAGTTCGCGCGAGGTGAGCCGCAGTCCCCCCTCGTGTTTCTCGTCGCTGTGACATTCGTAACATCGCTCGATGAGGATCGGGCGGATTTGTTTTTCGAAGAACTCAATGTCGGATGCTTCATCGGACATCAACGGAGAAGGGACAATCGCCAGGATGACGATGCATAAACTGACAGAAGTTGCGAATGCCAGTCGCGAAATCGAGCGGACAGGGTGCATGACAGATTGTCGAATCATGAGTGTCTCGCCTTGCCAGCTCGACGACCGATCGGTTATAGGGCCGATTGTCGGTTTCATCGCTTCACGTCTGATAGTATAAGCAATCATTGGAGTCGATTACAGCTTGATGACATTTTCAGTTTCAATGCCAACATTGAGATTTCGATTGCGGCTTTCGTACAGGCGTGTTAGTCTAATACAGGTAAGTGAATCGATATTTTCTCTTCACACATGTTTTCAGGAGGCGTTTTATGTCGCGATTTGTAACTCGACGCAAAGGTTTCACGCTGATTGAGCTGTTAGAGTCTATCCGGAAACGTTTCCTTCTTTTTCAGGCATTTCAGGCGACCTGTCGGTAGTGGAATTTTGGCGTGGGTGACGGCGACAGTCGACGGAGCAGCAGATGGGTGTGGCTGAGCTGGATCATC